>DATBAW010000059.1:0-15264 GCA_036271335.1 Thermoanaerobaculia bacterium
GCGCGGAAAAACCGCCGGAGGGAACGGCCGCGCACCCGCCCCTCCGGCGAAAAATGCTTCAGTTGTCAAAGAACGTGCAGCGCCTTCGGGGACCTGACGCCAGGCGTCAGGCAGGGTTCGGTTTCGCCGTGGACTTCACCTCCGGGGGCTTCGTCGGCTCGGGCGCCCGGCCTTTCGTGCGGAGGGGCGCGAGGTCGAACTCGACCAGCTTCTCCGCCCGGTTGCCGTAGCGCTGCCGGACGCCGTTGCGCAGGAAGGTCGCCAGCTTGCGGCCGTCGACCAGCACCCCCTGCAGACGCCTCGTCTCCTCCTGCTTGGCCGCCAACATCGCGGTCTGGTGGGCCGAGGCGTCCCGCGCGTTGTCCAGCATCGTCTTGAGCTGGTCGCGGTAGGTGTCGAGCTGCGGGAAGTCCGCCGCGTTGGCCTCCAGCGACGCCAGCAGACGCTCCCAGCCGTTCAACGTCACTCCGTACTTCGGTTCTCTCGCCATGGTCTCTCTCCTTCGGGCTACCCTGAGCCCCTATCCCGCGCCCAAAAGGGGCGACGGAAAATCAATCTCCTGTCGATCCCTCCGACGTCTTGGCTATTCCCGAGCCAGAACCCCCTCGACACGCCGGAAGCGAGCGGATAGTATACGCATACTATGGCGCTTGCAAGTCCTTTCTTCATCCTGAGCCGAAAATCGTCGGCGCCGGCCGCCAAGCCGGGCCGTCCTCTGGGGCTTCGCGCGGAGAAAGCACGATCTATATGGGATATTCCCTGTCCGTTGGGGTTCGAAACGGAGGGGGAACGATCCGTCCCCCGGTTTACGGCGGGTCTCCCGCGAGGGGAATGGCCCATTCCCTTAGATGTGCATCCAAAATTACGATATGAGGGCCTCGTTCCCCGGTCCGGGGGCCGCATTCCCCGTTCCACGGGCCGCGCGATCGAAGCCGCGCGGCGCGTTCCCCGGGATTCGCGGCTCGGGAAGCGGCGGCCGGGGTGCACGGCGCGGAGGGAATGATTCACGCCGTGCTCGTGACGGCCCGGACGCGGAGGCTCGCGGCTCGTTCCCTCTCGCAGAAGGCGGTGGAGACGGGGGAACGAACGGCGGAAAACGGGGATTGCCGCGCGAAGCGGCACCGTTCTTTGACAACTGACGTACCTGAAGGCAAGGGGGCGGATGCGGGCCGCCCCCTTGCTCCCTCCTGTTTCGCGGCATGGCCGGTGTGCGAAATCGCACCTCTTCCGCCGCGCGTTCGCGAGAGAGTCGCGCTTCAGGACGCGGACCTTCTGCTACCTTTATGTTGATGCGATTGCAACGGAGACTCTGGGCGAGCCTGCTGGCGGTAGCCCTCCTGCTGAGCGCGGTGGATCTCCACGCGCCCGGGGAGGCGCTCGACGCGCTGGCGAATCTCCACGACCAGACCTACTCCCCCAGCGCGCGGCACCCCGACCGGCCGGCCCACTTCGAATCGTCCGCCGAGGCGACGCATCCGGCCTGCCCCCTCTGCCTGCATCAACTGCGCTCCAGCGGCGCCCACCTCCTGCCGGTGGCCGCCTTGGAGCCGCTGGCCCGCGGCCTCGTCAAACCGCGCGATCTCGCGCTGCCCAGCGGCTATGACGCCCTCAGCTCGCGCGGCGCCCGCGGCCCGCCGTCCGCCTGACCTCCCGTTCCCTTCGTCCATTCGATCCAACGAAGGAATTGATCCCCGGCCGGCGCACCGGCCGGGGAGGGCTTGAGCCTTGGAGGTCCGATGCGTTTGCAACCGTTTTCGCGCGGCGCGCTCGCCGCTCTGTTTCTATGTGCTTTTCCGGCCGCCGTCTGGGCAGGCCAGGTCCGCGGCAAGGTCGTGGGCCCCGGCGACGATCCGCTGCCCGGCGTCACCCTGACGCTCGCCAACGACGTCACCGGCTCGTCGCAGAACACCGTGTCGGGCGCCGACGGTACGTTCTTCTTCTACAACGTCCCCGACAATCCCTATCACCTGCGCGCCATGCTCGACGGCTTCGGCGACTTCCATGCCGACGTCGAGGTCCGCGGCGCCGTGCCGGTCGAGCAGACCGTGCGGCTGACGGCGCAGTTCTCCGGCTCGACCACGGTCACGGCTGAAAAGGAGAACGTCGCGCTGGAGACCGGCGACTCCTCCAGTCACGTCGACATCGACAAGTCGCTGGTGCGCCGCTTCGCCGCGCCCCTCGCCTCGCGCGCCTTCGAGGCGATCGTGCTCTCCTCCCCCGGCTTCAGCCAGGACGAGAACGGCCGCTATCACTTCCAGGGCGGACACTCGCAGCAGCTCCTGGTGATCGACGGCCAGCCGATCGGCGACCAGGTGGGCATCACCTTCTCCAACTCGCTCAACCCGGCGATCGCCGAAGGGATCGAGATCGTCACCGGCGGCATCCCGGCCGAATACGGCGAGAAGGCCAACGGCGTCATCAACCTGACCACCCGCTCCGCCCTGGGTCACGACGGCTTCCACGGCGACGCCGGCGTGGGGGCGGCGCAGTTCTCGACGCGCGAGGGCGCCGTCGCCACCGGCTGGGGCGGCCACCGCTCCGGCCTCTTCGTGGACCTCGACGCCTCGGAATCCGACCGCTTCCTCGATCCGGTGTCGTTCGGCAATCTGCACAACGAGGGAGCCACCCGTCGCCTGTTTGCCCGCTACGACGCGATCTCGGCCGGCGAGGCCGACTCCTTCCGGCTGACCGGCAGCGGCGGCAGGACCGACCGCGACGTCACCAACCTCCCCTCGCAGGAGGCCGCGGGGCAGGATCAGCGGGTGTTCTCGCAGGACTGGAACCTGAATCTGGGCTACCAGCACATCGCCCCGGCCGGCTGGGTGCTCGACGGCCAGATCTATGCCCGCCGCAACGCGCTCCGATTGGAAGGCTCGCCCGACGACACGCCGGTCACCGCCGACCAGGACCGCTCGCTGGCCAACCAGGGGATCAACCTTTCGATCGCCGGCGTGCTGGGGATCAACGAGCTCAAGACGGGCGTGCAGGCGAAACGTTTTCCGATCGCCGAGTCCTTCCGCTTCGGCCTCACCGATCCCGCGCTCAACGATCCGTCCGCCGACGGCTACAACCCCAACCTCGCGCCGTACGACCTGACGCGCGGCGGCTCGCTCTTCGACTTCGACGCCGCGCGCACCGGCCAGTATTACGCCGGCTACGTCCAGGACACCGCGCGGCTGGGCAACCTGACGATCAACGCCGGCCTGCGCTACGATCACAACAGCCTTTTCGAGAGCGAGAGCCTGCTCCAGCCGCGCCTCGGGCTCGCCTGGTTCCTCCCGCGGACGAACACGGTCCTGCGCGCCTCCTACGACCGGATGTTCATCACTCCGGAATACGAGAACATCCTGCTCTCCTCCTCGCCGCAGGCCGCCGCGCTGGTGCCGCCGGAGCTGCAGGCCAACAGCCAGCTCGGCCAGGGCCAGCTGTTCAACGTCTCCGAGCGGCACAACGCCTACAACCTCGGCCTCCAGCAGGGTTTCGGGCACTCGCTGCGGCTCGATCTCTCGGCCTGGAAGCGGACGGTGGCGAACGCCGCCGACCAGGACCAGTTCTTCAACACCGGCATCGTGTTCCCGCTCAATTTCAAGGGCGCGAACCTGCACGGCTGGAACGCCCGGCTCGACGGCGGCCCGTGGAACGGCGTGCGCGGCTACCTGTCGCTGGGCCACGTCCGCGCGCTGTATGAAAACCCTTTCGTCGGCGGTCTCTTCCTGGACGCCGGCGCGCTCGACACGCTCGCCGGCGGCTCGTTCGTGATCGATCACGATCAGGACCTCCAGGAGCAGCTCGGCGTCTTCTGGGACCTCCCGCGCACCAGCTTCTGGGTGGGCATGACGCAGCGCTACGACTCCGGGCTGGTCACCGACGCCGGCACCCTCGGCGACGTCCTGGCGAGCCCGGACACCGCCTACGCGGCCCCTTACGTCGATTTCGCTTCCGATCCGCAGCGGATCAAGTCGCGCGTGGTCTGGAACTTCTCCCTGGGCGCCCGGCTCCAGCAGTACGGCCTCCCCTTCGAGCTCCAGCTCGACCTGCTGAACGCCTTCGACAAGCAGGGGCTCTACAACTTCCAATCGGTCTTCGGCGGTACGCACGTGATCCCACCGCGCACCGTCGCCGGCCGCATCCGCTGGGTCTTCTGATGCGGACGTCCTATCCCGCCGGCGAGCGCATCGTGCTCGGCCCCGACGGCACGCTGCAGGTGCTGGAAGGCGTGATCGCCCTGACGGTGATCCATGAGGACGGCACCGAGGTCCTGCTCGGTCTCTGCGGCCCGGGACAGGTGGTGGCCGGCCATGCCGAGGAGACCTGCTGCATGCAGCTCCGCGCGCAGACGGCGACGGTGGTGCGGGTGCAGACCTGGGACGAGGCCGCGCGGCAGCCCGAGTTCGCCGGCCGCCTGCGGGAGAGATTGCGCTGCGCCGAGGCGTGGGCGGCCATGCAAGCCCTGCCGCACATCGAGCAGCGGCTGCTCGGCATCCTCTCGCTCCTCGCCGGGCAGTTCGGCCGTCCCGCCGGCGAGGGGATGCTGATCGAAGTGCTGATCACGCAGGCGCAGCTGGCCTCGGCGGTGGGAGCGACGCGGACCACCGTCACCCGCCTCCTCGGCCAGCTCCGCCGCCGTGGCTTGCTGATCGCGTTGCGCGCCGGACGCGGCGAACGGTACGGGCTGAAAACCAGGATCGAAAACGGCGGGAAACCGGCGCGCGATGTGCGGTTCCGCACCTCCCGCCCGGCGCCCTGATTTTATATTGCTTCCTGGAATCGGGAGAGATCCCGAATCCGGCCATCCTCAGGCGGGGGTGTACCCAAGTCTCTCACCCCCGTCTGCTTTTTCCCCTCCCCCGGTCTTCAGACGCATCTGGTAGGATCGCCCTCCGGCCGCACCGGAGCGGCCGCACTGGGAAGGGGACCTTCGAAATGGCGATCAAGGTCGGGGACAAGATCCCCAACGTGAAATTACGCACGCTTCGTGACGGCAGCATCGAGACGGTGTGGACGGACGACTTCTTCAAGGGCAAGAAGGTGGTGCTCTTCGCCGTGCCCGGCGCCTTCACCTCGACCTGCTCGGACCACCATCTGCCCGGCTTCGTCGAGCTCGCCGACCATCTGAAGTCGAAGGGCGCGGACGTCGTGGCCTGTACGGCGGTCAACGACCTCGACGTGCTCAACGCCTGGTTCAAGGCTCAGGGGGTCGGCGACAAGATCGTCCCCCTGGCCGACGGCAGCGGCGACTTCGCCCGCGCCCTCGGGCTCGAGCTCGACGCCAACGCCTTCGGCATGGGGGTGCGCTCGCAGCGCTACGCCGCCGTGGTCGAGGACGGCGTGCTCAAGGCGCTGAACATCGACCAGCCGGGCGAGGTGGCGCGCAGCGGCGCCTCGTCGATCCTGCAGTCGCTCTGAGGCCGGATCAGGGGGCGTCGGGGCGCCAGGGAGCCACCTGCACGCTCCGGAAGCGGTCGAGGAGGACTTTGCCGGGGGGAAAGCCGCGCGGCTTGCTGACGTCCTCGCAGCGGCAGACGTGGACGGCCACCCGCCCCCCCTTCCTCGCCTTGCTGTAGCCGGCCGCGAGCGAGGCCGCGAACTGCTCGGTCTCCTTCGGCAGCCGGTCGAGCCCCTCGGGGTTGCGCACCACCACGTGGGAGCCCGACTCGGCGGCGACGTGAAACCAGAAGTCCCGCGGCGCGCCGAGACGGAGGCTGAGCACGTCGTTGTCCTCGGCCGTCCGCCCGACCAGCACGGTCATGCCGTCCGGCGAGACCAGCCGCCGCGCCACGCTGCGCCCCTGCCACATCCCGTTCTCGGGATCGGGCGGCGGCGGGGCCTGGCGGTCGGATTTCGGCATCTATTCCTTCACGATCTCCAGCAGCGTGATCTCGAACACCAGCATCCCCCGCGGCTTGCCGGCGGCGCCGTCGTAGGCCTGGCGGGAGGGGATCCAGAAGCGGCGGGTCTCGCCTTCGGTCATCAGCTGGAGCCCTTCGGTCCAGCCGGGGACCACCTTGGTGAGCTCGAAGGTGGCCGGCCTCCCCTTGGCGATCGAGGAGTCGAACATCTTGCCGTCGGTCGTCCAGCCCGTGTAGTGGACGCGGACGGTGCTCGTGGCCTTCGGCATCTGCGTGCCGGTGCCGGGCTTGAGGACCTTCCAGGCCAGGCCGGACTTGGACTTCTGCGCGTCGGCGGGCGGCGCGGCGACGTCGGGCGGCACCGGCGGGACCCGCAGGATGTCGAGCAGCTCGACGTCGAAGACCAGCATCCCCTGCGGCTTTTCGGGTTTGCCTTCATAGGCGAGCTTGGCGGGGATCCAGAGGCGCCGCTTCTCGCCGACCACCATCAGCTGCAGCCCCTCGCCCCAGCCGGCGATCACGCGGTCGAGCGGCAGCACCACCGGCTTGCCGCGGGCGACCGAGGAGTCGAACATCTTGCCGTCGGTCGTCCAGCCCGTATAGCTCACCTTCACCTGGTCGGTCGGCACCGGATGGTCGGTGCCGGTGCCGGGGGTGAGCACCTTGGAGGCGAGGCCGCTGGCGGTGACCTGGGCGTCGGCGGGGGGCGCGGCGACGTCGGCGGGCGCCGGAATGGCGGCCGGCGCGGCGGCAGCGGCCGCCGCCGGCTTCGCGGTCTCGGGGGGAGCCGCGAGGAGCGGCGTGGCGACGAGGAGAAGGGCCGGAATCCAGGACGGGAATCGTCTGTTCATTCGTGTGTTCATGCGGCGTAAACTATCGTGGCGCCCGAGCGGCGGCAACCTTCATCTTTCCTCTATATTCCTTCACGCAATCTTCCTTCACGATCCGAACAGGCAAAGGAGATCCGGATGCTCATAGCCAGAACCGCGCGTCTCGCCGGGGCGGCCCTGCTGGTGGTGGCCGTTCCGGCGCTGGCCGCGGACGCCCTCAAGGTGACGCCGCCCAAGCTGGAGGTGCGCGAGCACAAGCTCGCCAACGGCCTCGATCTGCTGATGTACGAGGACCACTCGGTGCCGGCCGCGACCGTCGAGGTCTGGTACCACGTCGGCTCGAAGGACGAGAAGAAGGGGCGCAGCGGCTTCGCCCACCTCTTCGAGCACCTGATGTTCCAGGGCTCGGCGCACCTCGGCCCCGAGGAGCACAAGAACTTCATCGCCTCGATCGGCGGCCGCTACAACGCCACCACCGATTTCGACCGCACCCTCTACTTCCAGAGCTTCCCCAGCAACTACCTGGAGCGGGTGCTCTGGATGGAGGCCGACCGCATGAGCTCGCTCGACGTCTCGGACAAGAACTTCAAGTCCGAGCGCGACGTGGTCAAGGAGGAGCGCCGGCTGCGGGTCGACAACCCCCCCTTCGGCCGGCTCTTCGAGGTGGTGCTCGACAAGACCTTCACCACCCACCCCTACAAGATCGACACCATCGGCTCCATGGTGGACCTCGACGCCGCCACCATCCAGGACGTGCGCGACTTCCACAGCCTCTATTACGTGCCCAACAACGCCACCCTGGTGGTGGCGGGCGACCTCAATCCCGACCAGGTGATCCACTGGGCCGAGCAGTACTTCGGCCCGATCCCGCAGGGCAAGCCGATCCCGCGCGACCGCCCCAGGGAGCCGGTCCAGACGACTGCCCGCCGCGCCGTGGACTACCATCCGAACACGCCGCTGCCGGCGGTGGTGATCACCTCCCACGTGCCGCAGGCGGGCCACCCGGACAGCTACGCGCTGCAGGTGGCGAGCAACATCCTGTCGGCCGGCGACAGCTCGCGCCTCTACAAGCGGATGGTCTACGAGAAGCAGATGGCGGTCGCCGCCGGCGGCGACGCCATCCTCCTCGAGGACCCCGGCGTCTTCTTCTTCTACGCCATCCTGCAAGGGGGGCAGAAGCCCGAGGACGGCGAGAAGGAGCTGCTCGCCGAGGCCGAGCGGCTGCGCGACCAGCCGGTCTCCGAGACGGAGCTGGTGAAGGCCAAGAACCAGCTGATCTCCGGCCTCGTGTTCGGCCGCCAGACCGACCAGGACAAGGCCGACGCCATCGGCTACGCGAAGGTGATCCTGGGCGACACGACATACGTCAACCGGCAGCTCGCCGAGTTCCAGAAGGTCACCGCCGCCGACGTCCAGCGGGTGGCGCGGACCTATTTCACCCCCGAGAACCGCACCGTGGTCTACATGCTCCCCGCGGCCATGCGCACGGGCGCCAAGACCGAGAAGGGCGCCAAGAACGAGGTGAAGCCATGACCCCGACGTCGACCCTGAAGACCGGCGCCCTGAAGAGCCTGGCCGCCGCCGGACTGCTCCTCGCGGCCGCCGCCGCCAGCTTCGCGCAGGCCGCGGCGCCCGCCGCCAGCGCGGACCCGAAGGCCATGGCCAGCACCACGCCAGCCACGCCGGTCACGCCGCCGCCGCCGGCGCCGGCCCATGAGATCCGCTTCCCCGCCTTCGAGCAGAAGACGCTGGGCAACGGCCTGCGCGTCGTCGTCATCCAGCAGCACGAGCAGCCGATCGTCTCGCTGCGCATGGTGCTCGCCGCCGGCAAGGCCTACGAACCGGACGACAAGGTGGGTCTCGCCGGCGCCACGGCGTCGCTGATCACCAAGGGGACGGCTACCCGCTCGGCGCAGCAGATCGCCGAGGCGATCGATTTCGTCGGCGGCAGCATCGGCGCCAACGCCGGCACCGAAGCCGTCTACGTCAGCGCCGGCGTGACCTCCGATCAGCTCGACCTCGGCTTCGACCTGCTCTCGGACGTCGTCCTCCATCCCGCGTTTCCCAAGGACGAGATCGAGCGCTGGCGCAAGCAGGCGCTGAACGGCCTCCAGATCTCGGAGGGGGACGCCGGCTATCTGGCCAGCACCGCCCTCAGCCGGCTGGTCTTCGGCACCTTCCCCTACGGCCGCCCGGCGAACGGCACCTCTCAGTCGCTCGCCGGCTTCAGCCGCGAGGACTTCGTCGCCTTCCACAAGACGCACTACATCCCCGACCGCACGATCCTCGCCGTCGTCGGCGACGTCCAGCCGGCCGACGCCTTCGCCCGCGCCGAGCGCGCCTTCGGCGCCTGGAAGCCGGTCGAGGAGGTCGCCGAGCTGCCGCCGTTCGAGGTCCAGCCGCCGCCCCGGACGCGGATCGTGGTCATCGACAAGCCCGACGCCGTGCAGACCGAGATCCGCATCGGCCAGGTGGGGATCGCCTACCGCGACCCGGCCCTCTACACCGCCGAGGTCTTCAACTCGGTTCTCGGCGGCAACGCCAGCGCCCGCCTCTACGACGAGATCCGGCGCAAGCGCGGCCTCTCCTACGGCGCCAACAGCTCCTTCCTGTACGAGTCCCAGCCGGGCCTGCTCGAGGTCTCGACCTTCACCAAGACCGAGAGCACGGTCGACGCCCTCGGGCTCGCCTTCGACGTCCTCCGCGGCCTGCAGGAGAAGCCCGTGCCGGAGCCCGAGCTCAACGCCGCCAAGACCTACATCACCGGCGCCTTCCCGCTCGAGATCGAGACCGCCGACGGCATCGCCAGCCGGGTGATCGAGGCCATGCACTTCGGCTACGGGCGCGAGTTCCTGGAGAGCTACAACGACCGGATCTCCAAGGTCACCGCGACCGACGTGCAGAAGTTCGCCACCGAGCGCGTCAAGACCGAATGGATGACCGCCGTGCTGGCGGGCAACGCCTCGGCCTTCGCCGACGCGCTGAAGAAGAAGTACGCCGACGTCGAGATCATCCCCGCCGCCGAGGTCGACTTCGCGCGGCCCGACGTGCGGAAGCCGAAGCCGGCCGTCGCCGCCGCGCCCCCCTCCGCCGCCGAGCAGGCGCAGGGGATCGCCCTCCTCCGCCAGGCGCAGCAGGCCCTCGGCGGCAAGGCCTTCATCGAGCAGAAGACGCAGATGGCGAAAGGCACCGGAACGGTCCACTTCCCCGGCATGCCGCAGGCCGTGCCGGTCCCCTCCTACGTCGACTACCAGGTGCTGCCCGACAAGGAGCGCACGGAGATCAACCTGACGGCGGGGAGCATGGTCCAGGTCACCGACGGCGCGCAGGCCTGGATGAGCATGGCGACCGACGTTCAGGACATCTCCGCGCAGCTGAAGGACCGCCACTTCTATGGCTACGACGTGCTGCGCCATGCCGGCGATCCGGGCTATACCGCGCGCCCGCTCCCCGACGCCGAGGTCAACGGCAAGCCCGCGAAGGCTGTCGAGCTCGCGGATGCCCAGGGCCATGCCACCCGGTTCTTCCTCGACCCCGAGACCCATCTGGTGGTGAAAGTCTCCTTCGATCTCGGGGGTCAGGTGCCGGAGCAGCTCTTCTCCGAGTACCGCGAGGTCTCCGGCGTCAAGGTCCCCTTCAAGCTCAGCATCTCGCAACAGGGCGCCCCGGCCATGGAGCTCATGCTCACCGACGTGCAGATCAACCCGGCGGTCGATCCCGCCCTGTTCAGGAAGCCGGGGTGACGCGGCAGGAAAAAGAAAGATTGGCACCGTGATTGCAAAGGCTTGAGGGCAGGTGGGGATGGTCCCTGCCGGAGGGTCTTCTCCGAGACCTGCTTCAAGACACCCACGAAGGAGAAGAAGATGAAACGGCAGATCTTCACAGCTCTCACGGTTTGCGTCCTTGCCTCTAGCACCTCCCTGTTCGCTCAGGCCGCCGGTGGCGCGGCCGGCACCGGCGGCGCCGCGGGCGGCACCGGCACGGCCGGCGCGACCGGCGCCGCTCCGGGCTCCGCGGGCACCACCGCCACGCCGGGCACGATGGGCACCACCGGCACGACGACGGGCACCACCCCGACCGCGACCGGCACCGGCACCACCACGACAGGCACCACGACCGGCACCACGTTGAACCCGGACGGCACGGCCACGACCACGAGCCCGAACGGCGTCACGTATCAGAACAACCCGGCCACGGGCACGACCACGACGACGATGACTCCGACCGGAACGACCACCGGCACCATGGGCACGACCCTGAACCCCGACGGCACCACGACCACCACGGCCACGACCAATCCGAACGGCACCACGTATCAGAACGGCACCGGCACCACCACCACTGGCGCGACCGGCGCGACGGGCGCGGGTACCGCCACCGGCACCGCCCCTGGCACCTACAACTCGGCCACCGGCACGTACAACTCGACGACCGGCACCACGACCGGCGGCGGCACGACGTACAACGGCACGACCGGAGCGGTAGGGGCCGGCACGGCCACGACCGGCGGCGGTGGCAGCTATGACGCCACCGGCACGGCCACCAGCACCTACGGCGGCGCCGCGGACACCTCGACGAGCACCACCACCTCGCAGAACCTGCCGGGCACGGCGAGCGACCTGCCGCTCGTCGGCCTGATCGGCGCACTGGCGCTGGCCGGCGCCCTCGCCCTCCGGTCGCGGAGCTGATGCTTCGGCTTCCGGTCGCCCGCAAGGGAAAGGGGCCCGCTTCGCGCGGGCCCCTCGCCGTTCCGGCCGCCAGGACGACGGCGCCTACCGCTGGATCGCGAAGTTCACCGTCAGCGTGAAGTACACCCTGACCGGACGGTTCCCCATCATCGCCGGCTTGAAGGTCGTCTGCTGGATCGCCTCGACGGCGGCGCGGTCGAGACCCATCGGCAGCCCGCGCAAGATCCGCACGTCGGTCGCGCGACCCTGCTCGTCGATGATCGCCTCCACGACCACCGTCCCCTGCACTCCCGCCCGCCGCGCCGGCTCCGTGTACCGCGGCAGGATCGGACGCAGCGCCTGCGGCCGGCTGATCTCGGCGGTCAGCCTCAGCGGCAGGTCGGCCGCGGGTCCCGGATCAGACGGACCCACGGCGGGCCCGATCGGATTGTGGCTGTTGGGGTCGCCGTTGACCGGGCCTGGGCCGGGCGGCACCGTCGGGTCGTCCGTGAGGATCGGTCCGGGGTCCCGCGGCGCCAACGGCGCCGCGGGCGCATCCAGCGGCTTCGCGGGCGTCTCGTCCTTCGGCTGATGGAGCGGGGGCGCCTCCGCCGGCACCTGCGGATGCGGCGTCGGCGCGGGAAGCTTCGGCCTGCCGCCTCCCTGCTCGATCGCCGGCGGCGGCAGCGTGACCACGAACGCGGCCATGTTGAGATCGGGGTCGGGGACCGTGCCGACGTTCCAGTAGCTGGCCAGCGCGAAGCCGGTGAGCGCGACCAGATGGACGCCGACGGCGAGGGGAAGGGAGAGCCAGCGGCGGCGCCGGGGCTGTGTTCTGGTATCCAGCTCGATCAAGGAGTGCTCAAACATGGTCCACCTCCGGGACTGCGAAGATCTGTCGTCCGCCGCCTCGATCCCCGAGGCGAGAGGAAACTGGGAGGAGCGCTCCTGGTTGAATTAGAGTGGTGAGCCCGGAGTTCGGTTCCCGCCGGAATTCTGATTCCGCGGGCTTCGTTCAGGTTGACGCATAGCCGCCGCCTGATATCTTTGGCGCGGCGCGGGCTCCGGTGTTCTGCCGAAGCGCGCCTGGGGAACCTACTATTTTTATGGAGGCTTGAAATGCAGGATTCACACCCGAGCCCGACTCATTTGAGGACGGCTCTCTTCGTCGATTTCGACAATATCTATCTCGGTCTGCAGCGGGAGGACCCGGTGGCCGCCGAGCAGTTCGCCACCGATCCCACCCGCTGGCTGACCTGGCTCCAGGATCGCCTCCCCCACCACCTGGAGGACCACCGCCGGCGCAAGATCCTGTTCCGCCGCTGCTATCTCAACCCGTCGCAGTTCGGCCGTTTCCGGCCCTACTTCACCCGCTCCGCCATCGAGGTGGTCGACTGCCCGCCGCTGACCAGCGGCGGCAAGACCAGCGCCGACATCCACATGGTGATGGACATCCTCGACACGCTCAGCCATCCGACGCTGTTCGACGAGTTCATCCTGCTCTCCGGCGACGCCGACTTCACGCCGGTGCTGCTGCGCCTCTCGAAGCACGACCGGCGCAGCGCCATCCTTGCCATCGGCCCCGCCTCGGTGGCCTACAAGGCGGCCTGCGACCTGCTGATCGACCAGGACACCTTCCTCGAGGAGGCGATCGGCGCCACGCCGAACCCGACCGCCCGCGCCGCCGCCGGTCCCAGCAATTCGGCGATGAGCGACCTGCTGCGCGGCATCGCCGACAAGATCTACGAGCGGACCAGCACCAGCGGCGAGCTGGTGGCGACCGAGCTGCCGCCGATCTTCCGCGAGTTCTCCGAGTTCACCTCCAGCAACAACTGGCTGGGCTTCAACAGCCTGCGCAACATGACCACGGCGGTCGTCTCGATGCGCCGCGACCTGACGATGATCGACGGCGATCCCTGGCGGGTCGGCCTGTGCCCCGAGGGCGAGGAGCCGGCGGAGGCTCCCGAGGCGAGCCCCGACCCTGGCCGTGGCGCGGTGGCGCCGCGTCTGCTCACCATCACCGACCGCAACCGGCTGATCGAGGAGATCCTCGTCCACGTCCGCTCGGTCGTCGACGCCTCCGATTCGGCGGTGCCGATGGCCCGCGCCGCGCAGATGGTGATCAGCCGCTTCGGCGAGCAGGTGCTGGCCACCCGCTGGGCCGGAGCGGGCACTTTCCGCGATCTGCTCGAAGGACGCGAGAACCCCGGCTTCGCCATCTCGGCGCTGAAGCCGGGCTACATCTACGATCCGGCGCGCCACCAGCTGCCGATCGACGGCCGTCCCGAGGAGCTGGTCGGCGACCCGCAGCTCAACGCCCTCGCCTACCGCGTCCACCAGCTCACCGACACCCCCTACCTGACGCGCGGCGACTACGCGCGGGTCTTCCGCCTCACCGCCGAGGAGGTCAACGACCACGGCTACTTCCTGACCCGCACCTCGAAGTCGGTGCGCGACCGCTGCATCGAGGAGGGATCGCCGATCGCCCGCGCCAGCGTCAACTTCATCCTGCGCGGCATCACTTTCGGCGGCCACCGGTTCGGGCAGAACGGCTCCGAGGAGCCGCTCGACCTCGGCGCCTGCTTCTTCCGCAACGTCGTGAGCCTCTGCGACACCGTGGGCATCGCGCTCGACGACCACGAGCGCGAGACCCTCTCCGACTGGATCCTCGGCGAGCTGCGGGCCGAGGCTGGCATTCACTTCTCCCCCAACTCCTCGCAGGAGGCCGGCGGCGATGAGGAAGCCGTCGCCGTCGGCAAGGACGCCGGGACACACCCCGACCCGGACGCCGGGAGCTGAGGGGCGCCATGCTCTGGCCGCTGGGAGAGGGCGAGGACGCCGAGCTGTTCGCGCTTCCCGCCGAAGATCGCGCCCTCCAGTTCTTCCAGCTGGTCGCCGACTGGGAGGAAGCCTGGGGGCTCAAGGACGCCGATGGGTGGGTGGTGGACAAGGAGAGCGATTCGCTCCCCCTCTGGCCCCACGCCGCCCTCGCCGAAGCCTGCGCCGCGCGGCGCTGGCCCGACGCCACACCCGAGCCGGTCCCGCTCGACGATCTGCTAATCGACCTCCTCCCCCTGCTCGCCGCGGACCACCTGCGCGTCGCGGTCTTCCCTTCACCCGGCGATCCCGGCCTGCTCCTGTCGGCCGAGGACGCCGCGGACCGGCTGGAGCGCGAGCTTCAGATCACGGAGTGAGCCGATGTTTCAAGCCGAGCAGAACCAGAAGATCCTGATGCTCCTTACGGCTCTGGACGCCGAGCTGCTGAGCCGTTGCAGTTTTGTTTTCGGCGGTGGCGCGAGAATCGTTCTGGAGCTCGACGAATTCCGCGATTCCCGTGGCATTACTCTCGTCTGCTCCGATGCGGAAGGGTTCAGCGACCTCCGGTACGCCGTTGCATCTCTGGGCTACGACGCGCTGTTCAAAGCGGAGGCTCGAAAAGGACTTCACCTCTCTCATGAGATCCGATTCAACCCCTTCGGAATCCGGTTTCCCGTCGGGATTGGCGGCACCGAGATTCCGGTCGAGCTGCGACGCGAGGCCCGGATCGAGCTCGATCCAGGAGTACGGCCGCCTTGGTCTCCCGTGGATTGTCTATCGATCGCCGACTGCTTCGCGGAAAAGCTGCTGGCGAATTCCGATCGCCGGACAGACCGCCAGGAGCTGTCCCGGGATCTGATCGACCTCAGCGCGCTGAGGGGGAGGATCGGCCCCATCCCTGAAGAAGCCTGGTACAAGGTCGACGATGCCTACCGGGCGGCCGGCCGCGACGCCCTGCTCAAGGCACTGCTCGCATTTCTCGAAGACGAGCCCCACCAGCAACGATGCTTCAAGGGGCTCAACATCGAGGCTCCGGCGGAGATCCTCGCGGGCGTCTCCCAGCTCCTGATGGATCTCGAGGCGCCCAGCCAGGCGTCCTGA
>DATBAW010000060.1:0-2230 GCA_036271335.1 Thermoanaerobaculia bacterium
GTTCTATCTCGCCTATGCCTTTCATGATCGACGCCGGTGGCTGTGGGCGACGGCGATCCTGATCGTGATCGCCGTCGGCGTGTCGCGTCTCTACTTGGGCGTGCACATGCCGCAGGACGTCGCCGGCGGGTTCGTCCTGGGCGCGATCTTCGCCTGGGGCGCCGGCGGATGGACGGGGCCGCGTGGCTGGCGGCGCTCCTGGGAGCCGCTGATCGCCGCCGTGACGCTGGTGCTGGCCTTCGTCGTCGGCGCCGAGCCGGGGGCTTGCGGGCTGCTCGCCGGCTGCGTCGTCTCGCGACCAGCGTTCACGCCGCCGCGGACGGCGCGCGGTCGGATCGGAATCGTGCTCGGCGGCCTCCTCGCCATGGCCGTCACCGGCGCTCTGCTCTACTGGCTGCCCGGAAAGCTCTTCCCCGGT
Source organism: Thermoanaerobaculia bacterium (assembly GCA_036271335.1). GTDB lineage: Bacteria > Acidobacteriota > Thermoanaerobaculia > Multivoradales > UBA5704 > DATARR01. The sequence continues at coordinate 419 of DATBAW010000060.1, forward strand.
CTGGAGACCTCGCCGGCGCTGGCCTATCTGCTCTATCTGGTGGCGGCGGTCGTGGGGTTCGGGCTCTGGCCTCGGCTCTGGCAGGTGATGGTGGGACGCTCGCAGGAGAGCCTGACTCCACAAGCCGATCCTATGAGAAGGCCTGATCCCATGAGAAGCTAAAGACTATGCAATTCCGCATCGCCAAGCCGAGCACGACCGGCGCCCGGATCTTCCGGGTGGAGGCGGGGATGGCGGAGGCGCGCGCCGACGAGCTGGCGACCGAGGAGCCGCTGGAGATCCGTCTGCTCCAGGAGGGGACGCGGCGGACGGTGGCGGTCACCATGCGGACGCCCGGCGCCGACGCCGAGCTGGCCCTGGGCTTCCTCTTCGCCGAGGGGGTGATCGAGCGGCGGGAGGACGTGCTGCGCGAGCAGGCCTGCGTCGCCCCCGGAGAGGCCTGCACCAACATCATCGAGGTCGAGCTGGCGGATGGCCTTCCGGAGCCGGAGCTGGCCGGTCTCGAACGTCACTTCTTCGCCACCAGCGCCTGCGGCGTCTGCGGCAAGGCGGGCCTGGAGGCGCTGACCCTGCGGGTGACCGAGCCGGTCCCGGCCGGCCTCGAGGTCTCGCCCGCGCTCCTCGCCGGGCTGCCGACGCGGCTGCGCGAGGCCCAGGGGCTGTTCGCCACGACCGGCGGGATCCACGCGGCGGCCCTGTTCGACGAGGCCGGCGAGCTGCTGGCCGTCCGCGAGGACGTCGGCCGCCACAACGCCCTCGACAAGCTGATCGGCTGGGCGCTCGGCGAGGGACTGCTGCCGCTCCACCGTCACATCGTCCTGGTGAGCGGGCGATCGAGCTACGAGATCCTCCAGAAATGCCTCGTGGCGGGGGTGCCGGTGGTCTGCGCCGTCTCGGCGCCGAGCAGTCTGGCGGTCGAGCTGGCGGAGCGTTTCGAGATCACCCTCATCGGCTTCCTGCGCGGCGACCGGTTCAACGTCTACAGCGGCGCCGGCCGGGTGGCGGGAGTGGTTCCGGTACGCGGTGCGCTGACGGTCGTGTAAAAAGTTCACGACCGCGGCTGGCGGAAGAAGGGACATCAGGGACAGCAGAGACGGCAGGGACGTAAAGGCCGGATCCGATCCGGCCTTCCCTGAAGTCCCTGTTGTCCCTGATGTCCCTTCTTCGACTCGCCCCCTTCTGGCACAGACACTGCAGCTACCACCCATAGCCTCGGGGGAGACCCCGGGACACGCGGCGCGAAGACGCTTTTCGCGACCCTCCCTGAAAGGGGAGGCGCCCTGAGACCCAGCCGCCTCCCCCCTTTTTACGCCGTTCCCTTCCCGCGGGGCTTGCCCTCGCAAGGAGATGAGTCATGAGACGAGCACTCTCCCGTCGGCTCCCCTCGATCGTGGCGGCCACCTGCCTGGGAGTCGTGATGATTCCGCTGGCCGGCTGCAACAATCCGGACAGCGCGGTCCACGCCGACAAGGACGCTCAGGGCAACACCCAGATCCACGTCAACAACCAGAAGGTGGATGAGAACGTCGGCAAGGCCAATCAGGAATTCAAGACCACGGGCGAAGAGATCAAGGCCGGGGCCGACAAGGCGGGCGCCGCCATCGAGCGGGGCGCCGACAAGGCCCAGACGCAGATCGAGACCAAGGTGGTGCCGGCGGCCAAGGAGCTGTTCAACGACTCGAACATCACCGCCACCGTGAAGACCAAGCTGGCGGACGACCCGGCCGTCAACGCCCTCACCGTCAAGGTCGAAACCTCGCATGGCCAGGTCACGCTGAGCGGCAAGGTCGCCCTGGCGGGGCAGAAGGCCGA
>DATBAW010000061.1:0-4209 GCA_036271335.1 Thermoanaerobaculia bacterium
CCGGCTCGTCGCCTTCGAGGTCCCGCATCTGCGAGCCGTGGCCGCTGTAGTGGACGACCACGATGTCGTCCGTCCCCACCCGCTCGACGAGCTCCTTCATCGCCGTGAGGATCCCCTCGCGCGTCGCCAGCTCGTCGGTCAAGGACACGACGTGATTCTCAGGACAATTGAACGATGTCTCGAGAACCTGTCGCATCGCCTCGATGTCGCTGATGCAGCCGCTGAGCTGGCCGTGAGGGGCAAAGTTGGGATAACTGTTGATGCCGATGAGAAGGGCCCATTTCTGGCGGTCGTCGGGAGTGAGGTACATGACGGAGAGATCTCCTTTCCAGGGTTGTGCTTCGGGAGACACTCTCCGTCATGGATTGTGTAGTGTCAGCTGCCGGTCTGCGGCAGGAGGAAGCTGACGCTCGTGGGGTCGGCGACGCGCCACGTCGAATACGGCGGCTTTTCCAGCGAGTTGGGGCTCGGGTTCGCGAAGACAATCTGCAGATGCACGATCTTGCCGCGGGACTCGGGGGAATAGTCCTCGCCGCCGAGAAACGTGTAGTTCCACCATATCCATCGTTCATTTCCAAGGGCGGAGGTCTGCCGACTGTTGGGAGGACCGAGAAGGCTCTCGATCTCGGTGGCCGTCCTTCCCTGGACGAGGCTGCGAATCTCATCGAAAGAGCGATCGGATCGAGATGCCGCATGACAGCTCCACAAGCAGAAGAGTAGCGGGACCGCTAGAAGAAAATTTGCATTTTTCACGTTGGGATCTTTCTTGGGCTGGGGAGACCGGCAGATGGCACCGGTCTCCGGGTGGAGAGGAAAGGTTAGGGTCTACCGGCCATGGCGAACGCGCATCGGGGGATCGTCGCCATCTCCCCGCGTGGGTGGATCAACCTGCTGCATCGCGGGAGGATTCGGAGGCGGCATCGGTCCCCCGTCGGGAGTCTGCCGGCAGCAATCCTCCATACGATCCTTCGCTTCATGCTTGTGCTCCTTCTCCAACATGGTCCTCTCCTTCTCTTCGGTAATTTCAACTCGTGAGGGCTCGAGACCGCGAAAATGTGCGTGACTCCCGGTACACCCTCCGGTGGTTACACCGAGAGAAGAAACGAGGACCAGTAGGATGTTTAGCGACGAGCCGAGGTGGAAATCCAATCCCCTTGGATCTCAAATCCACCCCAGTAGAATGGGGCTTTCTGGGGGCTTTGAAACGTGCGGAACAATTCTTTCTGTGCTTCGCGCAGGGCCGCAGTTGGAGGGAGTCCCTTCGCCAAATACATATGGTAAAATATTTTCATCAGGCTGGCAGTCGCTCGATCGTCGATGGGCCACAGGCTCATCATCACCTGCGTCGCTCCCGCCACCAGGAAAGCCTGCGGCAACCCTACGACCCCTTCTCCCGGCACGCTTTCGCCGCGGCCGGTATTGCAAGCGCTCAGCACGACGAGATCTGCCGGCAGCTCCAGGCCGTCGATCTCGGACGGCCAGAGAAAGCCCTCCCGGTAATGACTGCGCCGATCTCTCAAGGATAGAACGAGAGCGGTACCCTTGCTGTCGTCAGCCCCCAGAAGCCCGTGCATGGAAAAATGAAGATTCCGGTAGCTGCGCAGTCGACCGCTCAGGACCAGCTCCCGGGTCGCGTCGAAGCCGGTAGCGCTCCACACGCCTTTCGATCCCGCTTCCGACAGAATCGCGTCCGCCTCCTCTTTGGCATGGCCAAGCCGGTCGAACTCGCCGTAGAGAGAATCCAGGGCCGCTTCCGAACGAGTCGCAGGCGAGGATGTCGCGCGCCCCGTCAGCCGCGGATCTCGCTCACTGGAGACGGGGTCCGCGATGACCGCAAGGAGGTTGGGAGGCGGCTTGCGTCCGGCGGCCCGGTTCCGTATCGCCGCCACCACCGACGCCGAAGGGATGCGGATGACTTCGTGCTCGAAAATCAACGGCTGATCCCATTGGCCATGCCCACCTTTGCCGTCCAGGGTCAGGGGATCGGGCAAGGCGCCAAAGGGTATCGTCTGCAGGATGGCCGGCGATGAGATCACCAGGCGCTTTTTCCCCAGCCAAGCCTCCGCCGGCACCAGCAGCATACGCGACAGATTCTCGGCCGCCTGCAAAGCTTCATGAAATTTTTCCTGGTGACCGCTGACCATCAGCAGGCCCGAAACCTTCCTCGTCAGATCTTCAATCTGTTGCCGCGGCGGCAGCTTGACAACGTGGAAGGAATTCTGCGCCACCACCCAGAGATAACTGGCCATCCTACCCAGGTGATATTCCAGGAGAATCGTTTCCGGATCGAGAACAGAGCGTTGGATCTCAGACAAAGACAGGATCGCGGGGATCGGCAAATCGGCGCGAGGACCGGCTTTCCGGGAGGACGACACGCTGTCGAGGAGGCTCCGCGAGCGCGCCTGCTCGCTGACCTGGAGCGCCCGCGCAGCAAAGCCCGCGGCGGGATGTAATTGATCTTCCTGGAGAAGAACCTCGATGAGCGCATCATAGACATCCTGCTTGGTCGCAAAAAACGGGATTTGCAGGTCGCGACCGACGAGCGCGCGCATCCCTTCGACAGACCTGACCGCAGCCTCAGCCTGCTTCTGAGCCGCGATCGGGTCGTCGCGCGCCTCCTCCAGACGGGTGAGCCCCAGATAGGCGGCGGCCTCGACCTGGGCGTTCCGGCCCTTGGCCAGGATCAGGGCGCGTTCGTAGGCAGAGCGGGCATCCTGCTCCTGGCCCAGCAGCGCGTGGGCCCAGCCCAGGTTCGTCAACACCACGGCCTCGGCCCCTGGATTGTCGTCCCGATGGTACAGATAGAGCGCGTCTTGAAAGGCGTCGATCGCTTCCTGAGGCCGCTTGTCGTTCAGATAGGTCTTGGCGATCCCATCGAGGCTCGCCGCCATGCCCCGCGAGTCCTTGATCTTTCGCTGAACCTGCAAAGCCTCGCCATAGTAGTGCCGCGCTTGCTCCTGTTCCTTGAGCTGCGAATAAAGGTCGGCCATGCCGCTCCAGACGAAGGCCTTGGTGCTCGAAACTTCGCCATGGGGCAGGAGGCTCAGAGCTTCCTTGAAGTCGGCCATCGCTTCCTTCGGCTTCCCCGCATCGGCGAAAAGGCCGCCGATGGCCGTTATCGTCTGGGCCTCCCGCACTGGATTCAGATCTTGGAATTCCGCACTTGCCTGCCGCAGGTTCTCCAAGGCCTCGACCGACTTTCCCTGCGCCCGGAGGGTGATGCCGAGGCCGAAGAGAGCCACGGCGACGACTCTGCGGTCGCCACCGCGCTGGCCATTTAGGAACGCCCGTTGATAGCTGGCCTTTGCCGCCTCGATCTGGGAGTGCCGCTCGTAGGTGAATCCAATTTTATTGTCGAGCATCCCCTCGCGGGCGAACGCGCGCGTCCGATGGTAAAGCGTCGTCGCCTTCCGCCACAGCGGCAGGGCGGCCTTCCATTTCGAGCGATCGAAATAGAATTGTCCGAGGGTGCCGAGAGCGTCCGCTCGACGCTCCTCGTTTCCGGCCTGCCTCCAGAGAGCCTCTGCTCTTCGCAATTCATTCTCGGTCGAGCCATCTTTCGTCTTGGCTTTGAAGAACAGAATCTCGGCGGTGGAATTCTGCCGATCCCGTCTCGTCGCGACGCGCTCCTGATCGATCCAGATCCTGTAGAGACCTGTTTCCTGGTCTGATACGCCCGAGACCTCGACACGATAGGTTGTGGTGGCATCGGCCACGAAGGGCACTCGCTCCGGGCCACGATTGCCATTGGGGCTGTCCATCGCCAGCAGCGGCTTGCCGTCGGCTCCTGCAACCGTCACCAGGAGATCCACACCCTCCTGCAAGGCGATGACCGTCACAAATTCACCGGCCTTCAGGGGCAGGGGATAGACGTGCACGGTTCTTTTTTGCAGCCATCTCGCGACGGGGGTTCGCGTTGGAGAGCCATACAGCCATCGCAACGGGGCGGCCTGTCGTGGCGGCACCTGTCGGGCCGGAGGAGACGGAGCCGCGGGCACCGGAGATTTCAAGCCCTGTAAAAGCAATGTACCGGCCGAGAGAGCGAAAATAGCAATCAGGCTATTTTTGACGAGCATGGCTCTCCTCTAGAAGCCCATAGCGGGCGCGCGCGGGTTTACCGTCGAGGCGCCGCGCAACCTCCGGGAAACGTTGAGCAGGAGACGAGCTCCTATTCTAGCTTGAGCGAGTGCGGGTCGGACAAATCAATGT
>DATBAW010000062.1:0-2105 GCA_036271335.1 Thermoanaerobaculia bacterium
CGGAGCCGCTCGACACCATCCTCGACGACTACCTGCGGGTGATCGAGCCCAACCTCACCCACTGGAACCACCCCGGATTTCTCGCCTACTTCGCGGTCACCGGCTCCGGCCCCGGCATCCTCGCCGAGACCCTGGCGGCCGGCCTCAACGTCAACGCCATGCTCTGGCGCACCTCGCCGGCGGCCACCGAGCTGGAGGAGCGGGTCTGCGAATGGCTCGGCCAGATGATGGAGCTGCCGGCCGGGTTCCGCGGCCACATCAACGACACCGCCTCGTCGAGCACTCTGGTCGCCCTCGCCGCCGCCCGCCACCGCCTCCCTGGGCTCGACGCGCGGGTCCAGGGGCTCGCCGGCCGCCCGGACGTGCCGGCGCTCACCGTCTACGCCAGCGACCAGGCCCACTCGTCGATCGACAAGTCGGCGATCGTCCTCGGGATCGGCCAGCAGAACGTGCGGCGGATCGCCAGCGACGACGCTTTCCGGATGTCCGTGCCGGCGCTGGCCGAGGCGATCGCCGCCGACCGCGCCGCCTGCCGCCTGCCGATGGCCGTGGTGGCTACCGTGGGCACGACGTCGACCACCAGCATCGATCCCGTCCCCGCCATCGCCGACCTCTGCGAGCAGGAGAAGATCTGGCTGCACGTCGACGCCGCCTACGCCGGCTCGGCCGCCATCTGCCCTGAGATCCGCGCCATGATGCCCGGCATCGAGCGCGCCGACTCGCTGGTGGTCAACCCCCACAAGTGGCTGTTCACGCCGATCGACTGCTCGGTGCTCTTCGTGCGCGATCCGGCCCTGCTGCGCGCCGCCTTCTCGCTGGTGCCGGAGTACCTGAAGACCGCGGAGGGCTCCGAGGTCACGAACCTGATGGACTACGGCTTCCAGCTCGGCCGGCGCTTCCGGGCCCTCAAGCTCTGGATGGTGATCCGCACCTTCGGCGTCGAGGGTCTGCGCGAGCGCATCCGCGCCCATTGCGAGCTCGCGCGCGGGCTCGCCGGCCGGATCGAGGCCGATCCCCGCTTCGAGCTGGCGGCGCCGGTCCCCTTCAGCACCGTCTGCTTCCGCGCCCGCCCGGGCGGGCCGCCGGAGACCCAGGACCGCTTCAACGAGCGGCTGCTCGCCCGCGTCAACGCCGCCGGTCCGGTCTTCCTCTCCCACACCGTGCTGAATGGCCGCTACACGCTGCACGCGGCGATCGGCAACCTGCGCACCGAGCGCGAGCACATCGAGGCGCTCTGGGAGCTGATCCTCCGCTCCTTCGAGGCTCTCCAGCGCGAGGAGCCGAGGTGAGCCCGTTTCCGTTCCTCCCCTACCGCCCCGAGCGCCTGGCTCCGGAGGAGACGCTGCGGCGGGCGCGGGATTTCCACGCGGAGATGGAAGGCCGGCGGAGCGTCCGCTTCTTCTCGCCCGAGCCGGTGCCGCGCGAGCTGATCGAGATCGCCATCCGCACCGCCTCCACCGCGCCGTCCGGGGCCCATCGCCAGCCCTGGAGGTTCGTGGTCGTTGGCGATCCGGACCTCAAGCGCGAGATCCGCGCCGCCGCCGAGAGCGAGGAGTACGAGAGCTACATCGGCGGCCGCATGCCCGCGGAGTGGCTGGAGGCCCTGGCCCCGCTCGGCACCAGCTGGGAGAAGCCCTTCCTGGAGACCGTCCCCTGGCTGGTCGTCGTCTTCGAGGAGCTGTACGGCCTCGACGCCGAGGGGCGCAAGCGGAAGAACTACTACCCCAAGGAGAGCGTGGGAATCGCCTGCGGCCTGTTCATCGCCGCCCTCCACCACATGGGCCTCGCGACCCTCACCCACACCCCGAGTCCGATGGCCTTCCTATCCCGCCTGCTCGACCGGCCGGCCAACGAGAAGCCGTTCATCCTCTTCCCCGTCGGCTACCCGGCGGCGGACGCCGAGGTGCCGGATCTCAAGAGGAAGGCTCTGGAGGACGTGGCGGTGTGGCGATAGGCCCCAGGAGCCACGCCACCATCCCCGCCAGGGCGACCGCCACCACCCCGAGTCCGGCCAGGAACCCCGGCGCCCGGTAGATCAGCTCCAGCCGGTGCTCGCCCGCCGGCAGCCAGGCAGCGACGAAGGGGCCGTTCGCCGTCTGGAGCGC
>DATBAW010000063.1:0-14926 GCA_036271335.1 Thermoanaerobaculia bacterium
GGGTTCTCCCCCCACTCCTGGCCGAGCGCCGCCACCCAGACCACGTTCGGGTTGGTCGGATGGACCACGATGCGGTCGATGTGCTCGGTCTTCTCGAGCCCCAGATGGACCCAGGTCTTACCCCCGTCGGGCGAGCGGTAGATGCCGTCGCCGATCGAGACGCTATTGCGCGGGTTGCCCTCGCCGGTGCCGGCCCAGACGACGTCCGGGTTCGAGGGGTCGATGGCGAGGGCGCCGATCGACGCCACCGGCTGGTCGTCGAAGACCGGCGTCCAGGTGACGCCGCCGTTGACCGACTTCCAGACGCCGCCGGAGGCGCCGCCGATGTAGACCAGGTTGGGGTTCGACTCGACCGCCGCGATCGAGGTGACGCGGCCGCTCATGCCGGCCGGGCCGATCGAGCGGGCGCTCATCCCGGCGAGCAGGCCGGGGTCGATGGCGGCGTGGCCGGCGCCGGGGTCGATGGCGGCGTGGCCGGCGCCGGGGTCACCGGCGGCGGCGAGGATTGTGAAGGCGAGGAGGAGCAGCGATTTCCGCATGGAAGGTCTCCATCAATTTTCAGAGACTGCATTCGAGGGTGCCGGCGGTGCCGGCGGGCACGAGGACGCCGGAGGCTCCGGAGGAGCCCCGGGTGAGGATACGCCTGGATCATGAAACGTTGCCGGCCTTCGCTTCCTCTCGCCGCGCCCGCTTCCGGTCGCCGCGGGCCAGGGTGAGCTTGAGAGCGGGTGGGGTGACCAGGGTGGTGAAGATCACCATCACCACCACCGCCGCAAAGAGGGGAGGAGAGATCACCGCCTGGCCGTGCAGCAGGAGCTGGGCGCCGATGCCGGCGAAGATCAGCCCCACCTCCCCCCGTGGCACCATGCCGGCGGCGACCGACAGGCGGTCGAGCCCGCGCTCCACCACCCCGGCGGCGCAGACCATCTTGCCCAGGATGGCGGCGAGGGTGAGCAGCGCCGCGAAGCCGAGCACGCCGGGTTGGGCGAAGCTCGCGAGGTCGACCCGCGCCCCCATCAGGACGAAGAAGACCGGCACCAGGAAGCCGGCGATGGGGTGGATCAGCTCGTTGATCCGGTGCTTGGTGGTCTCGCCGAGATCCCGGAACTGCACGCCGTCGAGGATCAGGCCGGCGGCGAAGGCGCCGACGATGGTGGCGAGGCCGATGCGGTCGGCGAGGTAGGAGAGCAGGAAGCAGGTGGCGAGCGCCAGCGCCAGCAGCAGGCCCTGGATCCTGAGGAGCCCCGCCAGCCGGAAGACCCGGCGCGACAGCCAGCCGCCAATCAGGATCGCCCCGACCAGGAAGACGACCGCCTTGGCCACGATGACCAGGGCATCCGTCGACCGCAGCGTCCCGCCGGTGTTGGCCGCGCCGATGACGCCGGAGACGACCGACAGGATCACCAGCCCGAGCACGTCGTCGATCACGGCGGCGCCAAGGATGATCCGGGCCTCGCGGGCGGCGAGCTTGTTGAGGTCGGCGAGCACGCGCGCCGTAATGCCGACGCTGGTGGCGCTGAGGGTGGCGCCGATGAAGACGTGGGCCAGCGTCTCCTCGTGGGGGAGCAGCCAGGCCGAGACCCCCCAGCCGAGGAAGAAGGGGGCGATCACCCCGAGGACGGCGACCAGCAGACTCGACCACCCCACCGCCAGCATCTCGCCGACGTTCGATTCGAGCCCGACCTGGAAGAGCAGCAGGATAACGCCGAGCTGGGCGAGGATCTCGATCCCCGCCGAGCTCTGGAGGAACTCGAGGCCGCCGAACCCGACGAGCGCCAGGTTGCCGAGCAGGATGCCGACCAGCAGCTCGCCGAGCACGGCCGGCTGCCCCAGCCGCTCGAAGATCTCACCGCCGATCTTGGCCGCCAGGAGGATCACCACCAGCCCCAGCAGCACCGGCACCACCGGACCGCCATGGCTGGCGGCGGCGTGGACCTCCACGGCGGGGCTCAACGCGGCCGACCCCGCGCCGCCCGGCCGAGGGCGAACGACAGCAGCCCCGCGAGGACCGCCCATTGGAGGCCGCCGGCGGCGAGGCTCCAGAGGAGCAGTGGAGTGCCGTCGAGGTGCAGGAAGGCGAGCGAGATGGGGAAGTCGATCCAGGCCAGGAGGTTGCCGCGGCCAAACGCCCCCCAGCTCCTCCAGACGGCGAAGATGGCGACGGAATGAAAGAGGATGCCGAGGAGCAGCGCGGTGCGGACGGCGTGATGCAGGGGCCGGGGGGTCATCGGCTGGCTTCTCCGGGCTGGACCCCGTCCGTGGCGAGGCGGAAGCCGTAGTCGCTATAGCGCATTGCGGGGGGGATCGCGGAGCGCGCCGCGCAGCGGCTGACCTTGATCTCGTGGCGCCAGGAGCCGCCGCGGGAAGAGCGCCGCCGGCCGCTCGCGGGCCCGCGCGGGTCGTCCACCGGCGAGACCTCGTAATAGGCCGCGTCGTACCAGTCCGCGCACCACTCGTGGACGTTCTCGCCGAGGCCCAGGAAGCCGAGCGGATGGCGGGAAGGGTAGGCGTCTACCCGTTCGGGGCCCTCGCGCCAGCGCCGGTCGTAGCCGGGGAGCGACTCCGGCGGCTCGTCGCCGTGGGGATAGAGGACGTCGCGGCCCGCCCGCGCCGCGTGCTCCCACTCGGCCTCGGTGGGGAGCCGCACCGCGATCCCCAGCCGCTCGCTCGCCCAGGCGCAGAAAGCGGCGGCGTCCTCCCAGGAAGGGCCGACCGCCGGCAGCCGCGGACCGGCGAAGGCGGGCTCGTCCCAGAACCCGGGCGCCGGACGCCGGGTGGCATGGAGGAAAGCCTGGTATTCCTCCCGCGTGACCGGCGCGCGGGCCAGCCGCAGAGGGGAGACCCGTACCTCGTGCCGCGGGTTCTCGTTGTCGCGCGGCCCGCCGCCCATCTGGAAGCTCCCGCCCGGGACTTCGATCCACTCGGGGTCCATGGCCGATAGCATAGCTCTGCGCGGGATATGATCGCCTCATGCCCTTCCGCTTTCTTCAGGGAGACTTTTACGCGCGTGACAGCCAACGCCTCATCCTCATCGGTCACAAACCCGCCTGACCTCCAGGACCTCCTGAAGGTCGAGCTTGCCGCGGCGCACCTGCTCGCGCCGCTCCCTTCCGCCTGGCTGGCCGGCCGCGACCGCGACCTGCTGGAACCGCTCCGCTTCCTGGGCTCCGAGACGCTGCCCCCCCTGCCCACGACCCGACCCGCGGGGAGCGGCCGGCGCGAGCTGGCGGCGGCCCTCGCCATGGCCAACCGCGGCTACGGCCACGCGGACGCCGACCGCCTCGCCGCTCGCCTCGCCGACCCCGGCGTCCGCGTGGTGGTCTCCGGCCAGCAGCCGGGCCTCCTCGGCGGCCCCCTCTACAGCCTGGCCAAGATCCTGGCGACGGCGCGCTGGGCCGCGGCGCTGGAGGCCGCGGGCGAGCCGGCGGTCGCCGTCTTCTGGGTGGCGACCGAGGACCACGACTGGGCCGAGGTCTCGGGGACGGTGATCCCGGGAGCCGACGGGCCGCACGCCTTCAACCTCGGCCCCGACCCCGAGCCGTTGACGCCGGTCGGCATGCGCACCCTCGGCTCCGGGATCGAAGGCGTGCTCGCCGGCATCGCCGAGGCCGTGCCCGGCGACCGCTCCGCCGAGTGGCTGCAAACGCTGGCCCAGTGGTACCGGCCGGACGCCCGCTTCGGCGAGGCGTTCTGCCGGCTGATGGCCCACCTTCTCGGCCCTCGATGTCCTCTCCTCCTCGACGCCATGCTGCCGGCGCTCAAGAGCGCCGAGCGCCCCTGGCTGCGGCGGCTGGTCGAGCGGCGCGGCCGGCTCGAGGAGGAGCTGGCCCGGCGCGACGCGGCCGTCGAGGCGCGCGGCTATCCGCTCCAGGTCCACCCGCAGCCGGGGATGAGCCCGCTCTTCCTCTTCCGCCACGGCGAGCGGCGGCGGATCGAATGGCGCGGCGAGGACGGTTTCGCCCTCCGCGGCCGGGAGGACGGCGGCGGCACCACGGCGGAGCTGCTGGCGGTGATCGACGAGAACCCCGCCGTCGTCTCCCCCGGCGTGCTGGCGCGGCCGGCGATCCAGGACGCCGTGCTCGGCACCACCATCCAGGTGGTGGGGCCGGGCGAGCTCGCCTACATGGCCCAGGCCGCCGTCAGCCACGCGGTGCTGGAGGTCGAGCCGACGTTCGTGGCCCTGCGGCCGCAGACGCTGGTGCTGGAGGCCAAGCAGCGCGACCGTCTGGAAGAGCTGGGGCTGCCGCTCGCCACCCTGCTGGGCGACCGGAACGCCCTCGACCGCTGGCTCGCCGAGCGCGACGGCGGCGATCTGGTGGGCCCGGCGCGGCAGCGGATGGAGGCGGCGCTCGCCGATCTGCGCGGGCCGGCGGTGGCCGCCGACCCTGGGCTCGAACGGCCGTTCGACAAGACGCGGGAGCAGATCCTGCGCGCCCTCGACCTCTTCGGCGAGAAGGTGGTCGCCGCCGGAGCGCGCAAGAACGAGGTGGTGAACCGCCGGGTGCAACAGCTCCGTGACGCCGCCGTCCCCGGCGGGCAGCTCCAGGAGCGCACCATCTCCTCGGCGCACTTCCCGGGCAAGTACGGCCCGGCGCTGATCGAGAGCTACTGGAAGCAGATGCGGCTCGACGCCGCCCATCTGCAGGTGATCGTCCCCGGCCTGGAGGAAGAGACGCCATGAAGCTCGACGTGCTGGCCATCGGCGCCCATCCGGACGACGTCGAGCTGGGCTGCGGCGGCACCGTCGCCCTGCTCGCCCGCGCCGGCAGGAAAGTGGGGATCCTGCACCTGACCCGCGGCGAGATGGGGACCCGGGGGACCGCCGAGGGGCGGATCGCCGAGGCCGAGGCGGCGGCCCGGGCGCTGGGCGTCGCCGAGCTCGATTTCCTCGATTGCGGCGACGGCGGCCTGCGCACCGGCCCGGCCGAGGAGGACGCCCTGATCGCCAAGCTCCGCGAGTGGTCGCCCGACCTCGTGCTGGGGCCGACGCCGCACGACCGACATCCCGACCACGGGCGCGCCCACCAGCTCGTCGAGGCCTCCTGCTTCTACGCCGGCCTGCGCAACCGCGCGCCGCAGGCCGGGGCGCCGTACCGGCCGGCCGCCGTCTTCTCCTACATGCAGCACGACATCTTCCATCCGACCTTCGTCGTCGACGTCACCGCCGTCTGGGAGGCCAAGATGGAGTCGCTGCGCGCCTACCGCAGCCAGCTCCACGGCGGCGGCCCGGCCCCGCCGCCGCCGGACTCCCCCGAGGAGCGCCAGAACGCCCGGGTCACCAAGGTCTCGACGCCGGAGTTCTGGCTCTCCGTCGAGGGGCGGGCCCGGCACTTCGGCGAGCCGATCGGCGTGGCGCTGGCCGAGGCCTTCTGGAGCCGGGTGCCGCTGGCGGTGGCGGACCCGATGACGATCCTGCCGGCAGGCGTGCGATGAGGATCGGCATCAGCTGCTATCCCACCTACGGCGGCTCGGGGATCGTCGCCACCGAGCTCGCCATGGCGCTCGCCGAGGGGGGGGACGAGGTCCACGTGATCAGCTACGCCCTCCCCTCGCGGCTGTCGTTCATCAATCCGCGGATCTTCTTCCACGAGGTGGTCACCCCCACCTATCCGCTGTTCGACAACTACCCCCCCTACTCGCTGGCGCTGTCGACCAAGATGGTCGAGGTGGCCCGCCACGCGCCGCTCGACGTGCTGCACGTCCACTACGCCATCCCGAACGCCGTCTCGGCCGTGCTCGCCCGCAAGATCGTCGAGCCGCAGCCGCTGCCGGTGGTGACCACGCTGCACGGCACCGACGTCACCCTGGTGGGCAACGATCCCAACTACCTGGAGACCACCCGCTGGGGGATCGTCCAGAGCGACGCGGTGACGGCGGTCTCCGAGTCGCTGCGGCGCACCACCGTCGAGCAGCTCGGCGTCCACAGCGAGATCGAGGTGGTGCCCAACTTCATCGACCCCGCGCGCTTCGAGGCGGCCCGCGCCGGCCCGGGAGCGCGGCGGTGGGCGAAGCCGGGCGAGAAGCTGCTGGTCCACATCTCGAACTTCCGGCCGGTCAAGCGGGTGCTCGACGTCATCGGCATCTTCCAGCGCGTGCAGCAGAAGATCCCCAGCCGGCTGATCCTGGTCGGCGACGGCCCGGAGCGCGGCAAGGTCGAGCAGTTCTGCCGCGAGCACCACATCTGCGGCTCGATCAGCTTCGTCGGCAGCTTCCCGCTGGTCGAGGAGGTGCTGGTGGGGGCCGACCTCTTCCTGCTCCCCTCGGAGAGCGAGTCGTTCGGCCTCTCGGCGCTGGAGGCGATGGCGTGCGAGGTGCCGGTGGTGGCGAGCAACGCCGGCGGCCTCCCCGAGGTGGTGATCGACGGCGAGACCGGTTTCCTCCGCCGGGTGGGGGACGTCGACGGCATGGCGGCGGCGGCCATGCAGCTGCTGACCGACGACGACCTCCACCGCCGGTTCGCCGCGGCCTCCCGCCGCCGGGCCGTCGAGAAGTTCAGCCAGGACGGCGTGGTCCACCGCTACCGGGCGATCTACGAGCGGCTGACCGGCCTGCCGTGAGCGCCGGGGGAGATCATGCCCTCCTACCGGGCCCCCGGAGCTGAAGCTCGCGGCGAGATCCGCGACCGGGGCTCCGTCTTCCTGGCGGTGATCGCGCCGGCGGCGGACGAGGCGGCGGCGAAGGCCTTTCTGGCCCGCCTGCAAAAGGAGCTGCCGGACGCCACCCATCACTGCTGGGCCTGGCGGCTCGGGGAGCCGCCGCGCGAGCGCGGCGCGGACGCCGGCGAGCCGGCCGGCACCGCCGGCGTGCCGATCCTCCAGGTGCTCCGCGGCGCCGGCCTCTCCGACGCGATGGCGGTGGTGGCGCGCTGGTTCGGCGGCACCAGGCTCGGCAAGGGAGGGCTCGCCCGCGCCTACGCCGGCGCGGTCCGGGAGGCCCTCCAGGGGCTGCCCGTCGTCACGCGCGCGACGACGGCGCGGGTGGCCGTCGAGATCCCCTACGAGAAGGTCGGCGCGGTCAAGCGCCTGTTGCGGCCGCCCGAGATCGAGCTGGCGGAGGAGACCTACGGCGCCGCGGCACGGCTGGTGCTGGCTGTCCACCAGGAGCGGGAGGGCGCGTTGCGGGAAGCCCTGGCGGAGCTCGGAGTCGCGCCGCTGTGAAAATAAGCATTCCGGGAGGTCTTGCGGCCGCCGTAACGTTCTTGTGGGGCGGGCCGCCCTTGTATAGACTGCCATCTAAAAGGTCGAGATGGTTTCCCTTAAAAGGAGAGCTCTGCGATGAGTGACCCGAACGTTCCGCCGCCGCCCTCGTATACGCCGCCGCCTCCTTCCTATATGCCCCCGCCGCCCCCTCCGGGCGGAACACCACCGGGCGCGACGCCTCCCGGCGGGGTGAGCCCGAACCGGACGATCATGCTGGTTCTCGCCTATTTCGGCCCTCTCGCGCTGATTCCCTTCGTCGTCGAGAAGAACGATCCGGAAGTGCAATGGCACGCCAAGCACGGGCTGGTGCTGTTCGTCGCCGAGCTCGCCCTCTGCATCGCCCTCGCCGTGCTCCACTTCATTCCCTTCCTGGGCTGGATCTTCTTCTGCGTTAGCTGCGTGCTTCCGCTCTTGATCGCGATCTTCCACATCTTCCTGATCGTCCAGGCGGTCAACGGCAAGCGCGTCCTTATCCCAGGCCTCAGCGAATTCGCCGATCGCTTTTAGTCGTCGTCCTTCCTTGAGGGAGGAGGAGAGATCTTCCTCTCTCACCTGGCAGGGTCGGCCCCTGGGGAGTGACTGATCGCCTGAAAGGGAGAGGATCTGCAATGAGTGAGCCCCCTGATCTCTCGGTTCCGCCACCTCCTCCGTCCTACCCGCCCCCGCCACTTCCTGGAGCACCTGCCGGCCAGCCGGCGGTCCGGATCAGCGAGTGGCTCAACGCGGCCTGGGCGCTCATTCAGCCCTACTGGCTGGAGTACGTGCTCGCGGTCCTGGTGGCCCACCTGATCATCTTTGGCGCCGAGCTGCTCTGCCTCTTCCCGGTCCTGCTGGTGATCGGTCCCATGATGGGCGGCGTCTTCATCTATCTGGCCAAGAGGATCGTGGGCGAGCCGGCCCAGGTGGTGGACATCTTCAAGGGCTTCCGCAGGTTCCAGGAGACGACGATCCTGGGAGTGATCCTGTTCCTCCCGCCTCTCGTGTTCGGTGCCCTGCTCGTCCTTCCCATGTTCCTGGGAGCGATGGGCGCCGGGAACGGTCGTGTGGGAGAGGCCGTCGCGCAGGTGACCGGCTGTCTCGGCTGCCTGACCGTGCCGATCAGCATCCTCTTCTCGCTGGTTTATCCCATCTTCGTTGGCACCTACCTCGTGTTCGCCCTGCCGCTGGTCCTGTTCCGGCAGATGAGCGCGATCGAGGCCATCCGGCGGAGCATCGAGATCGTCAAGCCCCAGATCGCCACTTTCCTGATCTTCATGCTGGCCGACATGGTGATCCTGATGGCGGCCCAATTCGTCGGCACCGCGCTGCTCTGCGTCGGAGTCCTGATCCTCTCGCCGCTCGCGGTCTCGGTGGTCGGCACCATGCAGCTCCTGGCCTACCGTGACTTTGTCGGACTCACTCGCGACGACCTCGCGCCGTATGCCGGCTAGGCGGGCTTGGCTGTTCGTCGGTCTTGCGGGGCTGGCCGGGCTCGCCGTCCTGCACGTCTGGACCCCTTCGAATGATCCGGCGACAGCGATTTGTCTCTTCCGCCGCCTGCTCCACATCCCCTGCCCCGGCTGCGGCCTCACCCGCGCCTTCGCCCACCTGGCGAAGGGCGAGTGGGACGCCGCTCTGCGGATGCATCCGATGGCGCCAGTGCTGGCCTTGGAGGCGATCCTCGGCTGGCTCGCCTGGGGCGCGGCGCTCGCTGCCCACCGCCCGTTCCGCCTGCCGGTTCCCATCGACAAGCTGACGCTCGGCCACGCCGCCGTGCTCGTCGCGCTCTGGCTCGGCCGCGCGGCCACCGGCACGCTCCCCTGGTAAGGAACTGGGAATCGGTCATGGATGCCATCCGCCGGCGCCGGCTCAAGATCTGGCTCCCCACCCTCGCGCTCGGGCTCCTGCTCGGGCTCGACATGGCGCGCCCCCCTGGCGATCAGATCTCGGCCCGCGGCCTCCTCGGCGCCATTCACCTCTACCAGGCGACCCTCTCGCCCGTCATGGGAATCATTGGCGTCCAGTGCCGCTTCAAGCCCACCTGCAGCCACTACGGGGAGGGGGCGATCCGCAAGTACGGCACCTGGACGGGCAGCTGGAAGACCGCCTGGAGGATCCTCCGCTGCGGTCCGTGGACGCCCGCCGGAACCTACGATCCACCTTGAGCCCGCCTCCGGTTTGACGTAGGCTCGGCGGTCTCTCGAGAGGACCTGCCATGGACCCGGACAAGATCGACTACCCGACCCTCCTCCAGAACGCCCTGCGCGACGCCGTGCGCCGGGTGATGGAGCAGGTCGCCGAGCACGGGATGCCCGGGGAGCACCATTTCTACATCGGGTTCCATACCGACTTCCCCGGCGTCGAGGCCCCGCGCTTCCTGCGCGAGCAATATCCCGACGAGGTGACGATCATCCTCCAGCACCAGTTCTGGGGGCTGGAGGTCACCGCCGAGGACTTCTCGGTGCTGCTCAGCTTCGGCGGCGCGCGCCAGCGGGTGACCGTCCCCTTCGCCGCGCTGACCGCCTTCGCCGATCCGTCGGCCGACTTCGGCCTCCGCTTCGACGCTCCGGGCGCCGGGGAGGAGCCCGCCGCTGAACAAGCCGCCGCGCCCGAGGAGGAGAAGCCCGCCGCCGGCCCCGCCCGCACCGGCGACGTGATCCGCTTCGATCCCTCCCGTCGGCGCTGAGCGCTGCCGATCCCGACTGCAACCGCTCCCCGCTTCCTGCGTATTGGAAAGGAACCAGAGGAGAACCGCATGAGCGTTCGGAAATCCTTGAAGCCCTCCCTGCTGGCTCTGACGCTGGCCCTCGCCGCCCTTTCGCATCCCGCCGCCGCGGCCAAACCCGCGCCGAAGCCGGCTCCCGCCAGGCTCCAGCCCTGCAAGGTGCCCGGCCAGAAGGGAGAGGTCGACGCCCGCTGCGGCGTGTACGAGGTCTGGGAGAACCGGGAGGCGAAGGCGGGGCGCAGGATCGGCCTGAAGGTCGTCGTCCTCTCCGCTCTCGCGGCCCATCCCAAGCCGGACCCGATCTTCGTCTTCGGCGGTGGCCCGGGAGAGGCGGTCACCACCGAGGCGGGATTCTTCGCCGACAACCCGCTGCGGCGCGACCGCGACCTCGTGTTCGTCGACCAGCGCGGCACCGGCGAGCCGGACAAGCTGGCCTGCGAGCTCGGCGGCCATGAGGACGACCTCCAGAGCTATCTCGGCGAGATGTTCCCCGTCGACGCCGTCATCGGCTGCCGCGAGCGGCTGGCCAAGACGTACGACCTGACGCTCTACACCACCGATCTCGCCATCGACGACTTCGACGAGGCGCGGGCCTGGCTGGGCTACGGCAAGATCAACGTCTGGGGCGGCTCCTACGGCACGCGGGCGGCGCAGGTCTACGCGCGGCGCCATCCGGAGTCCGTACGCACGGTCATTCTCGTCGGCGCGGTGCCGATGGACGAGACCCTCCCCATCACCCACGCCGCCGCCGGCCAGCGCTCGCTCGACCTGCTCGCCGGCTGGTGCGAGAAGGACGCCGCCTGCCACGCCAGCTTCCCCGCGGTGGGGCAGGAATTCCAGGCGGTGATGGACCGCCTGCGGCGCGAGCCGGTGACGGTGGAGGTCGAGCATCCGCGGACCCACAAGCCCGTCCAGGTCAGGATCGCCTGGAACGTCGTCGCCGACGGCGTCCGCTGGGCGCTCTACAGCCCGGGCACGAGCGCCCGGCTGCCGCTGATGATCCACCAGGCGGCCGCCGGCGACTTCAGGCCGCTCGCGCAGGCCAGCGTCAACTCGCGCCTCGGCGCCATCGACGGGCTCACCATGGGGCTGTTCTTCTCGGTCACCTGCGCCGAGGACATTCCGTTCATCGATCCCGCCCAGGTGCCGGCGCGCACCGCCAACACCTTCCTCGGCGACTACCGGGTGAAGCAGCAGACGGCGGCCTGCGGCGTCTGGCCGCGCGCCCGCATCGCGCCCGAGCACCGCGAGGCGGTCCACACCGACCTCCCCTTCCTGGTGATCAACGGCGAGCGCGATCCCGTGACGCCTCCCGACTTCGGTCCGCGGGTGACCCAGGCGATGACGCACGCCGTCCGCATCGTCGTCCCCTGGGGGACCCACAACAGCCAGGATGCCTGCACCGACGGGATCCAGCAGGACTTCATCGCGAAGGGGACCGGCGACGGGCTCGATCTCTCCTGCGTGAGCAAGATCCCGATGACGCCCTTCGTGCTGGAGCCGGCGAAGGAGAAGATCGGCGGGTAGCTTTTTTCCTGGGACCGCCGGCGTCCCGCCGGCTCTAGCTCCGTTTTAGTTAGTTTGAGTTAGAGCCGGCGGGACGCCGGCGGTCCCAGGAAACAGACTGTTATGATGCCTTCATGACGCATCAGACCGGTGGGGAAGAACGCCAGACGGCCCTGATCACCGGCGCCTCGGGCGGGATCGGTCTGGAGCTGGCGCGCTGCTTCGCGGCCGGCGGCTACGACCTGGTGCTGGTGGCGCGCAACGCGGGCCGACTGGAGGAGCTGGCGGGCGAGCTGCGGCGCCAGGGGGCCACGGCGCGGGTGCTGGCGAAGGATCTCGCCGCTCCCACCGCGCCGGAGGAGGTCTGCCGCGAGCTCGCGGCGGCGGGCATCGCGATCGACGCGCTGGTGAACAACGCCGGCTTCGGGACCTTCGGGCCGTTCGTCGAGACCTCTCTCGACCAGGAGCTCGAGGAGCTGCAGCTCAACGTCGTCACCCTCACCCACCTCACCAAGAAGCTCCTCCCCGCCATGGTTGGCCGCCGCCGGGGGGGAGTGCTGAACGTGGCCAGTACCGCCGCCTTCCAGCCCGGGCCGCTGATGGCCGTCTACTACGCCACCAAGGCCTACGTCGTCTCCTTCTCCGAGGCGCTCGCCGAAGAGATGCGCGGCACCGGCGTCACCGTCACCGCGCTCTGTCCGGGTCC
The DNA here is from genome assembly GCA_036271335.1 of Thermoanaerobaculia bacterium. Taxonomy (GTDB): domain Bacteria; phylum Acidobacteriota; class Thermoanaerobaculia; order Multivoradales; family UBA5704; genus DATARR01. The sequence goes on from DATBAW010000063.1 coordinate 12,116, forward strand.
GACGGCGACCGGCTTCCAGCAGCGCTCCGGCATGGTGATCTCGAAGCTGCTGCCGGTGGCGGACGCCGCCGCGGTCGCGCGCGACGGCTACGCGGGGTTCCGGGCGGGGAAGCGGATCGTCATCCCCGGCCTGCTGAACAAGGTGGGCGTGCAGTCGCTCCGCGTCTCGCCGCGCGCCCTGGTGACCCGGCTCGTCAGGAAGATGCAGGAGGGGCGGCACTGATGGCGAAGGGTGCTGCTAGACTCCGCGTGCTGTCTTCAATCCACTCTTAAGGGGGGTCTTGCATGTACCACAAGCTCTCGACGTCTCTGCTCGCCGAGTTCATCGGTACCTTCGCGCTGATCTTCATCGGCGCCGGCGCCGGGGCGCTCGGTATCGGCGGCCTCGTGGGAGTGGCTCTCGCCCATGGCCTGGTGGTTCTGGCCTTCGCCTACTCCTACGGGCACATCTCGGGCACCCACATCAACCCGGCGGTGACGCTCGGGGTCTGGGCGGCCGGCAAGATCGACGGTGCGCGCGCCGGCTCCTACATCGTCTTCCAGATCGCCGGCGGCATCGTCGGCGCGCTGGCGTTGCGCGGGGTGCTCGGCGGCACGGAGACCGGCCTCGGCGGGACCCATCTCGCCCAGGGGCTCAACGTCAGCGGCGCGACGATCACCATCACGCCGCTGGTCGGCATGGTGCTGGAAGCGATCCTCACCTTCTTCCTGGTGAACTCGGTGATGAACGCCGGCATCAGCGGCAAGGCGACGATCCCCGGCGGCCTCGCGATCGGCCTGACGCTCACCTTCGCCATCCTGATGGGCGGCCCGCTGACCGGCGCCAGCCTCAACCCGGCCCGCAGCATCGGCCCCGCGGTCGCCACCGGCAACTTCACCGACCTCTGGGTCTACCTCGTCGGCCCGGCCCTCGGCGCCGCCGTCGCCGGCCTGCTCTACAAGTACGTCTTCGAGGAGCGGGAGATCCCACGGCCGCGGAAGAAGTAGGCGGTCTCTGGTTCTGCCGTGAACGGGGGTGCCGGTGGGCGGCCCCGTTTCAACTGGTAGACTGAGGTTGAGGTGAACATGGGCAATCTGGCACTCGCAACGGAACCGATCCCTCTCCATACGGACCCGGGTGGAGTGGTCCGCGTCGGTGGCACGCGGGTCACCTTGGACTCGGTGGTCTACGCTTTTCAGGAAGGCGCGACGGCTGAGCAGATCCTCGAACAGTATCCGAGCTTAAGGCTGGCGGATGTCTATGCCGTGATCAGCTACTACCTCCGCCACGGGGAAGAGGTCGACGCCTACGTCACCGAGCAGAGGCGGCAGGCCGAAGAAGTCCGCCGGCAGGATGAAGCCAGATTCGACCGGTCGGGAATCCGCGAGCGCCTGCTGGCGCGCCGCGCCGTGAAATCTTCGAGCCCATCCTGATGCGGCTCGCCGCAGACGAGAATTTCAAATTCCCGATCGTCAGAGGTCTCCGCAGGCGGCGACCCTGGCTGGACATCGTCAGAGTCCAGGACGCCGGGCTCGAAGGCGCTGATGACCCTACGGTCCTCGACTGGGCCGCTCGGGAGGGAAGAATTCTCCTGACCCATGACATCGCGACAATTTCCCAGCCCGCCTATGCGCGGGTCTTGGCAGGGCTGCCTATGCCGGGGGTCTTCAAGATCAGCCTGTCTCTTCCCGTGGCTGAGGTCATCGAGGATCTGCTGGTTCTCATCGAGGCGAGCGAAGAGGGCGAGTGGGAAGGGAAAGTCCTCTACCTCCCGCTCTAAATCTCACTCGCCCGGCTTCGGCAGCACGTCCGGCCACCACCCCCCACGGATGTTCACCGGCCAGGGGCAGGTCTGCTGGATGTGCAGCTCGCGGAGCATCGGGCTGTCATAGGCCAGGCTGAAGCCGAAGCCGTCCGAGCCGGTGTGGCCGCCGCAACGGTATTGCACGCCGCCGAGGGTGAGGGCGATCAGGAAGGCGATCTCCACGACCGCGTAGACGCGGGTGCCCACCATCACCCGTGCGGCCAGGCGCGAGCGGCCGAGTGCGCCCCCCCAGAAGATCACCGGCAGGATCGCGGCGTGGAACAGGATCAGACCCTGCCACGCCATGATCGTCGTCGGCGCAAGCGCGAAGACGATCGCCGCCGCGACGAAGCAGACCCGCGCGTACCCCTTCAGCCATGCACGGTCCGTCGAGCCCGGGGGGAGCCACTCCCGCAGCCTCCGCCAGCCGCGACGCCAGAGACGGCGGTTGGCGAGCAGAGGAATGACCACCGTGGCGGTGAGCAGAGTGCTGGAGATGATCCCCAGATCAGGCCCAAGCCAGCGGTCGGAGCCGAGGAAGTCCGAGAAATCGAAGCCGTCCATCCGGTTCGAGGCGGAAAGCGAAGCGTAGCGCATCCAGTAGAGCAGGCCGCGCAGAAGAGGGAACGCCAGGATCAGGCCGCGCCCGGGAAAGCCCTTGCTGGCCTCGGTGACGATGGCGGGGTGGTTCGTCACCTCGATCGCCCAGGGGACCAGAGGGATCGCCGCCAACAGGCCGCCGAGGATGGCTCCCGGCCAGTGCACCCGGAAATACCGGCGCCAGACGAGCAGCAGTGAGGCCACGGCCAGCAGCAGGCAGGAGGCGTGGATCTGAAAGGCGATCCCGAGCCCGACGACGTGCAGGAACGAGGGCCAGAACCGGGCGCGCTCGCGCTGGGCCAGGGCGCTCCACAGATGGACCGCGCCGAACAGGTAGAGATAGTTCGGGTTCCAGAGGAACGAGGCGAAGTAGAGCTGCCACGGGTTCAGCCAGTAGAGCAGCGCGAGGAGCACCCGCTCGAACGGG
>DATBAW010000064.1:0-3076 GCA_036271335.1 Thermoanaerobaculia bacterium
GATCGAGGCCACCCTGAAGCTGGTGGACTCGACCAGCCCCTACGCGCTGACCGGCGCCATCTTCGCCGACGACCGCAAGGCGGTCGAGCATCTGTCAAAGGCGTTCCGTCACAGCTCCGGCAACTTCTACATCAACGACAAGCCGACCGGCGCCGTGGTCGGCCAGCAGCCCTTCGGCGGCGCCCGTGCCTCGGGCACCAACGACAAGGCGGGCTCGATGGCGAACCTGATGCGCTGGACCTCCCAGCGGGCGATCAAGGAGACCTTCGTGCCGGCGCGGGATTACCGCTATCCCTTCCTCGGCGAGGAATAGGGGAAGGGATCAACCGGGGATCAGCCGGCCGGCTGGAGATCCGCGAGGAGGCGCTGCCAGGAGGCGGTCTCGAACGGCTGTGCTTGGCTTTCGAAGGTGCGGTCGGGGGGGGACAGCAGGTTGGGCGGCGGCGTGGGTTTGCCCTGCGAGTAGATGGCGTCGGACCAGGCCTTGCCGCCGTTCTTGGTGAAGTAGACGTAGTAGCCGAGTCGCGCCGGGTTGGGGCTGGCGTCCGCGTCGAGGCGGAGGATGAGGGTGCCGCGCCCTTCGTCGTTCATCGAGAAGAGGTCGACCACGGCCGACTTCGCGATCTTCTTGAGCCCGCCGTGGAGCTTCCAGGCGCGGCCGCCGTTGGTGCTGGAGGCCACCTGGAGCAAGCCGGTGCCCCCCTCGGTGATCCCCCAGACGTCGTCGCCGGCGCGGCCGGCGAAGATCCAGACCGTGTTGTGCAAATCGCTCGGCAGCTCCACCAGCCGCCAGGCGCCGTCGCGCGAGGAGACGAAGACGCGGGGGTCCTGCTCCTGGGCCGTGCCGCTGCGGGTGAAGACCAGGGCGGGGTGGTTCCCCTGGCTCTGGAAGGCGAAGAGCGGAGTCGACTGCGCGAGGGTGTCCGCAGGGAGCGCTGGGCCCGCCGCCGGCGTGTCCTGCGCGGTGGCGCCGAGGGAGAAGAGCAGCCCACCCGCCACCGCGAAAGCAACGGCCAACCTCCTCGATGGAATCATCCTGGGCACCTCCGTGTCGAATTCGCTGGGAGCTCTTCTGGAGATCATCCTACATCCATCCGTGCCATACTCGCTCCACCTTTTTCAGGGAGGCGGCGATGCGGCAAATCCTGGTTCTGGCGCTGGCGGGACTCGTGCTGGGCATGGGAGGTTGCAAGAAGGAAGAAGCTGCGGAGAGCGGGGCTCCCGCGGCGGCCGACTTCGCCTCCGCGGCGGCATCCCGGTCGGCCGCTCCCCAGGCCCTGGCCGCGGCAGGCGCCGGGCCCAAGGCCGCGGCAGTGCCCGCCGAGAACCGGGCGCCCGCCATCCCGCGCAAGCTGATCCGAACGGTAGACCTGCGGCTGGAGGTCAAGGATTCCGCCGCCGTGGCGAAGGGGATCGAAGACCTGGTCACCCGCGCAGGGGGATACGTCTCATCCGTCAACGCCCAGCGCTCCGGCGACAACCTCGAATACTCGCTGACCGTGCGCGTGCCGGTCGATGGCTTCGATCCGGTGCTCAACGCCGTCCGCGCCTTCGGCGTCCGCGTCGACCGCGAGCAGCAGAAAGTGGAGGACGTCACCAGTCAGTACATCGACCTCGACGCCCGCCGCCGGACGCTCGATGCCACCGAGGTCGAGCTGCGAGGGCTCCTCGCCGAAGCGCGCCAGCGGGGCCGCAAGGTCGGCGAGATCATGGAGATCTACAAGCAGCTCGTCGACATCCGCTCGCAGATCGAGCAGATCCAGACCGAGCTGAGCTCCTACGATAAGCTGGCCGCGTTCTCCACGCTCAACCTCGAGCTGGTGTCCGCGGAGGCCGCCAAGCCCCTTTCGGACCACTCCTGGCACCCCTCGGAAAACCTCCGCGCGAGCGTCCGCACACTCGTCGGCTTCCTGCAATGGCTGGTGGACGCGCTGGTCTACACCCTGGTCGTGCTGCTGCCGGTGGGGCTGGTGATCGCCGCGATCCTCCTGCTCTTCCTCTGGCTCCGGCGGCGGGTGCGAAGGTTCACCGGCGAAGAGCCACCGCAGTCACCTCCGACAAGTGCATCGCCCTTTTCCCCGCCCCCTGGCGGATCTGCTCGCGGCAACTGAAGCCGTCAGCGAGGATCGCGACGTCCGGCCCGGTGGAGCGGACCGCCGGGAGCAGCACCCGCTCGGCCGCCGCCAGCGAGATCTCGTAGTGGTCCGTTTCGAAGCCGAACGCGCCGGCCATGCCGCAGCAGCCGGAGTCGAGGACCTGGACGTCGAATCCCATCTTCCCGAGCATCGTTCGGTCGGCGTCCATCCCCATCACCGCGTGGTGGTGGCAATGGCCGTGGACGACCGCGCGGCCCGTCGTCCTCGGCGGCTCGAACCCTGACCGGACGAGGAATTCGGCGAGCGTGAACGTCTGCGTCGAGAGCCGCCGGGCGGCCTCGTCTTCCGGGAACAGGTTGACCAACTCGTCGCGGAACACCGCCACACAGCTCGGCTCCAGGCCGACCATCGGCAGGCCCGCCGCGATCTCTTCCTTCAGCGCCGCCAGGATCTGCCGGAGCTGGCGCCGGGCGAGGTCGAGCATGCCGAAGTCGTAGAGCGGCCGGCCGCAGCAGAGCACCCGGCCGGGGATCGCCACCCGGTGCCCGGCCGCCTTCAGCACATCGACCGCGGCATGGGCGATCTCCGGCTGGAAGAAGTTGGTGAACGTGTCCGGCCAGAGGAGGACCGTGGGCTTGCCGCCACGGTCCGCCACGAAATCATCCCGGAACGTCCGCCGCGCGAAGGCCGGGAGGGTACGGTCGGGATGGATGCCGCCGAGCTTCTTCATCACCCCTGAAAACGCGCCTTGCGTCATCCCGTTCGCCAAGCCCGGCAGCCGCGACGCCAGCCGAGCCCACCAGGGGGCGAGCCCCATGGCGTAGGCGGCCCGTGGGCGTGGCCGTCCCGCGAAGTGGTGATGGAGGAACTCGGCCTTGTAGGTCGCCATGTCGACCCCGGCCGGGCACTCCGCGCGACACCCCTTGCAGGCGAGGCAGAGGTCGAGCGCCTCGCGCACCTCCTCGCTCCGCCAGCCGTCA
>DATBAW010000065.1:0-2529 GCA_036271335.1 Thermoanaerobaculia bacterium
CCGTGCCCGCGCGATCAATCGATCTCGAACGCCACGAAGGTGAGCAGTCCCTGACGCTCGATTTGCACCACGACGGGGTCCCCGTCCTTCATGCCGGCGACCGCCTTGCGGAGCTCGGCGAGCGAGTGGACGGGGGTGCGGTTGATGGCATGGATCACGTCGCCCGGCTGGAAGCGGTCTCCCGGCGGGCTGGCCTCGGCCGACATCGCCGCCACCAGCACGCCGCCATCGTGCGCCGAGTGGAGGGCCTCCGCCAGCTTGTCGTCGATGTCCACGCCCAGCACGTCGAGCTCCGGAACCAGATTCTTCTCCGGCCGCACGAGATCGAGCACTCGGGTCGGGTCCTCCGGCCTCTCACGGACCGGGACGCTGATCTTGAGCGGCTGGTCGTCGCGCACGATGTCGAGCTCGGCGGTCGAGCCGGCCGCGAGCGGGTACAGGTTGAGCGCGAACTGACGGACGTCCGTGATCCGCCGGCCGCCGATCCGCAGGATCACGTCGCCGACCCGCACGTCCGCCTTGATCGCCGCTCCCGTGGGATCGAGATCCGAAACGATCACTCCCCAGGGCTGCGCCAGCTTGAGCGCCGCGGCCATGACCGGATCGACGGTCTCGACCTGCACGCCGATCACCGTCCGGTGCACCCGGCCGTTGTCGCGCAGCTGGTTGGTGATGTAGCGCACCGTATTGCTGGGAATGGCGAATCCCACCCCCTCGCTGCCACCGGACTGAGTGAAAATCAGCGTATTGACGCCGACCACCCGACCGCTGGTGTCGACCAGCGGGCCGCCGGAGTTCCCCGGATTGATCGGCGCATCGGTCTGTATGTACCAGGGGACGTCGTCGGCCGCGAGCTGCCGCGCGACGGTGCTCACCACCCCCATCGTCACGGTGTTGCCGAGGCCGAGCGGCGAGCCGAACGCCAGCACGAGCTGACCTTGCCGGAGCCCGTTCGAATCCCCCAGCTCCAGCGGCTTCAGGCCGTGCGCCGCGACCTTGATCAGGGCGAGATCGGTCTCCGTATCGATACCGACCACCTGCGCGTCGAGCTTGGCGCCCTCCGCCACCGGCAGCGCCGGTCCGCCGGCCTCGCTCGCCACGGCGGCCGGAATCAGGACCTGGATCCGGGTCGCGCGATCGACCACGTGGGCGTTGGTGACAATCAGACCGTCGGCGCTCACGATCGTTCCGGACGCGGTGCTCTGGCGCTTGGTCAGCACGCTCGACACGCCCCGGCCCGCCGTATAGCCGTTGACAAAGATCTGAACCACCGCGGGATTGACGTCCTGCGCGATCTGCTCGAAGGAACCGCTCACCGCTTCGAGCACGCTCGCTCCGCGCGGCGTCGCCGGGGCGCTCCACGCCGCCGCGGCGGGAAGGAGGAGAAGGAAAAACATCGACAGTTTACAGATCAATTTTGAGGTCATCGTCGCTCCAGGTTCCGTCCGCCGGATCGGCGGGGGGCACAAGGGTGCGTTGCACGGGAGATACCAGGCAGAAAAACGGCTCTTTCCCGGATCTGGCCGAGTCGGAAAGCTCGGGGCCCGGCCGCATCTGCCGTTTTGGCGCGACCGCGATCACCGGATGACGGCGGAGGGACTCCCTTGCGCGGCAGGGAATCGCGGCTGATCGAAGGGCTTGTAGAGACGCTCCCAGGCAACGACCTAAAAGACTGCAGAGACGCCAAGGACATCAAGAACATCAAAAGGCTGAGATCGGCGGCTTTTTGTCCTTGAGGTCCTTGCAGTCCTTTTCGTCCTTGAGTCTACCTCCCCAGACCACGACCGAGGGCGAGATCACCGCGCTGGACTGGAAGAACACCATCGCCGCGGGACAGACCTCATTGGATCCAGCGACCTACGAAATAGGCCACATAGGCGATCGCCATCATCCAGGCCAGAAGAGTTGAGGCACCGAGGAAACCTCGGAGCTTATAGGCCATGAAACCTCCTGGTATCACCAGGAGCATGGCCGCGACGACGGACAGGACGTTCCAGAAGTCCAGAAGATAGGGGCTCGGGTCACCAAGCGGGTGCATGACGGGGCCCATGGTATTTGTGAGATCGTGCATCAAGATGAGGAGCAGCGGCAGGATCGCGGCGACAGCAACGACCCATCTTGCAAGTCGCCTCGACACTTGCAAGGGATCCTGATTCTTCACGGCTTTCAAGGGCTCCCTCATATCATACCGCGACCGTGAAATAGGCCGTATAGGTGACCGACATCATCCAGACCAGAAGGCTTGAGGCACCAAGGCCGCCTCGGCGCTTATAAGCCATGAAACTGCCTGGTATCACCAAGAGCATGGCTGCGAAGACGGACAGGACGTTCCATAAGTCCAAAGAATAATGGCTCCTATCCATCGACTGCATGACGGGCCGAAATGACAGGGAAAGGCCGATGGCATTTGCGAGATCTGGCACCAGGAAGAGGAGCGGCGGCAGGATCGCAGCGACAGCAACGATCCATCTTGCAAGTCGCCTCGACACTTCCAAGGGATCGTAGTTCTTCACGGCTTTCAAGGGTTTT
>DATBAW010000066.1:0-15200 GCA_036271335.1 Thermoanaerobaculia bacterium
CGGGTCACCCAGCCACCATAGAAATCCCCGTCCTGCGGCACTACCCGCTCGCCGTCGACGAGGCAGGCCTCCATGAGGTGGGGATAGAAAGCGACGTAGGTCATCATCGGCTCGTAGATCCGCGTCGGCAGCGGGTAGTACCAGGCCGCGAGATCGGCCCGGCGGCCGTTGACCTCGAGGTCGTAGTAGCGGGCGAGACCCTTCCACTCACACCAGGTCGCGCGCGGGTTCTCGTGCAGGAACTCCATGCGGATGTCGGCCGGCGGGATGTAGTAGACGGGCGGGTGGCTGGTCTCCAGGATCCGCTTGGCCCTCCGGGTGTCGGCGATCGTGACGCCGTTGAAGCAGACCTCGATGTGCCGGGAGGAATTTTCGAGCGCGGGGGGGCGGGGATAGTCCCAGACCGACTCCTGCCCGGGTCCGGGCTCGATACGCTGGATCGTCATGGCCCCAGGATATCGCGCATGCACGAGCGCGCACGGCGTTTCGGCCCCGGATCCAGTTCCGTTGGCGCTCGCTTCCGATGCGGGAACGGACGCGAGAGGCGGCTGGACCGACGATGGGGCCCATTGCGCCCAGGCCTGGGGCCGCAGGACCCCCGCCTGGGATCATCGGTCCCACGCGTTCGCCCCTCTGAGATTGCGCCCATGCCGGCCGGCCCAGGCCGGGGAGCCATCGGCCCCACGTGTGGGCTCACCGGTCCCGAGGCCTGGGGCGTACGAAGCTCCGGCGGGATCGGGCGGCCCGGAGGGCGGTGGCCCTCCCCCTTATGCCTGGGGCCAGCGGGCCCACGCGTGGGCCGGAACCCGCCCCCGCGCCATGGACCCGACGGGGGACGGGCTTACCCGAAGAAATTCGCGCCGCCTCCCGATCTCAGGCGACGTACGGGTTGGGGTCGAGGGCTTGGCGTCCGGCCTCCCGGACGTTGTCGAGCAGGCGGTCGCGGGTCTCGCCCATCAGCTCGTCCTCCGGGTCGGTCGAGGGGATCGCCAGGCCGATGAGGACGCCGAGCGCCAGGACCCCGGCGCCGATCTTCAGCGGGTTCTCCTCCATCGCCTGCCAGAAGCCGAGCCGGGCGCGTCGCGCCTGCAAGGTGGCCTGATGGCCGAGATCGGACGCCTTGTCCGCGACCTGATGGCCGAGGTCCGACGCCTTGTCGGCGATCTGCTGGCCGAGGTCGGTCGCCTGCTCCCGGGTCCAGTCGGCGGCCTCCCCGACCGCTTCCCGCGCGCTGTCCGCCGCGCCGATCACCTTCTCCCTGGCGCTGGCGAGCAGGGCGGCCCGCGCCTCGCTCTTGCGGGCGCTCTCGGCCACCAGCAAGCCGAGGCCGAGACCGACGACGGCGGCCGGCAGCGGATTTTCCCGGGCGACCTGCCAGAGCTTGCCGACGCCCCCCGAGGAGCGCCCCTTGAGGAGGTTCCAGAGCTCCACGGTGAGCTCGGCCCGGAAATCCCGGGAGCTCGGCACGGGGCTGGGCGGCTGAACCGGATCGTTCGTCACGGGCTGATTTATTGGATCCATGGGCTGTCCTCCTGCAAGCTGGGAGCGATCGAAGCGGCGGATCGCGAGGCCTTGAAGAACCGGGCCAGCATCAGCCCGGCGACCAGGGTGCCGCCGAGGAAGACCTCCGGACGCCGGCGCGCGAAAGTTTCGGCGTCGCGGACAAAGCTGCGCAGATCGCTGTCGCGCACGTATCTGGAAAGCCGCTCGACCTGGCGGGCGGCGATGTCGGTATAGGGAGCAACGGCACCGGCCGACCGCCCCTCGTCCAGGGAGTGGCCCGCCTCCCGCAAGGCGCTCGCCAGATCGCCGAGACGGTCGGCGGCCTGACCCTTTTGCTGGTCGACCAGCTCTTCCACGTGACCGCGCGCCTGATGGGCCAGATCCAGGGCCTGCTCGCGGGCGCCGCTCGCGACGCTCTTCGCCTGCGTCCTGACCTGTTTCTTCGCTTGTTGGAACGTGCTCTGAGGACTGTTCATCATGACCTCCGTTGGATGGCATGTATGAGCAAGAGATGTGCCACGATGGGCGTCCAACGGATTCAGACGCGAGGAGAGACCGATGGGACAGGAACGGCAGAACATTTCGAGCGGCGCCCCCTGGGAGCCGATCGTCGGCTATTCACGGGCGGTGAGGGTGGGGCCCTACATCCACGTCGCCGGCACCACGGCGGTCGACGCGGAGGGGCAGGTGATCGGGCCCGGCGACCCGTACGCGCAGACGATCCAGATCCTGAAGACCATCGAGGCCGCGCTGGCGGCCGCGGGGGCGCGGATGACGGATGTCGTCCGCACCCGCGTCTTCACGACCGATATCGGAAAGTGGCAGGAGATCGGCCGGGCGCACGGCGAGTTCTTCCGCGACGTCCGGCCGGCCAGCACGATGGTGGAGATCAGCCGCCTGATCGCGCCCGAGCTGCTGGTCGAGATCGAGGCGGACGCGATCCTGGCGTGACCGCCCTTTTGCTCCGCGCGGTCAGTCCTGGGCGAGCGTCGCGTGGAGCTGCTGCCGCAGGAGCGCGAGGTTCATCCCGCTCCGGAAGACCGCCGTGGGCTCGTTGGTGGTGGGGGCCGCCGTGCCCTGTACGCAGCCGAGATCGTCGTCGTCGCCGCCCTCCTCGTCATCATCCTCGCCCCCGCCGGCGGTGGCGGTCCCCAGCGTGCACAGGCCGAGACCGGCCGGTTCCAGGAGCGCGTTGAATTTCGCCGTGGGCAGGACGTCGATCATCAGATCCATGGACTTGAAGCTCATCCGAATCCCTCCTGGGGCTTGACGCCCCGTCTCAGTCGCCGGGCTGTGAGGCCCTGGCCAAGCGGTTCTCTCTGAACGGATTCCGGGAGTCTACCAGATGTGACGGGAAGCCACGATCAGCGCTCGTCGCCGCCGGGCAGGGTGAGCATCCAGACGTCCCCCTCCTCGCTGACGTGCACCGTATAGAGCGCCCGGTCGTCCGGTCCCACGGAGAGCGACTTGAACGTCGAGTTCGGAGGCGGCGACAGGACGAGCCGCGAGGCCTTCGAGCGCCGGTCGAGCTCGTAGATCTTGCCGTCCTGGAGATAGAGGAGCGTATGGCCGTCGTGAAGCCAGACGGGGATCGTTCCCAGGTCCGTCAACCGCTCGTAGCGGCCGGTGGCGAAAGAGTAGACGACGACGCCGGGCATCGAGGCGCCCCCCGCCTGCTCGAGAGCGCCGGCGAGATAGCCGCCGTCCGGCGACCAGGAGCTCACCGCGAAGACCATCCCGGCTCCCGGCGAAGGGAGGAGACGAATCCCCTCCTTGCGCGGCGGGGTAACGTCGATCAGCGCCGCGTTGAGATGGCCCGGGGTCGCCACCACCCGCCGGCCGTCGGGCGAGGCGACCGGGGTGAAGAGGCCTTCCGGCACGTCGTAGGGGAGGCGCTGCAGCTCGCTCCCGTCCATCCGGATCGTCCAGATCCCGTACTTGTTGCCCGTACGGTTGGAGTAGAAGACGATGCGCTGGTCGTCCAGCCAGTTGGGGATGCGGTCCTTGGCGGGATCGTTGGTGAGCTGCCGCACCTCACCCGTGCCGTCCGAGCGGACCAGGAAGAGGTCCTCCTGCGGCGTGGAGATGTCGAAGACGACCCATTTGCCGTCGGGCGAAGGCGATGAGGAGAGGACCACCCGCGAGCCCTGGGTTACCGCCGTCACCTCGCTCGAGATCCGATGCGTCGCCGGATCGAGCGTCCGCCGCTCCAGGTTCGACTTCTGCTCGTCGGTCGCGTAGACGATCCGCCGGCCGTCGTGCGACAGGCTCAGCAGGCCCAGCGACTGCGACGAAGGGGTGATCGGCTGCGGCTCGCCCCCCGTCCGGCCGGTGGCCTCGTCGATCGGCACCCGCCAGAGGTTCATGCTGCCGCTGCGGTCCGAGACGAAGTAGAGGAAGCGGCCGTCCGGCGACCAGACGGGGTTCCAGTTGATGTGGTCGTCGTTGACCGCCGCCACCGGCTCGCCCCCCTCCGCGGGGATCGTCCACACCACGCGCCGGCCGCCGCCGCTGGGAATCCCCCAGTAGGCGATCCGCTGGCCGTGCGGCGACCAGCTCGGCTGCACGCCGTCCGCCGCGGACAGCAGCCGCCTGGCGCCGCTGATCACGTCGACCGTCCAGAGCTGGCTGGCCAGCTTGCGCTCCAGGGGTCGGGCGACCCCTTCGGTGGCGAAGGCGATCTGGCGGCTGTCCGGCGACCAGACGGGGTTGTAGCCGATGTCGGTGAGCCGGCGGACCGACTCCCCCGTGGCGCCCATGACAAACAGGCCGCCCCCCTGCCGCTCGGAGCGGAAGGCGATCTGCTGGCCGTCCGGCGAGAAAGCCGGCTGGGTGTCGTCCGCCGTCGAATCGCGCGTCAGGTCGATCGGTTTGCCGCCGCCCACGCGTTGCAGGTAGATGTCGGAGTTACCGTAGACCGCCTTCACATAGAGCAGGAAGCGGCCGTCCGGCGACAGGCTCGGGAACGACTCGCGCCCCTCCTGGTCGGTCAGGCGGTTGAAGGTCACCCCCACGGCCGCCCCGCCGATGCGGCCGGCCGGCGCGCGGTGCGGCAGAAAGAACCCGCCCACCAGCAGCGCCAGAACGGCGGCCGCGACCGCGATCCACATCCAGGGCCGGACCCGGGACGGCACGGGGCGCGGCTGCGTCCGCATCGTCATCGTCATCGTCTGGTTCCGCAGCAGGCGCAGATCGCCGAGCGGGCCGTCGGCCGAGACATAGCGGGCAGTCATGTCCTTGGCGAGCAGGCCGTCGGTGATCCGCTCGAGCTCGGGCGGCGCCTCGGAACGCAGCTCGGTGAGCGGCTTCGGCGTCTCGTTCAGGATGCCGTAGAGGACCGCCTGGTCGTGGTCGCCGCGGAACGGGCGTCGGCCGGCGACCATCTCGTAGAGCACGACGCCGAACGACCAGAGGTCGGTCCGGTGGTCCACGTCCTCGCCCCGCGCCTGCTCGGGAGACATGTAGGCCGGGGTGCCGAGCGAGGAGCCGGTACGGGTGATCGCCGCCGCGCCCACCAGCTTGGCGAGGCCGAAATCGAGGATCTTCACCACCCCGTCGTCGGTGACCATGATGTTGGCCGGCTTGATGTCGCGGTGCACGATGCCGCCGCGATGGGCCTTGGCGAGGCCGCGGGCGATCTGCTCGGCGATGTCGATCGCCTCCTCGATCGGGATCGGCCCACGCTCGATCCGCCGCCGCAGCGTCTCGCCGCCATAGTGGGGCATGGCGAGATAGAGCCGGCCGTCGTCGGTCTCCCCCACCTCGTGGATGGTGCAGATGTTGGGGTGATCGAGCCCCGACGCCGACCGCGCCTCCTGGAGGAAGCGGACCTTGGCCTCCGGGTCGCGCGTCAGCTCCGGCGGCAGGAACTTCAGCGCCACCGTCCGCTCCAGCCGGAGGTCCTCGGCCCTGTACACCACCCCCATGCCGCCGCCGCCCACGTAGTCGACCACGCGATAGTGCGCCAGCGTGCGCCCGACCAGATGGTCGACGTCGCCGAAGGTCGAGGTCTCCATCGCGGGAGACATGGGGATCGCCCGCAGGGTGGGATCGAGGTCCTCGGCCTGCACGGGCGCGCCGAGGCTGCCGGCCACGCCTTCCAGAGCCTCCCGCATCGCCTCCATGTGAGCGTAGCGGTCGCCCACCCGCTTGGCCAGCGCCCGGGTGACGATCCGTTCGAGCTGTGGCGGCACACCGGGACGGAGGACGGCCATCAGCTCGGGATCGCGGTTCAGGATCGACCGGATGCGGTCGTGGTCGTTGTCCCCCGGGAAGGGCGTACGGCCGGTGACCATCTCGTAGAGCACGACGCCGAGCGCCCAGACGTCCGTGCGCGGGTCGACGTCCTCGCCCCGGATCTGCTCGGGCGCCATGTAGCCGGCGGTGCCGACGGCGGTGCCGTCGCGGGTCAGGCGCGACTGATCCGCCAGCTTGGCGATGCCGAAATCGACGATCTTCAGCCGGCCGTCCGGGGCCACGATGACGTTCGCCGGCTTGACGTCGCGATGGACGATCCCCTTGGTGTGGGCGGCGGTGAGCCCGGCGGCGATCTGCGCCGCGATCCGGATCGCCTCGGCGACCGGCAGGGCGCCCCGCTCGACCTTGCGCTTGAGCGTCTCGCCGTCGCAGAACGCCATGGCGATGAACAGCTGGCCGTCGTCCGTCTCGTCGATCTCGTAGACCGTGCAGATGTTGGGGTGGTCGACCGCCGACGACGCCCGCGCCTCGCGCAGGAACCGGCGCTTGTCCGCCTCGTTGGTGCTGCGGTAGGTGGAGAGGAACTTGAGGGCCACCAGCCGCTCGAGCTTGAGGTCCTCCGCCTTGTACACCACGCCCGCGCCCCCGCCACCGAGGCGTTCGAGGACCCTGTAGCGGGAGATGGTGCTGCCGATCAACGGGAAGGTTCCTGGGCAAAGATCGCTGGGAGTCTATCATTTCCCCGCGATCGAGGACGCTGGAAGTGCTAAAAACGGGGCGTCGGGGGTGGGCCTACGTAGCAAAGATGCAACTGCTCCCTGAAGCGGGACGTCCCGTGACGCGCGCTCCGTCAACGGGTCAACCGCTTCCCTCCTCAGAAGGTCTGCCTGACATCGGAGTCGCCTCGCCATCCGCCAGCCGGAAACTCTCCTCATGAGCCCGTATCGCCGCCCCGACCGAGTCGAACGTTCCCGACCTCACATCCGGGTGCTCCTCAAGCAGGAGCTCAAGGAACTGCAGGTCCAACTGGGTCGTCACGGAGGCAACTACAGGCTGTCGGTAGAAATCCTTGCTCTGCACGCAAAACCTCCCTGTCTCAAGGATCTCGATAAGGGTGTATATCGCCCTCCCTCCCAAGCGTTCCAGGATTCTTCGCTTATCTGCCCAAGAGACCCTCAACGCGCTGCTCCACACTCAACAAAGACTTCCTCCGGGTCATTCTCCAAACGTACAATCACCGGCCATCGCGTCGGGAGAGTCCCTTTCCTGGCCAATGAGCGGTGATCGACCAATATGTTTCTCCCATCGAAGTATGCCCTGAACGATCCGGTGCCACAACCGAGACAGAGCCCACGAATCAGGACGTAGTGGTCACTGTCAAGCGGCTTTTCAGCCAAGCTCTCAGCCTCTTCCCTCGGCAGCCTGATGAAGGGTACTGTCTCAAGCCTTTCAGCAGCGCGCACTCGCTGGTCGATGGCAACTGGGAAAACCACTCTTTCTTCAGCTCGTGACAAGGCAGCCGCCATCTGCGTCGGCGCCGGATGGACCCAAACGTCAAAAGCGCGTGGCCGTCCGGTGACGCAGCCAGCGACAAAGATAGCGAACGCCAAGACATATCCAGAGCGCATGATTCCCCGCAGGCGATGATCTCCAGCCGCTTCGCCGGGCCCTGTTACCAATCAAGCCCGGGAGAGGTAACCCTTACCAAGAATGGTAGCTGGAGCTCGATCTTGGGTTCGGAATCTTCTTCCGTCTTCCTCCGCTCAAGGGTGCAGACAAAGGTAGTCGTAAAGATCTCGTCTCCCACTTCGGGAGCAAAGCTCCAGGTCTTAACGTTGGACAGCGCTTCTGCGGCCAATATACGATCTCCTGACTCGGGACGCCGGACACGAAAAAACGGAGCATTCCCGCGAAAAATTCCTTGCGAATCGATCGAATCGAAAGAAACCTTCAGGGCCACCCCTCGTCCTCGAAGAAGGGGAAGACCGCCGCCTCCGGCCGGGCGAGGTCGGCGGCGAGGACGGCGACGCCCACGGCGCCTTTGAACAGGCTGTCCGGCGACTCGGCCGTGCGCTCGATCGACGCCGCGGCGCGATCGGCGAGCTCGCGGGCCCGGATCGCCCACGTTTCGCCGCCCCCGCGTTTGGCAAGGTTGAGCAGCGCGTAGGCGCGGCCGGCGAGACCGCAGCAGAGGGTGCCGTGGGAGTCCGGCGCCTCCCAGGCGTTCCAGGCGGCGCCCTCGGCGAGCCGGCCGTAGCGCGCCTCCTTCAGCATCGTTTCCGCGAGCGTCCAGAGGAAGACGAAACCGGCGCTGCCGTTGCACCAGCCGGCCATGGTGCCGACGTCGGCGCCGCTCTCGGCGTACCAGCGCCAGCGCAGGCCGCGCCCATGGGGACGCGCGCGGTCGGCCAGCTCGTCGAGCCGAGCCGGCAAGGTCGCCGGCAGAGAGACGCCGGTGGCGCGGCACCAGCGCAGGGAGGCGTAGAGGTAGCCCGCCCAACCATGGGCCAGCCCCAGATTGGCGCGCTCGGGGCAGACCGCGATCGGCGGCAGCGCGTCGATCTCTTCCCAGAGGCCGGCGAGCACGCGGTCGCCGAAAGCGCGCAGCTCCGGCGAGGGATCGCCGGCTTCGAGCAGCAGCGCGGCGCCGAGGAGGACCCCGGAGCGCCCCAGGGTGAGGTCAGGATTCGCGCAGGGCCCCTCGGCAGCGGCGAGGAAGGCGCGCGTCGCCTCGCGCTGGGAGCCGGCGTCGCCAAGCGCCTTGGCGATCAGCGCCCGCGCGGCGTGGACGCCGGAGGCGGTGTGATAGGGAGTGATCCGGCCGAGCTGTTCGGGGACCAGGCGGGAGTCCGGGCGATAGAACGCCTCGTCGCCCTGGAGCGCCGCCGCCTTCGCCGCCCAGAGGTCGGCGAGCGCGAGGAGCCCGGCGTCCTCGCGCGCCAGAGCGATGCGGTAGAGACCGCAGGCCACCCCCACGGCGCCGTAGGTGACGGAGGCGCGCGGCGGCTCCGGATGCCCGTCGCGGAAGAGCTCGCCATCCGACCCCAAGCGGTCGAGGACGCGGGCGAGCAGCGCTTCGGCGGCCGGGCGGGCCGGCGCGCGGCGCGGGGAGATCTCGACGGCGTCCAGGGCGCGCGCGAAATCATCCAGCGCGGCGAAGCGTTCCGCGGGCGCCTTGGCGAGGGCGCGCGCCAGCAGCGGCTCGACCGCCGGCCAGGGCTCGACGTCGCGCAGGGCGAAGGGGAGCGGCGGATCCTCGGCGATCTGGCGCAGCATCTCCTCGCGGGCAAGGTTGAAATCGTGGGTGGGCGCGCCGGCGAGCAGCAGGTAAAGGAGCGCGGCCACGGCGTACTGCTCGCCCGCGGCGGTCGCGGCGGGCGGCGTCTCGCCGGCCCGGGATGCCAGGGCGTACTCGGGCTCGAAGTAGAAGGCCACGCCGCCGCGTCCGGGCGCATCGGCTTCGATCCCGAGCGACAGCCCGAAATCGATCAGATGGATCTCTCCGGCCGGCCCCACCAGGACGTTGCGCGGATGGACGTCGGCGTGGATCACTTCCCACTCGTGCAGGCGGACGTAGGCGGCGAGCACGGCCCGGCAGAGCGCCAGCAGGCCGGGGCGGTCGCCGCGGCGGCGCAGCTCGGCGGCCGCCGTCGCGGCGTCCACGCCGGGGAGCCACTCGACGGCGAGCCATTGCCGCCCGTCGTCCTCGCCGGTGGCGAGCAGGCGGGGCGCGCCCTCGCCGTCCAGCCTGGCGAGGATCGCCGCCTCACGCGCGAACGCCGCGCGGGCCCGCTCCCGGGCGCCGGCGCGCTCGATCTTCAACGCCGCGTGAGTGCCGTCGGCGTTGCGGACCAGATGGAGCTCGGTGTCCTCCAGCGCCTGCACGCATTCCAGCACCTCGAACCCCGCGACGCGATCGCCGGCGGCGAGCGTGGGCGCGATTCCGCCCGCTTCGTCCGACGCCTCGGCGACCAGGAAGCCGCCGGCCAGGAGCCGTTCGAGCAGCGGGTAGGCCTCGACCAGCGTGCTCTCGGGATCGAGGTCGCGGGCCTGGCTGAAACGGATCACCGCGTCGACGATCGTGCGCGGGGATTTGAACTCTTCCAGCAGCTCGGCCGAGCGGGCGTCGAGGAGGCGCGACGGCGTGCGCGCCCGCGGATGGGTGATGGCCCAGTCGCCGCCATCCGCAGGGAGCCGCCGGCGCACCTCCTCCGGCAGCTCGGCGACCGGCACGAGAATCACGTCCGGCGAGAGGAGGATGGCGTCGGTGATGGCCATGAATTTCCTAGGCGGCGAACAGGGACGAACACGGACTTGCACGGACGATCACGGACGGCAGGAACATGAATGCGTGTTCGTCCGTGAGAGTCCGTGATCGTCCCTGTTCGTCCTGGCGGGAGCGCCAGCCTACCCGCCGCTCCACAAACTCGCGGCGGGCGTCCACGTCGCCGTATCGACCCCTTCCAGGCGCACGCGCTCCAGCGCGAACCTCCAGGGCTCCGCGCCTCCGGCGCCGCGCGCGGCGAGCAGGGCGCGCGCCAGACGGTGAGTGAGCCAGAGGCGCCAGCTCTCGCGCCCTCCCCAGGCGCCGCGCTCGGTGGCCGGCGGGTCCATCCCCCAGGAGAGGAGGCCGTCGCCGCCGATCTCCGAGGTGAAGGGCACGCCCTGCGCGGGGACGCCGGCGAGACGCGACGAGACGGCCTCGGCCGCCGCCGCCAGCCGCTCGAAGTCGGGGAAGTAGGCGACGATCTTGTCGGGCCGGAGGAGGCCGGCGGCTCCGGAGCCGATCTTGAACTGCGCGGCCCGCCCGGCGGTGAGCGCGTCGAGGACGGCGCCGAAGCTCGCCGCCAGCGCCTCGGGCGCCGGGCTGACGTAGAGCTTCCAGGTCGCTCTCTCGTCGGACGAAGCGCGCTCCGGCTGCCGGGAGCGCCAGCTCAGCCAGGCTTCGGATGCCGCAGACGCCGGAGACGCCCTCCAGGCGCGATCGAGGGCCGGCCGATGGGCGCCGTCCGGCGCGATCCCCAGCCAGGTCCGCACCGCTTCGGCGGAGGCGAGGAGCCGCTGCCAGCGCGGCGTCAGGGGGCGGCGATTGTAGCCGTAGAGGCGAAACGAGAGACGCAGCGGATCGTCGATCGCCAGCGCCTGGCCGTACCGGAGGGCGGCGACGGAGAGCGCGGCGAGACGCCCCTCGCCCACGCCGCGCCCGCTGTCCACGCTGAGCCCGCCGCCGAGCGCCGCCGCACCGCTCACGTAGGCGCCGTCGCGCTCGATCTCGAGGACGCCGTCCGCCACCAGGCGAGCGATCGTGCGGCCGGTGGCCTCGGCGAGGACCGTCCGCACGTAGGCCGGCAGCGCGCCCGGCTGGCGCAGGGTCAGGAAGAGAAGGGCGGTGTCACGGTCGATCGCTTTGATACCCAGCTCGATACCCAGCTCGATACCACCGACAGGACGCAGAACGCCGTAGAAACCCGGATCGTCCGGCAGCCGCGCGAGGGCGCGGCGCTCCTCGGGCGCGAGGCGGTCCCAGAGCACCAGCTCGTACGCGGGATTGGCGCGGAAGACGCGGCCGAGGAGGCTCTCGAAGCTCATGCGACCGGCCTCGTCACGGCGTCCCGCGTGCCGCCCTCTCCCGCAGCGCCTCGAACTCGGCGTGGAACCCTTCGACGATCCGCTCCGGATCGGGGACCAGGCCGCGGTCCGAGGCGAGCCCCATGCGGACGTGGCCGGCGTAGCTGAAGATGCTGATCCCGAGCCCCACCCGCCCCGACTGCGGCACCCAGAAGAAGATCTCCCGGATCGCGTGCCCTGCCAGGTAGAGCACCTCGCGCGGCCCGGGCACGTTGGTCATCACCGCCGTCGTCTTGGCGGCGAAGAGGCTCACCACCAGCCGCTGCACGGCCCGCGGCACGATCCCCAGCAGCTGCAGGATCCGGTAGACCACGACCGGCTCGGCCGAGCGCTTCAGCGCGTCCGACCGCTTGTGCAGCTCGGCCAGCCGCGCCACCGGGTCCGCGATGCCGACCGGCAGCGACAGGAAGATCAGCCCGAACTGGTTGCCGAGGTCGGCCATGTCGTCGAGCGACCGCAGGTTCACCGGCATGGCCGCCCGGAAGTTCACCCCGTCCACCTTCTTTCCCTTCTCCACCAGATAGCGCCGCAGGCCTCCCGTCATCGCCGAGAGGAGCACGTCGTTGACCGTCCCCTGGAGCGCGCGGCCGATCTCCTTGACGTCGTCCACGGCGACCGGCTCCGACCAGGCGACGCGCTTGGGGATGCCGAGCGGCCCCTTGAACAGCGTCGACGGATCGGGCAGGCGGGCCACCAGGCGGCTGATCGCGCTCAGGGAAGCCGCGCCGGTCGCCACCCGGCCGAGGGAGCGGAAGGCGTCGGCCGACTGCTGCATCAGGCGGATGCCGTCGGGCAGGACCCGCTCGGCGAGCTCGATCGCGGCCTCGTGTGCCCGCGGCGGCTGGCGGAAGAGATCGGTGAACGGGCTGTCGAGATCCGCCTCGCCCGCCGTCACGTCGGTCAGCGACAGCAGCACGAGAAGGAGCGCCATGCCGTCGCCGATCGAGTGGTGCAGGCGCCCCATCAGCACGCAGCCGTCCCCCTTGTACCCCTCCAGCAGGTAGAACATCCAGAGCGGCCGATGGAGATCGAGCGGCTCGCCCATCAGCTCGCTGACGACGTCCCGCAGGGCACCGTCGTCGCCCGGCCGCGGCAGCGCCATGCGTTGCAGGTGGTGGTCGAGGTCGAGGTCCGGATCGTCCTCCCAGCAGGGATCGCCTTTCGAATCGCCTCTCGAATAAGCGATGCGCTGGCGGAAGCGGTGGATGGGGAGCAGCCGGCGCCGCATCATCGCCTTGAGCCGGTCGAGATCCACCGGCTCGTCCATCACCAGGGCGCCGTTGATGATCATCAGGTTCGACGGCTCGTCCATCCGCAGCCAGGCATGATCGACGGCGGAGAGCGGCTCCCGCAGGGTTTCCGGTTCTTCCCGAGAGGCCAAGGGCGGTTCCTCCTGAGGTGGTGGCGCGGGGGAAGTCTACACTCTGGACAAAGGCCCTGGGCGTCACCCCTGGAGCGAGGTGGCCTTGCGCGCGATCAGCAGGAAGCTCCTCGCCTTCGCCTCGCCGGCCAGCTCCTGAAGCCGCTTCTTCCCCGCCGCCGCCGTGGACGGCTCCCTGAGATCGATCTCTCCCAACACGAGCCGCGCCTCGAGGACCGAGCCCAGGGCGCGCGCCTTCTCCGCCCGGGCGCGGGCGGCGCCGGCGAGCGCGCGCGCCGCCGGCAGATGGCCGGCCGCGGCCTCCGCGCGGGCCTGGGCGAGGAAGACGGTGACGTTCGGCAGGTTCTGCCGGTTGGCCCGGATCTCGCCGCGCGCCCGGGCGCAGTCCGCCGCCGCCGCCGCGGTCTGATGCAGCACGATCTCGGCCCGCGCGCCGGTGGCGAGCGCCAGGGCGAGGTTTCCCGACTGATGCATCGCCGTGAAGGTCTGGATCGCCTGCCGCGCCAGGGCGAGGCCCTCCACGGGATGCCCCTCCTCGGTGAGCACCTGCGCCAGGCTCATCCGCGTCTGCGCGACGACGTCCTCCTCGCCGGCCTTCTGGTGCGCCGCCAGCGTGCGCCGGAAGATGGCGTCCGCCTCGTCCAGGCGCCCCTCGGCGAGGAGCACCACCGCCAGGTCCTCCTCGTGCTGCGTCACGGCGCCGGCGTCGTGGAGGCTCCGGCTCAGCGCCAGCGCCTCCTGGTACCCCTGATAGGCGGCCTCCAGATCGCCGGCGGCGAGACGGGTGTCGGCCAGGGCGCCGAGGCAGAACGCCGCGTACTCGCGGTCGCCGATCTCGCGGCTGATCGCCAGCGCCTCGATCTGCATCTGCAACGCCCGCTCGATCTCCCCCTGATCGGCGAGGGCGTTGCCCATCGCGCCCAGACCCCAGACGACGCCGCGGCGGTCGTTGATCTCGCGGCTCAGCGCCAGCTCCTTGCCGGCGCCGCGCAGGGTGCCCTCGACGTCCCCCCGCATCCAGCTCATGTTGGCGATGTCGCTCCAGACGTGCGCGGCGCCCTTGCGGTTGCCGGTGCGCTCGAAGGTGGCGAGGACCTGGCGATAGCCGGCGAGGGCACCGTCGGCGTCGCCATGGTCGCCCCGGGCGATCGCGAGACCGAGGAGCGCGCCGGCCTCCGCGTTGGCGTCGCCCAGATCGTGGAAGAGGCGGGCCGCCTCCACGCGGGCGGCGGCGGCGAGCTGATTCTGGCCGAGAGTGTCCTCGGCGGACGATTCGTCGATCAGCGCCTGGCCCAGCAGCAGGCCGAGATGCCGCGAGCGGGCCACCGCCTCGGCGCGGCGGGCGCTGGCGAGCTCGCGGGGCCAATCAGAGAGCGCGCCGCTGGCGGTGGCCTCGGCGAGATCGAGGCGCGGGTCCTGGCTCGCCGGCGCGGGGTGCCGCCGCAACGCGGCCCGCAACGAGGCGATAACCGCGAGCGCGTCCGCCGCCTTGCCGCCGGCGGTCAGGGTCCGCGCCAGGCTCAGGCCGTATTCGAGGTTGTCCGGAAAGAAGGCGAGGAGCGAGCGGTCGGTGGTGGCGGCGGCCGTCCAGTCCGACTCCGCCTCGGCCAGGCCGGCGGCGATCTCGAGCTGCTGGGCGCGGCTCAACGGGCCTGACAGCGCCACCGCCCGCTTCGCCTCGGCGATCGCCAGCGGATCGTAGCCGAGGGCGGCGAGGGCCTGGCTCAGCGCCACGTGGGCGAGCGGGAAGCGCTCCTCGGCCGCGATCGATCGTTCGAGCAGGGGGCGGGCGCCGAGCGCGTCGTACTGCCGGAGCTTTTCGAGCCCCTCCGCATACAGGCGCGCCGCCTCCGGCTGCGTGGGGAACGCCGCCGCCGCCTCCACCGCCGCCTGCGGCGCCGGCGGCTCCAAACCGAGCTTGCCGCGCAGCTTCGCCGCGGCGTCGTCGACCAGCGCGAAGAGGCGGTTCGCGGCGCCGGTCCCCGACACCGTGCCGACGGTCTCGCCCGAGGCGGTGTTCTGCAGGACCACGTCGAGGCGCAGCACCTCGCCGTCCGGCCCCGGCAGCGACAGGTACGAGCCCTGGACCACGTAGTCGGCCGCGAGCTGCGAGCGCGCCGCCGCGAGCGCGTCGCGGCTCAGCACGCCGGGCGCGGCGGCGAAGGTGCCGGCGAGCCGCTGGGCGTCGGCGCCGGGGACCAGACGCAGCCGCTCGCCGGCAGCGAGGTCGGCGCTCATCATCTCCGCCAGCGCCGTCGACAGCCACGCCGAATCGCTCCGCCGCGACAGGTTCGCGAAACCCATCACGGCGACCGCGGCGCGCGGCGGCGGCTCGGCCGCATGCGAGGCGGCTCGACTTTGGACCGCTGGATGTCTGTGGGCTGCGAGCCAGACGCCGAGGAGGCCGAGGAGGCCGAGAAGGCCCAGGACCACCACGGCCGCGCCGAGGCGCCAGGAACGACGCTTCGGGGTTGGCAGCGACTCGGACGGC
>DATBAW010000067.1:0-2135 GCA_036271335.1 Thermoanaerobaculia bacterium
CGGCTACAAGCCGCGCATCTTCGATCCGCGCGCGGGCTATTTCGGGGTCGAGTTCAAGGACTACGCCGCGCCGATCGCCGCGCCTCTCGACGTCCGCTATCTCTCCCGTCACCGGCTGGAGAAGGTCGATCCCACGGCGGCCCGGTCGCGGGTGAAGAACCCGCTCGTCTACTACATCGATCCGGGCGCGCCGGAGCCGATCCGCGGCGCGCTGCTCGAAGGGGCGAGCTGGTGGAAGCAGGCGTTCGACAAGGCCGGCTTCATCGACGCCTTCGAGGTCAAGGTTCTGCCGCCAGGGGCGGACCCCCTCGACGTCCGCTACAACGTCGTCCAGTGGGTGCACCGCTCGACCCGCGGCTGGTCTTACGGTGGCGGCGTGATCGATCCGCGGACGGGCGAGATCCTCAAAGGGCACGTCACGCTCGGCTCGCTGCGGGTGCGCCAGGACCGCCTGATCTTCGAGGGGCTGGAGGGGGCGGACAAGACGGGGAGCGGCGCGCCGGACGATCCGGTGCAGCTCTCGCTGGCGCGCATCCGGCAGCTGGCGGCGCACGAGGTGGGGCACAGCCTGGGGCTCGCCCACAACTTCGCCGCCTCCACCTATGGCCGCGCCTCGGTGATGGATTACCCGGCGCCGCTCATCGGCATCACGCCGGACGGCAAGCTCGACTTTTCCAAGGTCTACGCTCTGGGAACGGGGGAGTGGGACGCCCAGGCGATCCGCTACGGCTATGCCCAGATGGTGCCGGGGACGGATGAGAAGGCGGGGCTCGACGCGATCATGAAGGACGGCCTCTCCCGCGGGCTGATCTTCCTCACCGACCAGGACGCCCGCCCGGAGGGCTCGGCGAGTCCCATCGACCATCTCTGGGACAACGGTCCGGACGCCGCCGAGGGGTTGCGTCACGAGCTGGCCGTGCGCCGCATCGGGCTCGACCACTTCGGTGAGCACAACATCGCGCCGGGAGAGCCGCTGGCCCTGCTCCAGGAGGTCCTGGTCCCGCTCTACTTCCATCACCGGTATCAGTTGGAGGCGGCGTCCAAGGTCGTCGGCGGCCTGCAGTACACCTACGTGCTGCGCGGCGACGGCCAGCCCGCCTCGAAACCGGTGGACGGCGCGACGCAGCGGAAGGCGCTGGCGGCGGTCCTCGACACCCTTTCGCCGGAGGCGCTCGACCTGCCCGAGCCGGTGATCGACCTGCTGCTGCCGCGGCCCGGTGAATACAGCCCGAACGAGGAGATGTTCACCGGCCTGACCTCCCCCACCTTCGATCCGCTGTCCGCCGCCGCCACCGGCGCGGACATGGCGGTGCGTCTGCTGCTCCGTCCGGAGCGGACCGCCCGGCTGGTGGACTTCCATCGCCGCGATCCGTCGCTCCCCGGTCTGGAGGAGGTGCTGAAGGGGCTGGAGGACAAGGTGTTCGCCGGCGGCGCGCCGAAGACGGAGCGGCTGGCCGAGGTGCGGCGCACCGAGGAGTGGGTGCTGGTGCGGCGGCTGATCGGCCTCGCCGGCGATCCCCAGGCGGCGCCGGGCGTGCGCTCACGGGTGGAAGCCGAGCTGCGCGGCCTCGCCGCCAAGCCCGTCGCAGGGAGCGCCGCCGCTCCGGACCGCGCTCAGAGCGCCTTCCTCGCCCGTGAGATCGAGCGCTATCTCGACCGTCGGGGAGTGGAGGAGACCGCCAAGCGCACCGAGCCCCTCGCGCCACCGCCGGGCATGCCGATCGGCATGCCCGACTCGGAAATGCTGGGTGGCTTGGACGACTGCCCGTGGGGAGGCCTGTGAAGACCAAGACCCTCGACACCCGGGGAGGGCAGGCCTCGCCCGCGCAGAATCGCTGGGAGCAGCTCGGCCGCCTGCGCTGGGCCCTCATCGTGGTCGTCGTGATCGCTCTCTTGGCGATCAATGCGCTCTACCATCCCCATTCCCCCGCGCCGCCCGAGCCAGAACCTTCCGCGGCGGCGGCCGCGGCTGCGCCGGCGAGCGCTCCCAGCCCGCCCGAACGGCTGGCGGTGAAGATCCTCTCGGTGCGACCGCACGATCCGGAATCGTTCACCCAGGGGCTGCTGCTCCAGGGGGGCTCGCTCTACGAGAGCGCCGGGAACTACGGCAAGTCGAGCCTGCGCGAGGTCGATCC
>DATBAW010000068.1:0-2362 GCA_036271335.1 Thermoanaerobaculia bacterium
CGTTCCCGCTGGCCTTTGCCGCCGGCTCGTTCGACGTGGTGCTGGCGATCTCCATCTTCACCCATATGGACGAAGCCGCGCAGCACTCCACCCTGGCGGAGATCTCGCGGCTCCTGCGGCCGGGAGGGCTGCTGATCGCCTCCACCCATGGCCGCGAGCTGCTGGTGACCCGCGGCGATCTCACGCCCGGCCAGATCGCGCAGCTCGACGCCTCGGGCTTTCTCTTCGTGGCGGGAAGCGGCCCCTTCAACGAGAACTCCACCTTCCATTCCGCCGAATACCTCGCGGCGACCTGGGGCCGCTGGTTCGAGCGCCGGCTGAGCCTGCCCAAGGGGTTGATGAATTACCAGGATCTGTCGGTGTGGCGGAAATCCGAAGCAAGGACCTAAGGGACTGCAAGGACTGCAAGGACGACAAGGACAGAAGACGGCTGTTCCTGGTTTTTGTCCTTGCAGTCCCTGCAGTCCTTTAGGTCCTTTTCATTGCCCTTTCAGCACCCGTTCCCCTCCACCTTCCGGGTCAGAGGCGGCAAATCGGCGACCGGCGTATTGAAGATCTTTTGATAGACCCAGTCGTTGAACGCCTCCAGCTCGAAGCCTTCGCGGATCTTCGGGTCGTTCAGCGCCTTCAGGATCGCGGGCCCGACGCGGTACTGATGGATCACCTCGTCGAAGGCCAGGTCGGATTCGAGCGCGTCCACCAGGCGCTCCGCCTGCCGCGGGTCCGTGACCCCCTGCTCGCGCAGCAGGGCGGCGCGGCTGGCCGGGTCCAGGTGGAGGTGGGGACGGCGGAGCTCCGCGAGCCGGTGGAGCTGAGATTCGTTCGCCGCCAACGGCACCTCGTTTCCGCCGACGCTCAGGTCCCCGGGATGAAGCCAGTTGGTCAGCGTTCCCGGGTTTGCCTGAAAGACCTTCACGTGGAGAGGGCCGTCCGGGTCGGTTTCGGCCTCTGGGTAGGCGGCCTTGAGGTCGCGCTGGAAGGCCGCCGAGCGGAGCTCCAGCTCGCTCTTCCGGCGGCCGATCGTCCAGCTCCGGAACTGTTCGTCGTCGAGATGCGCGGCCGTGTCCGTCTGCGCCCGCACCCCCTCTTCCAAAGCGTTCTGGAACGCGGCCGGTCCGTAGAGCCCGGGGAGCGGCTCCAGCAGGCGTCCGCGGCTGTCGAGGATGTAATGGATGCTGTGGGTGCCGGCGAGGGTCCGGGGCGCCGGCCGCACCGAGCGCCAGTGCAGGACGTAGCGGTCCCGCAGGATCTGGTGGATCGCGGGGTCCTGGTAGAGGACGGTGCGGAAGAAGCGGCCGTCGGCGTCGCTGGAGACCGCGTCCAGCGGTCCCAGGAGGCGCAGGGAGAGGATCGGCTTGCCGGCCGCGCGCGCCGCGGCCTTCGCGGCGTCGAGGTCGGTGTACCAGACGAGGCCCCCCTCCCGACCTTGAGCGAGCGCGGCGCTGCTGTAGAGAAATGCGATCAAAATCAGAAAAAGAAAGGTGGCGATTTTCGTGCGCATGCGCGGTCTCCTTGTCCGAACGTTCTGTCGGGTCTCACGATAGCCGCTCGGCGAAGCACGCAACGTAACGGCAACGTAACGTCTTGAGGCACCTTGCGGGACTTCAGCTACCATCGAACCCGGGAGCCTCGAAAGATAAAGATGAACGCGCGCGTAATCCTGGTGATCGAAGACGACCTTGCCATCCGGCGCGGCGTGGTCGCGGCGCTGCGCCATGCCGGGTACGAGGCGCGGGAGGCCGGGGACGGGATCGCGGGCGCGGAGCTCGCCCTGGCGGGGGATCTGGACCTCGTGCTGCTCGACCTGGTGCTGCCGCGGTGCGACGGGCTGGAGGTCCTGCGGCGCATCCGGAGCGCGGAGCCGGCGCTGCCGGTGATCGTGGTCACGGCGCGCGGCGCGGAGGGGGAGCGTGTGCGTGGGCTGGAGATGGGCGCCGACGACTACGTGGTCAAGCCGTTCAGCGCCCGCGAGCTGCTGGCGCGGGTGGAAGCGGTGCTGCGGCGCTCTCCCGGGCGGCCGGAGCCGGTCCGCCATCTCTCCCTGGCGACCGGCGAGGTCGATCTCGACCGCTGCGAGATGCGGCTCGCCGGCGGCGCCCGCGAGGAGCTGTCGCGGCTGGAGGCCGACGTGCTGCGCTACCTGGCGAGGAGCGGCGACCGCCTGGTCTCGCGCGACGAGTTGCTGGCGCGGGTCTGGCGGCAGAAGCCGCACCTGATCGCGACGCGCTCGGTGGACATGACCATCGCCCGTCTGCGCAAGAAGCTGGGCGGCCGCGAGGTGCTGATCACCGTTCGCGGCAAAGGGTACAGGCTGAGCTCGTGATCCGCCGGCCGCTCCTCGTCGCCGCCGCCTTCGCCGTCA
>DATBAW010000069.1:0-11347 GCA_036271335.1 Thermoanaerobaculia bacterium
CCGCTTCGCGTCCGGGGGTGCCGGGTGGGCGGGACTCGTCTGTCTCGTCCCAGGGAGCGATCACTTGTCCTCGTCCTCTCCCTCGTCGACCACCTCGGCGTCCACCACTTCCTCCTCATCGGAGGAGTCCGCGCCCTCGGAGGCGCCGTCGCTGGACGCCGCGGCCTCGGACTGCGCGGCCGCGTAGATCTGCTCGGACGCTATCTGCATCGCGGCGCTCAGCACCTCGGTCTTGGCTTTGATCTCGTCGGCGCTCTCGGCGCTCAGCGACTCGCGCACCTCCTTGACGGCGGCCTCGACCTCCTCCTTGGTGGCGGCGTCGACTTTGTCGCCGGCGTCGGCGAGCGCTTTCTCGGATTGGTACGCGGCGCTCTCGCCGAGGTTGCGGGCCTCGGCCAGCTCCCGCTGAGCGCGGTCCTCGTCGGCGTGCGCCTCGGCGTCGGAGACCATGCCCTGGATCTCTTCGTCGGAGAGGCCGGAGCCGGATTTGATCTCGATCTTCTGCTCGGTGCCGGTGCCCAGGTCCTTGGCGGCGACGTTGAGGATGCCGTTTGCGTCGATGTCGAAGGTGACCTCGATCTGCGGCATGCCGCGCGGCGCGGCCGGGATGCCGACCAGGTGGACGCGGCCGAGCGTCTTGTTGTAGCGCGACATCTCGCGCTCGCCCTGGAGGACGTGCACCTCGACCGACGTCTGGTTGTCCGCCGCGGTCGAGAACTTCTCGCTGCGCCGCGTCGGGATCGTCGTGTTGCGCTCGATCAGCTTCGTCATCACGCCGCCCTTGGTCTCGATGCCGAGCGTCAGCGGAGTGACGTCGAGCAGCAGCACGTCCTTGACGTCGCCGGCCAGCACGCCGCCCTGGATCGCGGCGCCGATCGCCACCACCTCGTCGGGGTTGACCCCCTTGTGGGGCTCCTTGCCGAAGAAGTCCTTGACGACCTTCGCGATCGCCGGCATCCGGGTCTGGCCGCCCACCAGCACGACCTCGTCGATCTCCTTGGCGTCGACGCCCGAATCCTTCAGCGCCAGCTTGGTGGGCGCGATCGAGCGCTGGACCAGGTCGTCCACGAGCTGCTCGAGCTTCGGCCGGGTCAGCCGGACGTTCATGTGCTTCGGGCCCGAGGCGTCCGCCGTGATGAACGGCAGGTTGATGTCGGTCTCCTGGGCGCTCGAGAGCTCGATCTTCGCCTTCTCGGCGGCCTCCTTCAGGCGCTGGATCGCCATCGGGTCGTTGCCGAGGTTGATCCCCTGGTCCTTCTTGAACTCCTCCAGCAGCCAGTCGATGATCCGCTGGTCGATGTTGTCGCCGCCCAGGTGGGTGTCGCCGTTGGTCGCCTTGACCTCGACCACCCCCTCGCCGACCTCGAGGACCGAGATGTCGAAGGTGCCGCCGCCGAAGTCGTAGACGGAGATCGTCTGGTCCTTCTTCTTGTCGAGGCCGTAGGCGAGCGCCGCCGCGGTCGGCTCGTTGACCAGCCGCTCGACGGTGAGGCCGGCGATGCGGCCGGCGTCCTTGGTGGCCTGCCGCTGGGCGTCGTTGAAGTAGGCCGGCACGGTGATCACCGCGCGATCCACCTTCTCGCCGAGGTAGTCCTCGGCCGCCTGCTTCAGCTTGCCCAGGATCATCGCCGAGATCTCGGGGGGCGAATACTTCTTCCCCTCGACGACGACGCGCACGTCGCCGTTCTCGGCCCGCTCGATCTGGTACGGCACCATCTTCATCTCCTCGCTCACCTCGTCGTACTTGCGCCCCATGAAGCGCTTGATCGAGAAGATGGTGTTCTTGGGATTGGTGACCGACTGGCGCTTGGCGACCTGCCCGACCAGCCGCTCACCGCTCTTGGCAAAAGCCACGACCGAGGGGGTGGTGCGGTTACCCTCGGCGTTGGGGATCACCTTCGCCTCGCCGCCTTCCATGACGGCGACGACGCTGTTGGTCGTCCCCAGGTCGATTCCGATGATTTTGCTCACTTGGCTCTCCTCCTTCGTTCTTTTTCAGGCGCGGGAACGCGGTGCTCAAATCCCTCGCCGAGGATCTACAGTCTAGGACCTTAGTGGCAAGCAGTCAATCTTGTGCCACGCCCTTATTGACAATCTGAGACGCAGATTTATTCCAGCGGGGGGCTCTTGCGAGGGGTGATTTTGTAGGGGCGGCCCTGTGTGGCCGCCCTGGGGGGCCTCGTCGGGCAAGCGGCCTTTCCCGCCCAGGGCGGCCACACAGGGCCGCCCCTACAAGGGGTCCGGTCCCTAGTCCAGCAGGACGAGCGGCGCCGCCGTGGATTCCGGCGAGGCGTTGAGGATCTCGGGGTCGAGCAGGAAGTTGCCGGTGATCGCCTCGGTGGCCTCGGCGCCCGCCACCGGCCGGGCGTGCTCCAGGGGCTGGAGGGTGTAGCTCTCCTCGCCCGCCGCGTACTGGAGCGGGCGCCCCTCCGGGTCCACCAGATCGGCGGGGGCGAGCAGCCGGGCGGCGACCAGATCCTGGAGATGGTCGGGGAAGCTCCCCTTGAGCAGGTACCAGGTCTTGGCGGCGCGGTCGATCTTGAGGTAGAGCGCCGCGCGCTGATCCCGCACCACGACCTCCCGATCGTGCTCCTGCCAGGGGAAGGGGAGCAGCAGCGAGTCGGGCGCGCGGAGCACCACGGCGACGATCAGCGCGGTCAGCAGGAGGGCCAGGACGCGGCCGGCCCAGCCGAGCGCCGCCGACGGCGCGGTGCGGGGCTCCACCTTCATCCGGCGGAAGGGGCTGGTCGCGTCGAGGTTGTCCGGCGGCACGATCGGCGCGTTGGGGGACTCCGGCGGCACCGCCGCCAGCCGGGCGGACGGCGCTGGAGCGACGACGCGGGGCAGCGGCAGGGGGACCGGGAGCGGCAGGGGCGTCGGCTCCGCCTTCGCCGGCGCGGCGGCACGGGCGATGGGCACGACGACCGGCGGGGCGGCCGGCGACGGGGGTACCGCTTCCGGCCGCGGCCGCACCGCCGCCGAGGCGCTCGGCGCCATGTTGATCAGCAGCTCCTCGACCGAGATCGGCGCGAAGCCCTCCTCGTAGGAGACCTCGTCGCCGCTGTAGAACTTGAAATCCCCCTGGCTCCAGTGCAGGAGCTGCTCGAGCAGCCGGTAGGTCTGGAGCCGCAGCGCCTCCAGGAGCTCGGCGCGCTCGATGAAGCGGCGCTCCACCAGCAGGTCGATCAGCCGGCCGCCGGACGCCTGGTGCTCGGAGACCGCCCGCGCGAGGTCCGGCGCGCTGATCATCCCCTCCTTGATCAGGATGTGGGAGAGCCCCTCCTCGAGCGTCTGGTTGAGGGCGTCGGCGGCGACGATGCGGCCGTTGAGGAAGGAGATGGCGACGATGTCCTGCTGTCCCTGGACGGTCAGGATGCCGGTCTTGCGCTGCTGCGCCACCAGCTGCAGGATCTCCGGCAGCTTGAAGAGGTCGAGGGTCCCTTCAACCGCCATGGCGCAGCTCCCGACGGAGGCGGACTCCGAAGTAGATCGTGAGACCCAGGGTCGCGAGGATCCAGGAGAGGACGTTGCCGGGATCGTACCGCCAGGGGATGCGGGCGCCGAGGCGGCCGATCAGCGGCAGCATCAGGAACGACGTGAACACCAGCAGGGCGAAGAAGGACTTCCCCCCCTCGCCGATCTCCGCCGAGGCGACGCCGGGGAGCAGCGCGCGCCCCCAGCGCTCGAAGGCCCCCTCCGGGAACACTTCCACCCCGCGTTCCGTGCTGCCGAAGGGGCGCCGCGCCAGATGCAGGCTGACGGCGATCAGCACGAGGCCGAGGGCGAGGAACAGCGCCTGTCCCTGGCGCAGAATCTCCAGCGGCGCGGTGCGCGCCTCGCGATGGCCCCAGGTCGCCGCCAGCTCGCGCCGGATCTGCGGGATGCGGGCGATGCCGCCGGAGATGCTCACCACCCGCGCCTGCGGCGGACTGGCCATCCACCCGTTCACCCGCGCGAGGTCGAGCTCCTGGGCCCGCTTCAGCGCCGCCTTCTGCTCGTCGAACAGATACGACTCGGAGTAGGCCTGGCTGAGGTTGTACGGCGGCGCCGGGCTGAAGGGGTCGGCGACGGCGGCCTGCTGGTAGCTCTGGATGGCGCTGGTGAAGTCCCCCTTGAGGAAGGCATAGTTGCCGAGGTCGAGGAGCGCCGTGGCGTTGTTCGGCTCCGCTTCGAGGACCTGGCGATAGAGGGAACGGGCGATCTCCCACTGGTTGAGCGAGCGATGGACGTCGGCGAGCAGGTGCTTGACGGCGACGCTCTCCGGCAGCACCCCGCGCAGCAGGCCGAGGTCCGCGAACAGGCTGCCGTAGAGACGGTGCTCCTCCAGGCTCTCCATCGCCAGGGCCGGGGGCGACAGCGCCACCGCCAACCGCTCACGCTGGAGCTCGACGAGCTGCGGCGCCGCTCCCAGCAGCAGCCAGATCGCCACCGTCATCACCCGCTCGCTCGTCGAGGCGTACCCCCAGAGCAGGATCGACCAGTAGAGCGGCAACCAGATCGCCCCATAGGGGAGCGCGACGGGCCAGAGCAGGAGGACGCCGGCGAGGACGAAGGCGATGGCGCGCGGCAGCTTGCGGCCGAA
Organism: Thermoanaerobaculia bacterium; assembly: GCA_036271335.1. Classification (GTDB taxonomy): domain Bacteria; phylum Acidobacteriota; class Thermoanaerobaculia; order Multivoradales; family UBA5704; genus DATARR01. The sequence continues at coordinate 4,583 of DATBAW010000069.1, forward strand.
GGTGTCGGCGAGGCCCTGGAACAGCGCCGTCCCCTTGGTCAGCATCTGGACGGCAAAGAACAGGCCGCCGGTGACCAGCAGGAGGACGAGGCCCCAGAAGAGGAGGTCGTGGAGCCAGAGGAAGCTCTCCAGAGGGTGGTTGAAGATCCTCGGATAGGCCCGCAGACGGGCGACGGCGGCGCCGAGATAATCCCCCTGCAGACGGTCCACCGTGGACTCGGCGAAGGCCGTCTCGGGACGCCCGGGATCGAACCGCTCGGCGGCGTCGAGCGCCCAGTGGGCGCGGGCGAAATCGTGCTGCCCCGCCGCGCTCACCGCCCGCGCGATGGCGCCGCCGGCGAGGTCGGGGAGGCGCTGCATCCCAAGCTGGCGCGCGATGTCGAGCAGACCGCTCACCGCCCGGTCCGCCTGCTCGCGGTTGTTCTGCACGATCCACTCGAGCCACTGCTCCTCGAGCTGCCGGAGCGTCTGCCGTACCTGGGGAGTCATCTCCACCCCGGTCACCTGCGGCGACGACACCGCCTGCCCGGCCGCCCCGCGGGGGGCGAGCAGGACGGCCAGCACGAGGGCCAGTAGACCCGCGCGCCTCACTGCCAATGGGCGTCTAACCCCGTTTCTGCACATAGCGGACCCGGAGACGATACAGCAGGTCCTCCAGAAACGCGCGCTCCTGAGGGTCGAGATTTCCCGCGGTCTTCTGCCGCAGGACGTCGAGCAGGTCGATGTGCAGACGGGCCATCTCCAGATCGGTCGCCACCTGGCCGTCCGGCAGCCGGGCGTCGCCGAGGTAGATCGGCACCGGCTCGGCCATCATCGCCACCAGATCGTAGAAGCCCGGGCCCTCCTCCAGGTCGGGAGACGTGCCGGGAAGGTCGAGCGGCGAGGAGGGCTCGGGCTCGGCGGGCCACCGCGGCGTCTCGGGCGCCGGTTCCCGACGCGCTGGTTCCCGAGGCGCCGCGGCGGCCGGAGCCGCGGGGGAAGGCGCCGGAGCGGCCGGCTCGGGAGCGGCGGGCGAGGTCGATTTTTCGTCGAGGAACCGATACTCTTCCTTCAGAGCGCCGTCGGCGGTGAACATCCGCTTGTCGGTGACCTTGATCTCTTTCTTCTCGTTCGACACTTCGGACCCCCGATGTCTGAAAACGCCTGATGTCTGAACCTCAGAAACCGCCCGACCTCCAGAAGCTCGTCGACCTCGTCGCCCGCCTGCGGGCGCCGGACGGCTGCCCCTGGGACCGCGAGCAGGCCCTGCCGGACGTCCGCGCCTACCTGCTCGAAGAGGCGCACGAGCTGGCCGGCGCCATCGACGGCCGTGACTGGAACGAGCTGGGCGAGGAGTTGGGCGACCTGCTCTTCCAGGTCGCCTTCATCGGCCGTCTCGCCGAGGAGGCCGGTGCCTTCAGACTCTCACAGGTGATCGATGGCGTCCACCGTAAAATGGTCGAACGCCACCCGCACGTCTTCGGCGACGAGACGCTGGCCGACGCCGAGGCGGTCCGCCAGGCCTGGGAGCGGCGGAAGCTCCAGAAGGAGCCGAAGCGGGAGTCGCTCTTCTCGGGGGTGCCGGCCTCGCTCCCCGCCCTGCTCGGCGCCTACCGCCTGACCCAGAAGGCCGCCGGCGTCGGCTTCGACTGGCCGGACGCCGCGCCGGTGCTCGACAAGGTCGAGGAGGAGATCGCCGAGGTGCGCGAGGCGCTCGCCGGCGGCCGCAGGGAGGCCGTGCGCGAGGAGATCGGCGACCTCCTGTTCACTCTCGCCAACCTCGCCCGCAAGCTCGACGTCGACCCCGAGGCCGCTCTCGCCGGCACCAACCGCAAGTTCCGCCAGCGCTTCGCGAAGATCGAGGAGGGGCTCGCCGCCCAGGGCAAGACCGCCGCCGAGGCGACGCTGGAGGAGATGGACGCGCTCTGGGAGGCGGCGAAGAGGACTACTCCAGGATCGTGATCCCCGCCTTCTCGGCTGCGTCCTGAACACGAGAAAAGCCTTCTCCGAGAAAAATCGGCAGGGGAGGCTCGACGATGTCCAGATCCGCCCGCGCGACGCGGTCACCGAAGAGGACCAGGGCGAACGCGGTGTCATGGAGACGGGAGACCCAGACGAGCCCATCCACCCCGTGGCTCCAGGCATGGAAGGCGGCAGCCCAGGAAGCCGTCCGCGTGTAGTGTTGGGCCTCAGCCTCGATCAGATCGGCGCGAGAGAGGCCGAGCCGGCGCAGGCCAAAGCCGTGGAGTTGAACCAGAGTCAGCGCCCGGCGCGGCGCCAGCGCCGAGATCTGCATCGGACGCAGGACCGAACGGCGGATCGACCGCAGAGGCCCGCGCAGGGGAGTATTGTGAAAGATGCTCTCAGACAGGGCTCCCTCCAGCGTGCTCGCGCCGTAGAGCGTTGGGACCCTATCGCCCGCGTCGCCGGTGAAGGGATGAAACCGGCCATGCCCGAATCCTGGATTGAACTCCGTCGCCCCGAAACGGCTGTCGTGGCAACGCACGAAGGTCCGGTCTTCGGGCCAGGTTTCGACGAGGGGATCAAGACCCTCTGAATGCGGAGGCTCAGGAGGCGGGGTCAGAAGAGGAGCCCTTCCGCTTCCTGTTCGGCGACCCTCGCGACGGCCTCCGGCTCCTTCCGTAGAAAGTCGACTGGCCGCCCGCCATCGAGCCAGCCGTTGGCGGCCAGAAACCAGAGCGCGAGCTCCCACCCCCCGCTCTCCCGTCCCACCGCCGCGAGGCTCCGGGCGATCACCGGCAACGGTTGTCCGTCGTCGTCGAATTGGAACGCGGGAAAGAAGACCAAGCCTTGATGATTGACCGAGAAGATCTTCCCTTCCTGCTTCCAACGATTCGCCAAGGCGGCCTTGTTCTTCGCCCGCGACCCGGCCCGCGAGGCGACCTCAGCGCTGCTCAGCAGACCGAATTCCGCGATCAGCTCCTCCCGGGCAGCCGCGTTCCGGCGGGCCTGGAGAACCGCGGGAGGCGTGGGCACCGGCGACTCGGGTAGCATGGCCTCGATCAAGCGCTCGGTATCGTGCCGCTGGCGGGCGAGACTCTCGATGATCGCGGAACAGGCTAGAACCAACCGACTGGTTTCCACGAGCCGATCCTCCGGAGAGAGGAGCTCCGAGTCCTCGATGTCACGCCGAGCTTCGATTTCCTCTCCCCTCTCGACCAGATCGAGAAAAAGCTCATCACCGCCTTCCTGCTGCGCCTTGGCGAGAGCGCCAAGGCCAGCCAGCCAGATCCGGTGCAACGAACGCGGGGGGGAAAGTGGCAAACGGCCGGGTCTCTTCTCCATGAGAGCAATGATAGCAGAGCATCCGATCTCTTCCATCACTTCATCAGCGCTTTTTCCAGATACGGCAGCACGTTCTTCGCCACGATCTCCTGTCCCTCAGCCGTAGGATGGATGCCGTCCGCCTGGTTGAGGGAGCGGATGCCGCCGACCTTGTCGAGAAGGAAGGGGACGAGCGGGACGTTCAGCTCCTTGGCCAGCTTCGGATAGAGGGCGGTGAACTGCTCGGCGTAGGGGCCGTAGTTGGGGGGGAGACGCATGCCGAGCAGCAGGACGCGCGCGCCGGCCGCCCGCGAGCGCTGGATGATCTGCCGCAGGTTGGTCTCGACCTCGGTCAGCGGCAGCCCCCGCAGGCCGTCGTTCGCGCCCAGGCCGACCACGACCAGGGCCGGATGCTGGTTGAGCAGCCAGCCGAGGCGGGCCAGGCCCCCGGCCGTGGTGTCGCCGCTGACGCCGGCATTGATCACCCGCGCCGGGATCCCCGCGCGGCGGAGGTCACGGTCGAGCAGGGCGGGATAGGCCTGGTTCTCCTCGAGGCCCAGGCCGGCGGTCAGGCTGTCGCCCAGGAAGATGACCAGCGGCACGGGCGCCGGTCTGGAAACGGCGTGCGGCGCCGTAGCGCCGACGGCCGGCGCGGGTGTCTGCGCCGAGGCGGCTACGGCCATCAGGGCGGGAATAACGAGCGTCAGAGCGTGAGTTGCGAGCTTTCGCCACATAGAGCTTCCTCTCTCTTTCCACTCCAGAAAAACCGGAATCCGTCCCGTAAATTTCCCCCTGTGAACCCATGAACACGCCCCGCATCGAATTGCGCCAGCTCACCCGCCGGCTCCCCTCGGGCGACCGGGAGCTGACGATCCTCGACCATGTCGACCTCACCATCGAGCCCGGCGAGTTCGTCGCCGTCGTCGGCCCCTCGGGGAGCGGCAAGTCGACGCTGCTCGCCCTGATGGCCGGCCTCGACCGCCCGACCTCGGGAGAGGTCTTGATCGACGGCGCGCCGATCCAGGCGATGTCGGAGGACGGCCTCGCCCTGCTCCGCCGCCGCAAGATCGGCTTCGTCTTCCAGAGCTTCCAACTGCTCGGCAACCTGACGGCGCGCGAGAACGTGCTGCTGCCGATCGAGCTGCTCGGCCTCTCCAACCCGTTCGGCCGCGTCGACGAGCTGCTGGACGCCGTGGGCCTGGCCGAGCGCGGCCACCACTATCCGAGCCAGCTTTCCGGCGGCGAGCAGCAGCGGATCGCCGTCGCCCGTGCCTTCGCCGCGCGACCGCCGATCCTGCTCGCCGACGAGCCCACCGGCAACCTCGACGGCGCCACCGGCCGCCGGGTCCTGGAGCTGCTCACCGGGCTGCGCGCCCGCGAGGGGACGACGCTGGTCCTGGTCACCCACGATCCGGCGGTGGCGGCGCTCGCCGGCCGCCAGATCCATCTGCGCGACGGCCGCGTGGAGCGCGACGAGCGGTCCTCCGCGGCCATCCCGGCCGAGGTGTTGAGTTGACCTTCGCGTTCTACGCCCGCGCCCTGGTCCGCGAGTCGCGCGGCTCGCGGGGCCGCCTCGCCTTCTTCATCGCCTGCCTGGCGGTCGGCGTGGCGGCGGTCGTGGCGGTGGCGGGACTCTCCGCGAGCCTGCGCGACGGCATCCGCCGCGAGGCCCGGCAGCTCCTCGCCGCCGACCTCGCAGTGCGCGGCAACCAGCCGCTCCCCCCCGCCGCCCTGAAGGCGATCGCCGCCCTGCCGGGCGCCCGCCGCACCGACGTCAAGGAGACGGTCACCGTCGCCGCCGCCCCGGAGCACGGCGGCCAGCCCGGCGCCAGCCAGCTGGTGGAGCTCAAGGTGGTGGACGGCGTCTACCCTTTCTACGGCAAGCTGGAGCTCAATCCGCGCCGTCCCCTGCACGAGCTGCTGACGCCGGCGACGGCGGTGGTCGCGGGGGATCTGCTGGCGCACCTGAAGCTCAAGGTGGGGGATGCGCTCCAGATCGGCGGCCAGCCGTTCCGGATCGCCGGCGTGGTGGTCGCCGAGCCCGACCGGGTGGGGCTCTCGTTCACCGTCGGGCCGCGCGTCTTCCTCGACGGCGCCGGCTTCGCCCGTACTCATCTCGAGGACCAGGGGAGCCGGATCACCTACCGCGCCCTGGTGCGGCTGCCGGACGGCGTCTCGGCGGCCGACCTCGACGCCGCCGCCGAGCGGGTCAAGCGGGACCTTCCCGGCGACGAGTCATTCCGCGTCGAAACCTACCGCCAGGCGCAGCCGGCTCTACGGGAGAACATCACGCGGATCGAGAAGTTCCTCGGCCTGGTCGCCCTGCTGTCGCTCTTCGTCGGCGGCATCGGCGTCGCCCAGAGCGTCCGCGCCTGGCTCGCCGGCCGGCTCGACGCCATCGCCATCCTGAAGTGCCTGGGAATGCGGCCGCGCGAGATCTTCCCGCTCTACTTCGGCCAGACGGTGCTGCTGGGCCTGGCCGGCAGCGTGCTGGGGATCCTCGCCGGCGTCGCCGTGCAGATGACGCTCCCCCGCCTGTTCCCCGACCTCATCCCCCCCGAATTCATCCGCCCCTGGCAGCCGGCGGCGCTGCTGCGCGGCCTCGGGCTCGGGGTGGGCGTGGCGATGCTGTTCAGCCTGCCGCCGCTCTCCGCGGTGCTGCGGGTGCCGCCGGCGCGGGTGCTGCGCCGCGACGCCGAGCCGCTCCCCCGCCATCGCTGGGTCACCGCCGTTACCGGTCTCGCCCTGGCGTTGGGCGTCTGGGGGATGGCCGCCCTGCAATCGGGCTCCGTCCTGCTCGGCGCCGAGTTCACCGGCGGCGTGGCGGCGGTGACGGCGGCGCTCGCCGGTGCCGCCTTCCTGGTCTCCTGGGGGGTCCGGCGGCTGCCGCGCGACCTCTTCTCGCTCCGACCCTGGCTGCGCCACGGCCTTGCCGCCCTCGCCCGTCCCGGCGCGGCGGCGAGCGGCGCCATCGTCGCCCTCGGCCTTGGAGTGCTGGTCGTCCTCGGCATGTCGCTGGTCGAGAGCCGGATCACCGCCCAGCTGGAGAAGGAGCTGCCGGCCAACGCGCCGAGCGCCTTCCTGGTGGACATCCAGCCGGATCAGTGGCCCGGTGTCGAGCAGCTCCTCAAGAAGCAGGGAGCGCAGGGGATCGAATCGGTGCCGGTGGTGATGGCGCGTCTGGCGGCCATCGACGGCGTCAGCACCGCGGATCTGGAAACGCGGAACGGCGGCGAGAAGGCCGAAGGCGAGCCGGATCGCGCGCGGCCTCGCCGGGGGGAGCGCGGCAATCGTGGGGAACGTGGGGAGCGTGGGGAACGCGGCGGCGATCGCGGAGAACGGGGAGACGGCGGCGGCCGGCGCTGGGCACTCACCCGCGAGCAGCGCCTCACCTACATGAAAGAGCTGCCGAAGGACAACAAGATCGTCGCCGGCGCGCTCTGGAGCGATCCCGCCCATGCCGAGGTCAGCCTCGAGCAGGGGTTCGCCGACGACATCGGC
>DATBAW010000070.1:0-7214 GCA_036271335.1 Thermoanaerobaculia bacterium
CGCGTTTCCTCCTTGGGGCTCAGCAACGGTTTGCAACGGAGGGTCGGAAGCCAAGGGCGCCTCGGGCGGCGGCATGGGCGCCAGGATCGAGCTCGCGGTGCGACCTGACGCGTCTCACTCCCCTCGTTGACCGTCTTTCAAAAACCGATTTCTTCGAGCGCGAGATCCGACGGCATGTCGTCGCCCGTCGACGAGGCCTTCACCAGACCCAGCGACTTCATGAACCGCACCGTCATGAACCCGAAATCAAATTCGGATGCACTGTGGCTCAATCGCAGAAAGTGCGGATAGTGGTGATGGTTGTTCTGAAGGCAGGCGCTGAAGGTCGCCATGACCGGCAGCCAGTCGCCGATGTTCATCGCATTGTCATCCGCGTCATCGTAGCGACGGGTACCGAAGCGCCGATTGTGCGTCCAATAATTCTGGATCAGATTCACCCAGAGCGCGAAAATGCGTAGGCCTCCCCAGAGCGCGAGGGCGTATTTCCAGTCCCGGAAAACCAGCCAGATGACACCGTAGCTGGCGAATTGCGAGAACACGGCATAGACGGGATTTGAAACCATGCGGAACGGCGCCGACTTGAGAATATCGTCCTCAGCGTATTCGTCCTGGCAGGGATACGGAAAAAGACAGAGGTACATCGTTTTCCAGAAACCGTCGCCGTCCAGCTTGTTCGGGTCGCCGGCATGATCGGCGAACTCGTGGTGATGGCGATGGCGATTCACCCAGGTGACTGGATTCACATAGATGCCGACGGTATTGCTGACGAGCGTCACCGTCTTTATGAACCATGGCTTGTAGTCGAGCGCCCCGTGCGTGATTCCCATATGGATGATGTCGGACAAGTAGAGGCCGCTCAAAAACCAGATCGCCGTCAGGTACAAGAGCCCGATGGCCATGCCGAGCCAGGGGCCGAGCGCCGGCGGCGCGAAGTACGCCGAAGCCGCTGCATGCAAAATGATGATTGCGTAACCGATCAGCGTGTGCGTTTTCATGGTTATCGTCCCGCCCGCTTGAATGGGGCTAAGAGCTGAGCGAAAAAGCCGGGTGGGACCGTGTCGTCGAGCAGGCCGTAGCGCTGCGGCCAGGCGTCTTTCGGGAGATGGTGGGTTCCGAACAGGCGATCGAGGATGGGGAAATGGATGGCGAAGTTGACGTTTACCGCCTCCTTGTCCGCGGCGTGATGCCAGTGGTGATAGCGCACCGTCACGAGGTATCGCTCCAGCCAGGGCGCATCCGGACGGAAATCAGTGTGGCAGAAAGTGGCGTGGAAGGAGACGAACACGAGGTAGCCCGCCAGCACGCTCCGCGGGAAGCCGCAGACCATCATCGGAATCATGACCAGGCCGCGCGTGATGACGATGTCGATGAAATGGGAACGCGAGCCGGCGATCCAGTCGAGGGTCTTGATCGAATGATGGATCGAGTGGAAGCGCCAGAGGAATGGGACCGTGTGGAACATCCGGTGTACGAGATATTGCCCCAGGTCCGCGATGAAGATCGCCGCGACGAGCTGCACGAGGTAGGGCCAGCTCTGGACTATCGCCTGGAGCGGCGGAATCGCCAGCCATTTGGTGAGAAGAAGGGCGGGCATCACCATGAGGAAGGTGAGCAACTGCGCGGGCAAATGGGTGGCCAAGAAATAAAAGCTGTCGGTGGTCCACTCCGGCCGGAAGGTCTTCTGCCCGGGATGCAGCGGCCAGAACCGCTCCACCGGGACGAAGACGATGGTCATCACGAGCAGATCGAGCAGAAACCAGTCGAGGCCGATGCCGTAGTGTGACCCGACCTCCTTTGGCAGCGGCGTGCTGCCGCCGCCCAGCAGCGCAGCCATCGCCGCGAGGAGCCCGCCGGTCAGCGCCAGAACCTTACGCTGCCGCAGGATCGCGGAAATGGCGGCGAGCACAAAGGCTGCTGCGATCGCCCCCTGGATGAGCAGGCGGATGATCACCATGGGGTATTGCGATCGGGCCTCGGGCAGCGTCAGCAGAGCAGGAAAACGCAGGCACAGTGCGCCTCCCAGCCCGAGCAGTCCGAAAAAAACGCCCAGGACGCCGCTGACCCAGCCACTCCCGAGATGAGTCGGCTCCGAATCCCCGAATAACTTTTCGAAGAACGCGTCGGACATGGCTCCCCTCTTTCTCGATCAGGGCGTTGGTCGGCGGCAAGTTTCTCCCCGGAATGCCGATCGCGCTCCACGCTCTTTCCGGGCCTGCTAGATCCGACCTATCCTATGTCGTTGATTCTATAAGTTCCTGTAACTCTACGCCCCTTTCTTACTCAGGTCAACGCGGGAAAGGGGTGCCAGGCGCCCAGATAGGTCGGACGATCTTGGGCTCCTCCCGGCGGCCGGAGAGGACGCGACGCAACCGGACGCCGGTTCTGCACCAGGGGGACACTTCAGGAACCCAGACTGTAGGCCCGCCTGGCCCGTGGGTGCCCTGCGCGGCGGAAGCACTCTTCGAGCCTGCCGAGCAGTCCGGGCCCGAGAAATTTTCGCACCAGGTCGCGCGTCGCTTCGACGTCCAGGTCCTTGACCTTTGCGATGAGGCGGATGGCATCGCGTTCGTCTTTATCGGTGCCGGCCGCCAGTTTCATCGCGACGAGGTGCTCGGGCGGGGCCACGGGAATCCCTTCGAACTGATCGTCCTGCGCTTCGGCAGCGCGAATGGCGTCGAGGTAGAGGGGCTGCAGGTTGCCCCACTCCTCACTCGATCGATCGATGAAATCAGTCCGTACTCCCCGTTTCGAGATCCGTGCGTTGACTCCGCCGATCGTGAGCTGCGAGACCTCGGCGTCAGTTTGGTGAAGGATTTCGAGAATCGAGGGGATGCTGACCTGGGGGACGGCAAAGTCGACGTCCTTGGTGTACTCGTGATCCGCCTCGTCGTCGAGCCAGTACCACATCGCCACCCGTCCAATCAGCGCGCGGCGGGACTTGGATAGGTCGAGAACCTCCAGGCCAAACTGGGCCGAGGGCACTGGGTCGAACGTCGGAAGCGAACGGGGCTTTGCTGTGCGGCGAGCTGCCAAGGGTCAATCCTCCATGGTCGCCCTGGGGATGGTGTCATGCCCGAGGGAGCGTCGTCAAAAGAGAAGCTGACCTGGGATTTGGCAGAGACGGCGGGAGGAGGGTCCTCCCGCCGTGCGGGGAATCGAGGTGCCGGGACCGGCCGCTCAGGACCGGCCGCTCAGAACTGCGACCAGAGGAGCTGGTTCGTGACCTCGTGGTGGAATTGCACCTCGGAGGCCTTGATGAGGGTGCCGAGGGCCTTGGGGCAGCGTTCGGCCTGGGCGAGCTTGATCTCGGCGAACTTGGCGTGCACCTCTTCGCCCATCGCCTCCTGCATGAAGCGGCTCCCCTTGAACAGTCGGATGGCGTCGTAGATGTTGTCCGGCAGGAAGCGGGTGCGCGGCCGCTTGTCTCCATCCTCCTCGTTCTGCGGGCCTTCGAGCCCGGTCTTGAGCAGGGTGTAGATCGCGAGGTAGGGGTTGGAGTCTGGAGCGATGGAGCGCACCTCGACGCGGGCCGAGCGCTCGTTGCCGAGGGGGATGCGCACCATGGAGCCGCGGTCGATGGCCGAGGCCTTGATCTGGTTGGGCGCCTCGAAGTGGGGGTCGAGGCGGCGGTACGAGTTGACGCTCGAATTGAGCGTCAGGCAGATGTCCGAGGCGCTGGCCAGGATGCGACCGATGAAATCCCAGCCGGCGGCCGAGAGACCGTCCTTGCCGCCCTTGTCATAGAAGAGATTGGTCGACTGGCGGGTCAGCGAGAGGTTGGTGTGCATGCCCGACCCGTTGATGCCGGTCACCGGCTTGGGCAGGAAGCACGCCGTCAATCCCTGGCGCGCCGCGACCTGCCGGGAGAGCAGCTTGTAGAGCTGCACCTGGTCGGCGGCCACCGAGGCCTCGGTGTAGCTGTAGTTCATCTCGAACTGGGAAGGTGCCACCTCCGGGTGGTCCTTCTCGTTGGCGAAGCCCATGGCCCGCTGCACCTCGGCGGCGGTGTCGATGAACTGCCGCAAGGCATCGCCCGGCAGCGAATGATAGTAGCCGCCCGTGGAGATGAAGTCGAAGCGGCCGGTCTCCTGGTAGCAGCGCTCGGCGTCGCGCCCGCGGAAGAGGAAGCCCTCGATCTCGTTGGCGGCATGGGCGACCATGCCGTCCTGGGCGTACAGCTTGTCGGCGTACGCCTTGAGCAGGGCCCGCATGTCGGCACTGTACGGGCTGCCGTCGCGCTCGTGGACCTCGCCGAAGACCAGCACCTTGCCGGCGCCGAAGATGTCCGACGGCAGCCAGTAGAAGGCCGGCCAGTCGATCGCCAGTCGCAGGTCCGACTCCTGCTGCCGCGAGAAGCCGCGGATCGACGAGCCGTCGAAGGTCAGATTGTCCGCCGACTTGAGCAGGAACTTCTTGTCATAGTCCAGCATGTGCAGCCGGCCCTCGAGGTCGGTGAAGCACACGGTGACCGCCTTGATGCCCTTCTCGTCGTTGAGGTAGCGCATCCGCTGCTCGCGGATCACGTCGGCGGGCCGCCGGGCCAGCCGCTCCTCCTTGGCCTCGAGGTTCATCTCCTCCAGCTGGTCGTAGGGGATCTCCAGAAAGTCGCGCAGTCCCGGATGCGAGGGGCGGGGCGCAGGCCGCGCCATCTCCTCCAGCTTCTCCGGGGTCATGGCGGCGAGGGCCTCGTCTCGGCTCGGTTCCGTTGGGTGCATCGTCTTCCTCCCTTAGATCAGCGCTCTTCGATCTAGGCTAGATTCTAGCAAAGCTAGCTTAATTGTCAAGATGTTTAGTCTAAGTCGGAACCAAGATAGGCTAAGCGGCGAACCTCAAAGATTGAACCCGCCCGTCACCTCGAGCCGCTGGCCCGTGAGCCATCGCGTTTCGTCGCTGCACAGCAAGGCCACGACCGCGCCGATGTCGCCGGCACGTTGTACCGGTCGGCGGCCGCCGTGACGAATACGACGCCGCCACCGTCGTTCATCCTTCGTAACGCCTTCTGCGTCAGGAAGACGACGCTCTTGAAATGGACGTCAACGAAGGAATCGAAATCCTCTTCGGTGAGGTCGTCGATCGGAATCGCTTTCCCGAAGCCCGCATTGTTGACCAGATAGTCGATCCGGTCCGTCCCGAACGCGTCACGAAGCAGCGCGTTGAGGCCATCCAGAAACAGATCGAATCGCTCGATCTCGGAGAGGTCGAGCCGTAACGCCGCAGCGCGCCCGCCAGATCCCTGAATCTCGGCGATGACATCGCGCGCTTCCTGCTCGTTCGAGCGGTACGTCAGAATGACCTCGATGCCGTTCCCGGCCAGCCTGAGCGCGATGGCTTTACCGATGCCACGATTGCCGCCCGTGACAAGGGCCACCTTTTTGCTGGGTTCCGTCATTTTTGATCTCCGTTGGCAGGGGTGTGTATGCCGTGCCAGGGGTTGAGACACAGTGCGATCGGCCATCCGGTGGCGTTCGAAGAGATCCAGCTGGCGGGAGATGTCGCTCGCGATCTTGCGCGACTTTTGGAATATACTTACCCGCTAGCACTGGACCGGCCGGGAGGGCCGTCCACTTTCAGAAGGGAGCCTGCCTGTGAAAAAAGATCTGACCGCGAGGAAGATGCAGAAGCTGCAACTCAGCCGCGAGACGTTGTGCACCCTCAAGACGACCGACCTTCAGGTCGCCGTCGGGGGCGTGACCCTCCTCCCGTGCACCAACAATTGTACTGGCAAGGGCACCTGCTTCTGCTGAGGTGTCGACGTCTGCCCCGCGGCGCTCCTCGGTCCGGTTCGCCGGGAACGCCGCCGGGCTTCGTTGGCATTCTTCGACTATGGCAGCCCAAAGAGTCGATTGCAGACTGCGCCCAGCTTTTGTCCAAGCGCCTCGCCGTGGATTTTGGGTGCCCCCGGATCGATAACACTGATATCGCAGCCACGATCGTGGCCTTTGACGGCAGAGACCGCGCCTGCCTGGTTCCAGAAGGCGCCGTCGCCGACGCCGGCCATCGTATGCGCGCCGACAATCCTCGGAACTTCTTGGCGGAACACGTCGATATTCGAATTATTCAGACTGATATAGATAGGGCCGGCATGACACGAGCTCGCGTCGATTCGCTGCGCGGCGCCAGCGGGACTCCGCAGAATCGCGGCCACGACGTCAGGTGTCAGAAACTTCTCGCAGGCAGTGGCACCGTTGGCCGTCCAGTTATTGACGGCGACCGCGGGCGCGGAGACGGCGTACATCGTTCCGGTAAGGATCGCAGCGAGCACGGCTGAACGAGTCATCTGAGGATCTCCTATGGTCTTCTACCGCTCACCTTGCGCTCGCGCTTTCTTCTACCAAAGCCCGAGCCGCTCCAGGCGAGCTTATCCCGATCCGTCAGGCAGGTCAACGGAGGGCGAATGGTTGCAGAGACGGCCTCGTCGCACGTCCTCAGGATTGGCCGGGAGTCCATGTCGCGAGAGGACTGGTCCAAGGCAAGGACCTCACGGTGAGCCGCGACGTGCCCGGCTCATCACCGTCGCTGATCACCCCTGAGATATTTCTAGAAATACTCCCGGAGAGGCGCCGGCAGACTCCGGCAGGGCACGGCGACCCTCTTCGTGCGGGCCCAATCGTAGAAGATCGCACGAGTCCCATCGCTTCCATACTCGCTGTGAGAGGCCTGGTCGGTATGGATCACCTGGAAGGACTCGCCATCCACGCCCTTGAGCGGCTTCCCGTCGAAATAGATGCGGCGCCGATCCCGCGCGAAGTGATGAGAGGGCGATGTCAACCCATCCTCGATCTGCCTCGCGGTCATGATCTCGAACGATGCGGGATCCGCGCCGCGGACTTTCTTTCCCTTGTAGAACACGGTTTCGTCGTCGCGCGCGTATTCGCTGAACCGGCAGCCTGGAAGGATCTGGAAGGAGCTCAGGCTCCTGCTCTTCAAGGCCTGCCATTGCCGCGCGGCCTTGGTCGGCCAGAAATAGTAGGCGAACGATCCGTCCCGGGCCCACTGGCAATCGTATCCGCCCAGGTGCACGAAGCTTCCCGGATCGGCGCCGGTCACGGCTCGGTAGAGAAAATAAACCCGGCGATGATCCCGGGCGAACCATTTGGCAAGGGCTTCGAAGGTCCCTGGATCGGCTTTAGGAATGGGCTGCGGCGTGCTGAAAAAATAATTGTCCAGATAAACTACAGAATCAACCTTGACGATGTAATCCATATCTGCCTCTG
>DATBAW010000071.1:0-1786 GCA_036271335.1 Thermoanaerobaculia bacterium
GGATCGAGGGTGAGGTCGCAGGCCTCGAACGTTCCACTTCGTGCTGGAACGGGTACAATCCCGCGCCGTGAACGTACCCATCCTCGATCTCGGCCGTGTCCGCCAGCGCATCGCCACCCAGCTCGACGAGCGGTGGAAGCGCATCCTCGACCAGTCCTCCTTCATCCTCGGTCCCGAGGTGAAGGAGTTCGAATCCGGCTTCGCCGCCTATCTGGGCGTCGAGGCCTGCATCGGCGTCGCCAACGGCACCGACGCTCTGCTCCTCGGGCTGCGCGCTCTCGGCGTCGAGCCGGGGGACGAGGTGATCGTCCCGGCGTTCAGCTTCTTCGCCACCGCCGAGGTGGTGGCGCTGCTGGGCGCGAAGGTCGTCTTCTGCGACGTCGACCCGGTGAGCCTGAACCTCGATCCCGCGGACGTCGCGGCAAGGGTGACCGCGCGCACGGTGGGCGTCATCGGCGTCCACCTCTACGGCCGGCCGTTCGACGTCGACGCCCTGCTGGCGGTCTGCCAGAAGCACGATCTCTGGCTGTTCGAGGACGCCGCGCAGGCGCACGGCGCGGAATGGAAGGGGAAGAAGGTGGGCGGCTTCGGCCAGCTCGCGGCATGGAGCTTCTATCCCACCAAGAACCTCGGCTGCTTCGGCGACGGCGGCGCGGTGAGCGGCAACGACCGCGCCCTGGTCCAGCACGTCTTCAGCCTCGCCAACCATGGCCAGACCGTGCGCTACACCCACCACGAGATCGGCACCAACAGCCGTCTCGACAGCCTGCAGGCGGCGGTGCTCAATTGCCGGCTGGCGTTCCTCGACGAGGACAACGCCCGCCGCGGCGAGATCGCCCGCCGCTATCAGGACGCCTTCGCCGGCGTCGGCGACCTGCGGCCGATCCCCGATCCGGAAAGCCTACGCGCGGTCTACCATCAGTTCACGATGCGCACGGATCGGCGGGACGACCTGCTGGCGCACCTGAAGGAGCGGGGCATCGGCGCGGCGGTCCATTATCCTTCGCCGCTCCACCATCAGCCGGCGATGAAGGGGCTGGTGGAGGTGCGCGACGGCGATCTGCCGGTCTCCACCGCCGCCGCCCTCGAGGTGATCTGTCTCCCCATCTTCCCCGAGCTGACCGACGGCGAGGTCGAGGCGGTGTCGGCGGCGGTGCGCGAGTTTTTCGGAGCCTGACCGATGGCGACCGTCCACATGGTGGACGCCAGCCCGTACATCTTCCGGGCCCACTTCTCGCTGCCGTCCAGCATCAAGACGCCGGACGGCAGCCCGGCCGCCGCCTCGTACGGTTTCACGTCGTTCCTGCTCAAGCTGATCGCGGACGAGGCGCCGACGCATCTCGTGGTGGCCTTCGACCGCAACCTGAACGGCAGCTTCCGCAACGATTTCTACCCCGACTACAAGAAGCAAAGGGACGATCCGCCGCCGGAGCTGGTGGCGCAGATCGACGTCTGCCTGGAGATCGCCGGAGCGCTCGGCGCGGCCACTTTCATCGACGAACGCCACGAGGCGGACGACTTGATCGGCGCTCTCCTGGCGGGGATCGAAAAGGGGGGCCACGGCGCCGTGATCGTCACCTCGGACAAGGACCTCGCCCAGCTCGTGGACGACCGGACGACCCTCTTCGACTTCGGCAAGGGGCTGCGCCTGGACGCCGCGGCCGTGGTCGAGAAGTTCGGCGTGCGGCCGGACCAGATCACCGATTACCTCGGCCTCGCCGGCGACGCGGTGGACAACATCCCCGGCGTGAAAGGGATCGGCGCGAAGTCGGCGGCCGAGCTGCTG
>DATBAW010000072.1:0-49761 GCA_036271335.1 Thermoanaerobaculia bacterium
CGGCCGTCCGCTGGCGGGCGAGTCGGCCTACGTGCTGGACGCTTCGATGCGGCCGGTGCCGTTGGGCGTGCCGGGCGCGCTGTACCTGGGCGGCGAGGGGGTGACGCGGGGGTATCTGCACCGTCCGGAGCTGACGGCGGAGCGGTTCATCCCGAATCCCTACGGTCCCCCAGGCTCGCGGCTGTACGCGGTGGGAGACCTGGTGCGGTCCCTGCCGACGGGGGAGCTCGATTTCCTGGGCCGTCTCGATCACCAGGTGAAGGTGCGGGGCTTCCGCATCGAGCTGGGAGAGATCGAGTCGGCGCTGGCCCGTCACCCGCAGGTGCGGGAGGCGGCGGTGCTGGCGCTGCCGGAAGTGGACGGCGGCACCCGTCTGGTGGCCTGTGTGGCGACCTCCTCCGCCATGACCGGTCTGGCGGGGGAGCTGCGCGCGTTCCTCAAGCAGAGCCTGCCGGACTACATGGTGCCTTCCGGGTTCGTGGCGCTGGAGGAGCTGCCGCTGACCCCCAACGGCAAGATCGACCGCCGCGCCCTGGCCGCCCTGGCCGCGGTACCGCTCGCGGCGGAGGGCGGCGTGGCCGGGGACCGCGGTCCCCGCAGCCATGTGGAGGAGGTGCTGGCGGGGATCTGGAGCGAGCTGTTCGGCCGTGCGGTGGGAGTGAGCGAGAGCTTCTTCGATCTCGGCGGCCATTCGCTGCTGGCGACGCGGGTGGTCTCAAGGGTGCGCGAGGTATTCGCCATCGAGCTGCGGCTCCAGCAGATCTTCACGGCACCGGTCCTGAGCGAGCTGGCGGCCGAGGTCGAGCGGGCGATCGCGTCTCAGCGCGCCATCCCCCTGCCGCCCATCCGCCAGGCCGCGCGCACCGGTAGCCTGCCGCTTTCCTTCGCCCAGCAAAGGCTCTGGTTCCTGGACCGCCTGGAACCGGGGACGGCGACCTTCAACCTTCCCGCGCCGCTCCGCCTCAACGGCCGCCTGAATGGGGTGGCGCTGTCGAAGGCCCTCGACGAGATCGTGCGGCGTCACGAATCGCTGCGGACCCTCTTCGCCGAGCGGGAAGGGAAAGGTTGCCAGGAGGTCCAGCCCGCCGCCGCCGTTCCGCTGCCCCAGGTCGACCTCTCCGGCCTGCCGGCACCGGCGGGGCAGAGCGAAGCCGAGCGATGGGCGGACGCCGAGGCCCGCATACCGTTCGACCTGACCCGGGGCCCGCTGCTGCGCGCGACTCTGCTCACGATCGCGCCCGAAGAAGCGATGCTCCTCGTCACCCTGCATCACATCGTGACCGACGGCTGGTCGACGGAGGTCTTCATCCGCGAGCTGCGGACGCTGTATGAAGCTTTCTCCAGTGGCCGGCCTTCACCCCTGGCCGAGCTGCCCCTGCAATACCCGGACTTCGCCGTCTGGCAGCGGGAAGCGCTGAGCGGCGAGACGATCGAGGCCCTGCTCGCGGAGTGGACCGGGAGGTTCGGAACCGAGATCCCGGCGCTCCGGCTGCCGACCGACCGGCTCCGTCCCGCCGTCCAGACCTATCCGGGAGGCTACCGGTCGCTTCAGCTGCCGCCGGAGCTGTTGCGCGATCTCCGCAAGCTGGCCCAGCGCTCGGGAGTGACCCTGTTCATGACCCTGCTCGCGGCCTTCCAGGCGCTGCTTCACCGCTACTCCGGCCAGGACCGGATCGTGGTGGGATCTCCCGTCGCCGGCCGCAACCGTCCCGAGCTCGAAGGGATGATCGGCTTCTTCGTCAACACGCTGGTGCTGCCGGCCGACCTCGCGGCAGACCTCACCTTCCAGCAGCTCCTGGAGCGCTCGCGGGACATGGCGCTGGGCGCCTACGCCTGCCAGGATCTCCCTTTCGAGAAGCTGGTCGAGGTGCTCCTGCCGGTGCGTGACAAGAGCCGTAGCGCGCTGTTCCAGGTGATGTTCCTGCTGGCGCAGGCAGCGCAGGGTCCGCGAACCGGCGGCGAGGAGGGAGTACGGTTCGAGCCGTTCAGCGTGACGACCGGCACCTCGCAGTTCGATCTCACCCTGTTCTGCGCCGAGACGCCGGAGGGGCTCCTCACCGGGGTCGAGTACAACACCGATCTCTTCGACGCCGCGACGATGGACCGGATGCTCGATCACTACCGGAGGCTGCTCGCTCTCGTCGCCGCCGATCCCGGGATGCGTCTGGGAGAGATTCCGTTGTCGCCGCTCACCCTGGCGCCCCCGTCGCCCCAGCCGGCGACGGCCGCGAGCGCGCCGGACACCGATCCCGAGCCTGCCGCCGACGAGCGGCGCGACCGCCACGCCTCGCGCCTCTCCAAGCTTTCCGCCGCGCAGCGCGAGGCGCTGCAGAAGCGGCTGAAGGGGAATCCTTGAAGCGGAGAATCCGATGAGCCAGGACGATGCCGCCGCCCGCCGGGCGCGCCTCCTCGAACGCCAGAGCCGCCTGTCCGGGGAGCAGCGCGAGCAGCTCGGGCAGCGCCTGAAGGGCCGCGCGGACCCCTCCCTGGCCCTCGCCCCCTCCGGCCGCTGCCTGGTGGAGATCGTCCCCGTCTCGCCGGGCGCTCGCGAGGTCGGCCGGCGGCCGTTCTTCTGCATTCACCCGGCCGGCGGCGACGTGCTCTGCTTCTTCCCGCTCGCCCGCCATCTCGGTGCCGACCAGCCCTTCTACGGCCTGCAGGCGCGCGGTCTGGAGGACGCGCAGGAGCCGTTCGCCACCATCGAGGAGATGGCGGCCCACTACGTCGAGGAGATCCGCAGCGTCCAGCCTGCCGGCCCCTACAGGCTCGGCGGCTGGTCGTTCGGCGGCCTGGCCGCCTTCGAGCTCGCCCGGCAGCTTCAGGCCGGCGGCGAGGAGGTGGAGCTGCTGGCGGTGCTCGATACCAGCCCCGGCCTCGCGGGAGCCGCGGAGGAGGGCCCGCGCGAGCTGGAGGAGGACGGCGGCGACAACGCCGAATGGCTGCTCGCCATCGCCGAGTACGTCAAGCTGCTGCGCGGCCAGGACCTCGCGGTGACCGCCGCCGACCTGCGGACGCTCGACCCGGAAGCGCAGCTCCGGCACTTCGTCGAGCGCCTCCGGCAGGCCGGCGTCCTGCACGGCGGCGACATGCTGGAGCAGCTGCGCCGCCTGCTGCGGGTCTACAAGGCGAACGTCCGCGCCTATCGTCTCTACGTCCCGCGTCCCGCGCCGGGACCGGTCACCCTGCTCCTCGCCGAGCAGGGCGCGCTCGATGCCTCGCTCGGGCCGGACCTCGGCTGGGACCGGCTTTCTCCCTTCCCCGTCGATCGCGAGACCGTGCCGGGCGATCACCACACCCTGCTCGTCGAGCCCCATGTCCGCACTCTGGCCGACCGGCTGCGAGCCCGTCTCGGCCTTCCGGAGAGATCTTGAAATCAAGGTTCCGCAAGATTCTGAAGCTCATCCTCCTCGGCTTGCTGACGATCGTCGTGCTGCTGGCGGCCGCCGGCACCTGGTGGGTGCGCCGCGCCTGGCCGCAGACCACCGGGACGATCGCCGTTCCCGGCCTCTCCGCCGCCGTCGAGGTGATCCGCGACCGCTGGGGAGTGCCGAGCCTCTATGCCGCCAACGAGCACGACCTCTTCTTCGCGCAGGGGTACGTCCATGCCCAGGACCGCCTCTGGCAGATGGAGTTCAACCGCCGCGTGGGCGCCGGCGAGCTGTCGTCGCTTTTCGGCCGCGCCACCCTCGCGGACGATCGCTCGCTGCGCGCCCTCGGCATCCGGCGGGCGGCGGCGGCCGACTGGGAGGCGCTGTCGCCGGCGACCCGGGCCATCCTGCAGGCCTATGCCGATGGGGTCAACGCTTTCATCTCCTCTCATCGCGGCCGGTTGCCCGTCGAGTTCACGATCCTCGGCGTCAGCCCGGCTCCCTGGACTGCCGTCGATTCGATCGCCTGGAGCAAGATGGTCGCCTTCTCCCTGGGGCAGAATCAGACGCAGGAGCTGATGCGCACCCGGCTGGCCGGCAAGGTCGGCGCCGAAGGCGTGCGCCAGCTCATGCCGCCGTTCCCGGGCCAGGACCGGCAGCCGGTGATCGTCTCGCCGGAGGCGGGTGGCTACGGCGACGCGCGGCGCGCGGCGCTGGCCAAGGTCGGGCCGCTGCTGACCGCTCTGCTGAGCCAGACGGCGGTCGGCGTGGGGAGCAACAACTGGGTGGTCCACGGCAGCCGGACGGCCACCGGCAAGCCGATGCTCGCCAACGACACCCATCTCGAGCTGGACATGCCCTCGGTCTGGTACGAGAACGGGCTCCACGCCGGGCGCTTCGACGTCACCGGCTTCTCGTTCCCCGGCGTGCCGATGATCCTGATCGGCCACAACCGGCGGCTCGCCTGGGGAATCTCCAGCATGTGCGGCGACTCCGAGGACTTCTTCGTCGAGACGCTCAACGACCGCCGGCAGGTGCGCGACGGCGATCAATGGCGCGACGCCCGGATCGTTCACGAATCGATCCCGGTCAAGGGCGAGAAGCCGGTTCCCTTCGACATCGTGGTCACCTCCCACGGCCCGGTGGTCAACGATGCGTTCGGTCTGACGGGGCTGCCTCCCCTGGCCCTGCGCTGGACCGCGCTCGACCCCGGCCGCACGCTCGACTCCGTGGCGGCCGTCGACATCGCCGCGGACTGGCCGTCGTTCCGCGCTGCCCTTTCCCTCTGGCAGGCGCCGACGCTCAACTTCGTCTATGCCGACGTGGACGGCAACATCGGCTACCAGGGGGCGGGAGCGATCCCGATCCGCGCCCCCGGCCAGCAGGGGCTGGTCCCGGTGCCGGCCGGCGGCGCCGAGCGCGACTGGCGAGGACTGATCCCGTTCGACCGCATGCCGTCGCTCTACAACCCCGTGGCCGGTTTCATCGTTACCGCCAACAACAAGGTGGTCAAGGACAGCTATCCGTACCCGATCTCCTGGGATTACGCCGATCCCTACCGCGCGCAGCGGATCACCGAGCTGCTGGCGGCCGCTCCGCACGCGACCCTCGACGACATGCGACGCATCCAGTCCGACGTCTATTCGTCGGCGGCCGAGGCGCTGCGTCCCTATCTGCTGGCGATCAAGCCCGAGAACCGGCTGCAGGAACAGGCCCTGGCGCAGGTGCGCCGCTGGGACCTGCGCTTCACTCCGGAGAGCCCCGGCGCCACCGTCTACTACGCGTGGTACGGCGCGTTCCTCCCCGCCGTCTACGGCGACGAGCTGGGCGACGATCTGATGAAGGATTTCCAGACCACCGCCGCCAACCAGACGCCGCGGCTGATCGAGATGATGGCCGACCCGCACAACCCCTGGTTCGACGACAAGCGGACACCGGCCAGGATCGAGACCCGGGACGACATCGTCCTGCGCGCCCTGCGGGACGCCATGACCCTGCTCTCGTCGCGGCTCGGCGGCGATCCCGCGCAGTGGCAGTGGGGGAAGATCCACACCGCCGTCTTCACCCACCAACCCTTCGGCAACAGCGGGATCGGACCCCTGATGAAGCTGTTCAACGGCGGGCCGGTCCCGGCGGGTGGAGAAGGGTTCACCGTCAGCGCCGTCGCTCCCCTGTTCGATCGTCCTTTCGTCTCGCCCTACGGCACCTCGCAGCGGCTGATCGTCGACCTCGGTGACCTGGGCCGCTCGCTGGTGGTCAACAGCACCGGCCAGAGCGGCCTGCTGTTCCATCGCCATCGCGAGGACCAGATCCCGCTCTGGCGCGACCATCAGTACCGGCCGATGCTGTTCAGCCGCGAGGCGGTGGACAAGGGGGCCGCGGAGCGGCTGACGCTGGCGCCCGCTCACTGAAAACAAGCCTGAGGGACGGCTCCGCCACCGCCCCTCAGGCTCTGCATCGATTGTCAAAGAGCTCGGGCCCGTGGCCCATCCGCCGCTTCCAGGGCGCTCCCTCGCAGGGGCCTCTGGACAAGCGCCGGCGTTGCGCATAGAATGGCAGTCGTTCACCTTGATGTCAAGCCTCTTCCCAGGGAGCTGCGGATGGCGCTGTTGAGCGGGGCGCGAACTCTGGGCTCCACTCGCAAGATGTCGGGTTCTTTGAAAACTGAATGGGGAGCTTCCGGCGCGTTCCGGAAGCTTCCCGAGCGCGTCTGAGGCCAGGATCTTCGCTCCGGAGCTCGGATGGCGCCGAAAACTCCAGGATGGGCTGTCCGGAAGGAAAGATGCGGCTTGAAACTCCAGGATGGCGGCTCGGGAAGCAGGATGGGCCTTCGGGACGCCGGAAAAACGGAAATCCTGAAGAGATGGCCGCCCGGGACGCTGAAAATCGGCGCATCCAGGGAAAATGAGCGTCCGGGAAGCCAGAAACGGGGCCGGGAAGGAAAAAGAGCCGCCATCCTGGTTGCGGAGGCGAAAAGGGGCCCCACGGGGCGACAACCTGCAACCAAGATCGATCGGGGCAACGCGAGGCCCCGGGGGGCCCTCGCCTTCAGCGAGCCGCTACAGGTCTTTGCTGCCGACGACCGCCACGTCCGTCGTCGACCGCATATGCGTCAGATATTCGAGCATGGAGGGGAGCGTTGCGACCAGCCGCTGGGCCTTCTCGCGCATCATCCGGAAGGCGTGCAGGCCCCGCTCCTGGTCGACGTGATCGAGGGCCGGCAGGCTCGCCTCCGGACGGTAGTTGAGGCCGAGCAGCATGACGGAATAGGAGTAGGCCTCGAAGCCGTGGAAGCGCGGATTGATGTTCCGGGCGTTCGGCAGCCGCCGCTTCCAGAGCTCGAGCCGCTCGCCGAGCTCGTCGGGTACCTTGACGGTCTTGGTCGCCCGCCAGAACTCGGTGTCGGCGCGGTCGGTCGTGCGGTAGTGGAGGATGAGGAAGTCGCGGACGCCGTCGATGCAGTCGCCCACCACCCGGTTGTAGCTCCGGATCGTGGCCTCGTCGAAGCCATCTCCGGGGAAGTGGTTCACCAGCTCCTCGATCCCGTGCTGGATGAAGAAGATGCCCGTCGATTCCAGCGGCTCCACGAAGCCGCTCGACAGGCCGATCGCGACGCAGTTCTTGACCCACGAGTTCCGGCAGCGGCCGATCCGCATCGTGATGTGGGAGGCCTTCACCCCCTCGGCGGCGGGACCCAGGTGAGCGCGGAATTCCGCCTCCGCCATCTCCGGCGAGATGAACCGGCTCGAGTAGACGTAGCCGGTGCCGATCCGTCCATACAGGGGGATGTTCCAGACCCAGCCGGCGGAGAGCGCCGTGGCGCTCGTGAACGGATCGATGCCGTGGACCTCGATGTCCCGCGGCACCTGCATCGCCACCGCGCGGTCGCAGAGGAGCGATTCGGAGAACGACTGGAAGGGCTCGCCGAGCGTCTGGTTGATCAGCAGGCCGCGAAAGCCGGTGCAATCGATGTAGAGATCGCCCGCGAGCGCGCCGTGCTCGTGGGTGATCAGGTGATCGATCGAGCCGTCCTCCCGGAGCTTGACCTCCGACACGTCGTCGACGATCTGGCGGACCCCCCGCTGGGTGGCGTACCCCTTGAGGAATTCCGCCAGGAGGCCGGCGTCGAAATGGTAGGCGTAGGGATACTGCACCTTGTGCTCGGCGAGGATGTTGCGCTTGCCCTGGCGGTCGACGGTGAAGTAATCCTGCACCTTCTCGTCGAAGACGCGGCCGTCGAGGAACCGGGGGGATCGCTGGGCATCGCAGATGGCGGGGATCAGGAAGCAGGAATAATCGAAAGGCTCTTCGTGCCGCTTGAGCTTGAGCCACCACTCGCCCATGTTGAAGCCGTCGACGACCTCGTAGCGCTGGAACGGGTGGAAGAAATGTCCCTTCTCCGCCCGCCAGTCGACGAACTTGATCGCCAGCTTGTAGCTGCCGTTGCAGCGCGGCATCCACTCGCTCTCGTCGAGCCCGAGGAAATCGAAGAAGAGCTTGACCGTGCTGAAGGTCGCCTCGCCGACGCCGACCGTCTTGATGTGGGCCGACTCGATCAGCGTGATGTCGATGCCCGGCAGAGACTTCTTGAGGTGGGACGCGGTCATCCAGCCGGCCGTTCCCCCTCCAACGATGACGACCTTCTTGGTCAAGGCGCAACTCCTTTCATGGCTTCGGTCTGTCCGGCGTAGAGCCGGTCGATCTCAGAGGCGAATTTCTCCAGGATGGCCTGGCGGCGGAGCGTTCCGGCGGGGGTCAGCTCGCCGCCGCCGACGCTGAAGTCGCCGGGCAGCACGTGCCAGGCCTCAATCTTCTCATGGGCGGGAAGCTTGTCGTTGAACCCCTTGATGTCCTGGTCGAAGTGCTCGCGGACGCGCGGATCGCGGAGGACGTCGGCGACGGAGGTGGCGGTGATGCCGAAGCGCTGGGTCATCCGCGGCAAGGCTTCGAGGTCGGGAGCGATCAGCGCGACATTATAGGGACGGCCCGCTCCGACCACCAGGACGTGGGACACGAAGTGGCTGGAGCGGAGCAGGGTCTCCAGCGCGCCGGGCGAGACCTTGCGGCCGCCGGGGCGGCCGAAGAGGTCGCTCTGGCGCCCCTGCACGGTGAGCATCGCCGCCTCGTCGATGGCGCCGCCGTCGCCGGTATGGAGCCAGCCGTCCTCGTCCACCCGGGGGGCGGGATGGCCGCTTGGTGCCACGGTCTCGCCGCGCACCAGGATCTCGCCGTCTTCCGCGATCTTGATCTCGACGCCGGCCAAGGGAATGCCGGTGGTTCCCGGCTGGATAGCCCGCGGCGTATTGAGGGTCACGATGCCGGAGGCTTCGGCGAGGCTGTAGGTCTCGTAGACGGGGATGCCGGCCGCCCAGAGGAAGGTGATCCAGCCGTGGGGGATGCGGTCGACTCCCGACAGGGCGAAGCGGAACCGTCCGCCGAGACGCTCGCGAATCCGCGAGAACACCAGCCGGTCGGCGACGCCGAGCCAGAACCCGCCGCCGAGGATCAACGGCGGCCGGCGATGCTGGATGCGGAAGGGGAGCGCGGCGCGCCCCATCGCGACGGCGAGCTGGAAGGCGCGGCGCCGGCGGGGCGAGCTCGCCTGGACGGTCTGGAACAGCCAGTTGAGGAGATGCTTCCAGAAGTCCGGCGTCGTCGACAGGACGTGGGGCTGCACCAGCCGGACGTCCGCGGCGGCGGTCGCTTCCGAGCCCGCCCAGGCGAGGGTGGCGCCGCGGTGGAGGCAGAGGTAGAGCAGGGACCGCTCGGCCGGCCGGGACAGCGGCAAGTACGAGAAGACGACGTCGCCCGGGCGCACCGCCACGGTCTCGGCGAGCCCGAGCACGGCGGCCGCGAGGTTGCCGTGGGTGAGCTCCACGGCCTTCGGCTCGCCGGTGGTCCCCGGGGTGTAGATCAGCGCCGCGGGCTCCTCGGGGCGGCGCTGGCGGACGAGATCCTCGAGGGTCTGCGCCTGGGCCCCATCTCCCCGCTCGAGCAGCGAATTCAGCGTGACCACCCCTTCGCCCGCGGCGACCGTGGCGGCGAGCTTGCCGAGCTGGACCCAGACGCGGACGTCCGGCAGCTCGCCGCGATGGCCGAGAAGGTCCGCCAGCCGGCCGGCGTCGGCGACGACGTAGCGGGCGCCGCTCTCGCGCAGGAGGCGGACGGCCTCGCCGGTGTCGAGATCGGCCGGGAGCGGCACGGTCACCGCGCCGGCCGCGAGGGCTCCGAGGTCGGCCACCACCCACTCGGGGCCGTTGGCGGCCAGCAGGGCGAGCCGTTCGCCGGCAGCGACGCCCAGCGCGGCGAGCGCGCGGGCGAAGCCGCGCGTCCGGTTCAGCAGGTCGGTCCGCGGCACGGCGACGTAGCGGCCCTCCACCTTGAGCTGGCAGGCGGGGGCGTCGCCCGCCGGAGGGATCAGGAGGAGCTCGGGGAGGGTCGCGAACGGGCGCCGTGCCACCTCGCGCCGCGGCGGCGCGGCCGGGTCGTGCAGGGTCATGCGCAGCCCGGATCTTGGGCGCAGGACGATGCCGGCGACCGGCGCGGCCGAGGAGCCGGGGACCGGCCGGAGGGTGTAGCGCTGGAGGACCGTGGCGAGGATCAGCGGCAGCTCCATCATCGCCATGTCGCGGGCGATGCAGACGCGGGGGCCGCCGCCGAAGGGGTAGTAGGCGAAGCGGGGGCGCTCGGCGGCGCGCTGGGGATCGAACCGCTCGGGATCGAAGCGTTCGGGATCCGGCCAGAGCTCCGGCCGCCGGTGGGTCACCCAGGGGGCGATGGTGAGCACGGCGCCGGCCGGGATGCGGCAGCCGCCGATCTCGTCGTCGGCCACGGCCATGCGGCTGAAGGTCCAGCTCGGCGGATAGAGACGCATCGTCTCCTCGATCACCTTGCGGGTGTAGACCAGCCTCTGGACATCCGAGAACGCGGCCGGCCGGTCGCCCACCACGGCGCCGATCTCGGCGCGCACCCGCTCCTCGACCTCGGGATGGCGGGCGACCAGGAAGAAGGTCCAGGTCGCGGCCACGGCGGTGGTCATGTGGCCCATGACGAGGAGCATCATGATCTCGTCCTGGATCTGGTCGGGGCTCATGACCTGGCCGCTCTGATCGTCGCGGGCCGCCAGCATCGCCGAGAGCAGGTCGCCCGGCTCGCCGCTCCCCTGGCGCTTCGCCACGGTGCCGCGGACGGCGCCGGAGAGCCGGCGCAGCGCCAGGATCAGCCCGAGGTTGTTCGGCGTCGGGACCCACAGGGGGCGCTGGCGGACGGCGCGGGCGCGGTTGTTGAAGTACTCGAACGCGGTGCTCACCGAGCGGCGCAGGCCGCCGCGGTCGGCGCCGCCGCCGAGCAGCGCCTCGATCAGCAGGTCGAGAGTCAGCGCGGCGACGTCGCGGGCGACGTCGACCGGCTCGCCGCGGCCGGCGGGGCCGCGCCAGCGGTCCACCATGCCCTGGGTGCCGGCGACGATCCCGGGTGCCAGCGGCGCCAGCCGCTGCTGGTTGAACAGCGGTTGCAGCAGGCGGCGGCGCTGGCGCCAGTCGTCCCCCGCGGAGAGCGCCAGGCTCTGGCGCCCCATCAGCACCTTCCTGCGGACGTTCTGGCGATAGTTCGCCTGGTGGTCCTGCAGGACGTGCTTGACGTGATCGGGATGGCTGACGAGGAAGAGCGGCGGCTCCTCGGAGACGCAGACCACCCCGCCATGGACACGAGCGGCCTCCTCGTAGGCGATGAGGCGGTCGGCCCCGGGCGCGAGCTTCAGGCCGCCCCGCGGACCCGGCAGGGGGCTCGCGGCGGGAGCGGCGGTCGGAGGCGGCGGCAGAGTCTCTTGGATCACGAGGTCTCCTTGGACGAACGGCGATCAGCCCTGGCGCAGCGCCGTCACCGGATCGAGGCCGGAGGCGCGGCGGGCGGGAGCGAAGATGGCGGCGAGGGCGACGAGCACCAGCAGCGCGGCGGCGCCCGCCAGGGCCAGCGGGTCGGCGGCGCCGACGCCGAAGAGCAGGCTGGCGATGGTCCGGGCCGCGACCAGGGCCGCCACCACGCCGAGGACGACGCCGAGGACGACCGGCCGCAGGCTCTGCCGCACGACGAGGCCGAGGACGTCCCGCCGCTCCGCCCCCAGGGCCATGCGGATGCCGATCTCGCGCTCGCGCTGGCCGACGGAGTAGGCGACGACGCCGTAGATCCCCAGCGCCGCCAGGACCAGCGCCAGGAGGCCGAAGACCGACAGCAGCCCGGCGCCCATGCGGGGCGCCCAGAGCGACTGGTTGCGGACCTGGGTGATGGTGCGCGGCTCGAGCAGCGGCAGGCCGGGGGCGAGGAGCTGCACCTCGCGGCGGACTTTCTGCAGCAGCGGCGTCGGATCGCCGGCGGTGCGCACGTGGAGCATCATCATCGGCGAGTAGCTCTGCAGCACGGGACGGTAGGCGTAGGGGGGCGGCGGCTCGCGCAGCCCGGCATAGCGGGCGTCGGCGGCCACCCCCACGACCTCGAAGAGCCCCTCGTCGTCGCCCAGGCGCAGCCGCTTGCCGAGCGCCGGACCACCGGGCCAGAGCAGCCGCGCCAGGGTCTCGTTGATCACCACCACCGGCAGCGATCCCGCGCGGTCGGTGGGATCGAAGGCGCGGCCGGCGCGGATCGGCATGCCGACGGTCTGGAAGTAGCCGGGGCCCACGACGTTCACGCCGGCCAGGAGATCCCGGCTCCCCGGCGCCGTCTCCTGCCCCTCGGCGGTCACCGACTGCCGCGTGCCGCCGCCGACCAGCAGGAAGCGCGAGGCGACCGCCGCCGAGCGCACGCCCGGCAGATTTCCCACCCGCTCGACGGCCTGGCGGTAGAGGTCCTGGGCCCGCGGCGGCGTGTAGCCCTGGCCGCCGGCGTCCATCGGGACGACGAACAGCTTCTCGGTCTCGAAGCCGGGGTCGATCCGCTCGACCGCGAGCATGCTCCGCAGGAAGAGGCCGGCGCCGGCCAGCACGACGACCGAGAGCGCCACCTGGCCGGCGATCAGCAGCTCCCGCAGCACGCTGCCGGAGCCGTCGCCGCGCGCTCCGCCGCTCCGCGTCTGGCGGGTGAGGGTGGCGGCCAGGTCGAGCCGGAACGACTGGAACACGGGGGCCAGGCTGAACAGGACGCCGGTGGCGATGGCGATGGCGAAAGTGAAGCCGAGGACCCGCGCGTCGATCCCCAGGTCGAGAGAGTCGGGGAAGAACGGGGGCTTGAGGGCCCACAGGACCTTGCGCCCCCAGAGGGCGATCAGCAGCCCGGCGGCGCCACCCAGCAGACCGAGGAGCACGCCTTCGGTGAGCAGCTGCCGGACCAGACGTCCGCGCCCGGCGCCGAGCGCGAGGCGCACGGCGACCTCGCCGCTGCGCGCCAGGGCCCGGGCCAGCAGCAGGTTCGCGACATTGGCGCCGGCGATCAGCAGGAGCAGGCCGACCACCGCCGCCAGCACCCCGGCCGAGAGCACCAGGCCGCCGCGCTGCCCGGGCGGCAGCGCGGCCTGCGCCAGCGGGACGGCGACGAGGCCGAGCCCCTGATGATCGGCTGGAAAGTCCTTCTCGAGACGGCGGCCGAACGTCGCCAGCAGGGCGCCGGCCCTCTCGATCCCGGCTCCCGGCGCCAGGCGCGCCACGCCGGAGAAGACGAAGGTGCCCCGCTTGTCGATCCAGAGCGCCTGCGGCCCCTTGAGCAGGTCGCGGTGCATCGCCGCCGGCACCCAGACCTCGGGTGGCCGGTCGAGGATGCTCAACCCCTTGAACTCCGATGGGGCGATCCCGACGACGGTCAGCCCCTGGTTGTTCAGCCGCACGGTGCGGCCGACGATCCCCGGATCGGAGCCGAAGCGGCTCTGCCAGAGCGCGTGGGAGAGGACGACGACCGGGTGGGCGCCGGAGGTGCCGTCCTCGTCGGGGAGGAAGAATCGTCCGCGGGCGGGCCGTACCCCGAGCACGTCGAAGTAGCCGGCGGACACGACCACGCCCGGCAGCTGGGCCGGGTCGCCGCTGCCGCTGAGCACGAGCGAGACGTTGCGGTAGGCCGCCAGCCCCGAGAACACTCCACCGGCCTCCCGCCGCAGGTCGAGGAAATCCGGGTAGGAGAGGGAGACCAGGTCCTGCTTCTCGAGATCCTTGGCGTAGAGCGCCACCAGGCGGTCCGGCGCCGCCACCGGCAGGCTCTTGAGGAACAGCGAGTTGAGGAAGGTGAAGATCAGCGTGTTGGCGCCGATCCCCAGCGCCAGCGAAGCGACGGCGGCGGCGGTGAAGGCCGGGCTTCGGCGCAGAGCGCGCAAAGAATACCGGAGGTCTTGCCAGAGGCGTTCCATAGCGGCTCCTCGGTCGGTTGACGCACGAATGCCCACGCGAAGGTCGGCCCGTGTGAGTCCTTTCGGACCGCCCGGTGGTTCAATCGGAGATGCGTGCGTGCCTTTGAACCTCCGGGCGGCCTGGAGGGACTCATGGGCGTGCGCACCGGTCTAGAGATCGCCATCGTCGGTCTGGCCGGCCGCTTTCCAGGCGCGAGAGACGTCGAGGAGCTCTGGCAGAACCTCCTCGGCGGCGTCGATTCCATCGTCCGGTTCTCGGATGAGGACCTGGCGGCGGCCGGTATTTCCCAGGAAACCCTGGGCAGCCCCAACTACGTCAAGGCGGGAACCGTCCTCGAAGGCATCGACCAGCTCGACGCCGAGCTGTTCAGCCTCACGCCGCGCGAGGCCGAGGTCATCGACCCGCAGCATCGCCTGTTCCTCGAATGCGCCTGGGAGGCCCTGGAGTCGGCCGGCTGCGACCCGGAGACCTGCGGCGGGACGGTCGGCGTCTATGCCGGCGCGAGCCTGAGCACCTATTCGCTGCTCAACGTCTGGACGAACCTCGGCCGCCTCGATTCCCTGGGCAGCCTGCTGGGCTTCGACAAGGACCACCTCGCCACCCTGGTCTCCTGGAAGCTGAACCTCACCGGACCCAGCCTGGCCGTCCAGACCGCCTGCTCGACCTCGCTGGTGGCCGTCCACCTGGCGAGCCAGGGGCTCTTGGGCGGGGAGTGCGACATCGCGCTGGCGGGCGCCTCGTCCATCCTCGTCCCCCACCGGGTGGGATACGCCTGGACCGAGGGCGGGGTGACGTCGTCCGACGGCAGCTGCCGCACCTTCGACGCCGCGGCCAGCGGCACGGTCTTCGGCAGCGGCGTCGGGGTCGTCGTCCTCAAGCGGCTGGAGGACGCCCTCGCCGCCGGCGACACCATCCACGCGGTGATCAAGGGCTCGGCGATCAACAACGACGGCGGCGGCCGGATGAGCTACACGGCGCCGCGGACGGAAGGGCAGACGCGGGTCGTTCGCGCCGCCCAGCTGATGTCCGAGGTCGATCCGGACACCATCGGTTACGTCGAGGCCCATGGCACCGGCACGGCCCTGGGCGATCCCATCGAGGTCGCCGCGCTCACCGCCGCCTTCCGTGCCGGCACCGAGCGCCGGGGCTTCTGCGTTCTGGGCTCGATCAAGCCCAACGTCGGCCATCTCAACGCGGCATCGGGCATCGCCGGCCTGATCAAAGCGGCGCTCTCCCTCGAGCGCGAGGTGATCCCTCCCACCCTGCACTACCGCCAGCCGAACCCGCAGATCGATTTCGCGGCGAGCCCCTTCTACGTCGCCGCCGAGGCGATCGCCTGGCCGGCCGGCGAGGAGCCGCGGCGGGCGGCCGTCAGCTCCTTCGGCATGGGGGGCACGAACGCCCACGTCATCCTGGAGGAGGCGCCCGAGCCGGAGCCGACGACGCCCTCGCGTCCCTGGCAGCTGCTGGTCCTCTCGGCGCGGAGCACGGCGGCGCTGGAGAGCGCGACCGACCGCCTGGCGGCCCATCTCGTGGCGCACCCCGAGCAGGAGCTCGCCGACGTCGCCCACACGCTCCAGACCGGGAGGCGCGCCTTCGATCACCGCCGGATGGCCCTGGTGTCTTCGTGGGGCGAGGCCGTGCGCGTCCTCGCCGAGCGCGATCCCGAGCGGATGCTCACCGCGGCCGCCGGTCGCGGGCTGGCGGTCGACTTCCTCTTTCCCGGCCAGGGGGCGCAGCACGTCGACATGACGCGCGGCCTCTACGAGACCGAGCCGGCCTTCCGCGACGAGGTGGATCGCTGCGTCGACCGGCTCCGCGCTCCGCTGGGCCTCGACCTGCGCGAGGTGATGTTCCCTTCGCCCGGACGCGCGGCGGCGGCCGCCGCGCGGCTGGAGCGGACGGCGTTGACGCAACCGGCCCTGTTCACCGTCGAGTACGCGCTGGCGAAGCTCTGGATGGACTGGGGCATCCGGCCGCGGGGGATGCTCGGTCACAGCGTCGGCGAGTACGTGGCGGCCTGTCTGGCGGGCGTCTTCAGCCTCGAGGACGCCCTGGACCTGGTGGCCCTCCGGGGCCGGCTGATGGATGAGCTGCCGGCCGGCGCGATGCTGGCCGTTCCCCTCTCTGAAGAGGAGCTCGCGCCGCTGCTCGGCGACCGCCTCGCGCTGGCCGCCGTCAACGGCCCCTCCCTGTGCGTGGTTTCGGGGAACGAGGAGGAGGTCGAGCGGTTGCGGCGCGAGGTGGAGCCCCGCCTCGCCGCCGGGCGCGAGTGCCGGCGGCTCCACACCTCGCACGCGTTTCATTCGGCGGCTCTGGATCCGATCCTGGAGGGCTTCGCCGCGGCGGTCGGTCGGCTGTCGCTGGCGGCTCCTTCTCTGCCGTTCATCTCCAACCTCACGGGAACCTGGATCACCGCCGAGGACGCCACCGATCCGGAGTACTGGGCCCGGCACCTGCGACGGACGGTCCGCTTCGGGGAGGGGCTCGCGACGCTCGCCCTGGAGACGGGAGGCGTGCTGCTCGAAGTGGGGCCGGGACGGGCCCTGACGACCCTGGCGCGCCGGCATCCGGCGACGGCGGACCGTCCGGCCCTCGCCACGCTCCGGCCCGCGGGCGACGCGGGAACCGATCCGGAGTCTCTCCTGCGGGCCCTGGGCCAGCTCTGGCTGGCCGGAGCGCCGGTGGATTGGCCGGCCTTCTACGCCGGCGAGCGCCGCCGCCGCCTGCCGCTGCCCACCTACCCCTTCGAGCGCCGCCGCTACTGGCTCGAGGCGAAACCCATGGCGTTCGCCGGGTTGGCGAAAACCGCGCAGGCGGGTCCTCAGGGGGTCCAGGAGGAGGGCTACGAGCCGGCCGCGACCTATCACCCCCGGCCCAGCCTGGGAACGGCCTATCTGCCGCCCCGGAACGAAGCCGAGCGGTCGCTCGCCGCGGTCTGGCGCGACCTTCTCGGCATCTCCGAGATCGGCATTCACGACGACTTCTTCGACCTTGGCGGCGACTCCCTGCTGGTCGCCCGCATGGCCTTCCAGGTGCGCGCCGCCGTGGGCGTGGAGCTGCCGTTGCGGACCTTCTTCGAAGCGCGCACCGTGGCCCGGCTCGCCGCCGTGGTGGCGCAGCTGCGCGGCGGCGACAAGTCCGACCGGAACGCCGCGCGGCCGCCGCTGGTGCCGGTCCCGCGCCAGCGGGAGCTGCCGCTCTCGTTCGCGCAGCAGCGGCTCTGGCTGCTCGACCAGCTGGCGCCCGGCAATCCGTTCTACAACCTGGGAGGGGCCCTGCGCATGACCGGCCCTCTCGACGTCACGGCGCTCGGACGGGCGCTCGCCGAGGTGGTGCGGCGCCACGAGGTCCTGCGCACGGGCTTCGCGAGCGTCGAGGGGCGGCCGGTGCAGCGGATCGCCGATGCCGTCGGCTGGGAGCTGCCGGCGATCGACCTGGGCGCCCTGCCTGCCGCCCTGCGCGAGGCCGAGATGCGCCGGACGGTGACCGCGCAGGCACGCCTGCCTTTCGACCTCGGCCGGCCGCCGCTGCTGCGCGCCGCGCTGCTGCGGCTCGCGGACGCCGAGCACGTGCTGATCTTCGCCCTGCACCACATCGCCTCGGACGGCTGGTCGATGGGAGTGCTGACCGGCGAGGTGGCGCAGCTCTACGCCGCCTTCGCGGAAGGGAGGCCGTCGCCCCTGCCGGAGCTGCCGGTCCAGTACGTCGACTTCGCCGTCTGGCAGCGGAGCTGGCTGCGCGGCGAGGTGCTGGAGAGCCAGCTCGCCTACTGGCGGGAGGGGCTGGCCGGCGCGCCGCCGGTGGAGCTGCCCACCGACCGGCCGCGGCCGCCGGTGCAGACCTTCCGTGGCGCCTTCGTCCGCAGCCGGCTGTCCGCCGAGCTCACCGCCGCGCTCTCCGCCCTGGGCCGCGAACGGAGCTCCTCGCTCTTCATGGTCCTGCTCACCGGCTTCGACGCCCTGATCAGCCGCTACACCGGTCTCGAGGACCTGGTCGTCGGCACGCCGATCGCGGGCCGCACCCGGGCCGTGCTGGAGAAGCTGATCGGTTTCTTCGTCAACACCCTGGTCCTGCGCACCGACCTCAGCGGCGATCCCACGGTCTCGGAAATCCTGGCGCGGGTGCGGGAGACGGCGGTGGGGGCCTACTCCCACCAGGACCTGCCGTTCGAGCACCTGGTGGAGAAGCTGCAACCGCAGCGCGACCTGTCGCGCAACCCGCTGTTCCAGCTCATGTTCAACCTGCTGGGCGCGCCCCCCGCGCGCGACGAGGCCCAGGGCCTGACGCTCACCCGTCTGGAGTCGTCCGGAGGGACCTCCCTGTTCGACCTCCAGGTCTATCTGACCGACACCGGGAAGGGGGTCGCCGCCTCCTGGGAGTACTCGACGGACCTCTTCGACGCCTCGACGATGGCGCGTCTGGCGCGCCATTTCACGACCCTGCTGGAGGGGATGGCGGCGCGCCCGGAGGCCAGGCTTTCGGCGTTGCCCCTGCTGGGCGCCGAAGAGCGCGACCAGGTGGTCGTCGCCTGGAACGCCACCGGGCGTCTAGTGCCGGCCGGCTGCGTTCACGAATGGATCGCGGACCAGGCGGCGCGGAGCCCGGAGGCGGTGGCGGTGGTCTTCGGCGGCGAGCCGTTGACCTACCGCGACCTCGACCGCCGCGCCAACGGCCTGGCGCACCGCCTGCGGGAGCTGGGCATCGGACCCGAGGTGCTCGTCGGCCTCGCCCTGGAGCGCTCGCCGGAGATGGTGGTGGCGCTGCTCGCGGTGCTCAAGGCCGGTGGCGCCTACGTGCCGCTCGACCCCTCCTACCCGGCGGAGCGCCTGGCCTACATGCGGGAGGACTCCGGGCTGGCCGCGGTGTTGACGCGGGAGTCGGTGCTCGCGGAGGAGGGGGAGCCGGCCGACAGCCCGCCGGCCAGCCGCGTCGGGCCCCTGAACGCGGCGTACATGATCTACACCTCGGGCTCGACCGGCAAACCGAAGGGGGTGCAGATCTCCCACGGCGCGCTGGCCAACTTCCTCGCCTCGATGGCCGAGGAGCCGGGCCTGGGAGCGACGGACGCGCTGCTCGCCGTGACCTCGCTCTCCTTCGACATCGCCGGCCTGGAGCTCTACCTGCCGCTGATGGTGGGAGGGCGGGTGGTGCTGGCGAGCCGCGACGAGGCCGCCGACGGCCGGCGCCTGCAGGCGCTGATGGCCACGGCCGGAATCACGGTCCTGCAGGCGACGCCGGCCACTTGGCGCCTGTTGCTGGAAGCGGGCTGGCCGGGCGACGGGAAGCTGAAAGCGCTCTGTGGCGGCGAGGCCATGGCGCCCGCCCTGGCGGCGAGCCTGCGGCGGCGGGTGGGCTCGCTCTGGAATGTCTATGGCCCCACCGAGACGACGGTCTGGTCGACGGCGGAGGAGATCCGGGACGGCGGCCCGATCTCGATCGGCCGGCCGATCGCCAACACCGGGGCCTACGTGCTCGATTCTCGCGGCAATCCGGTGCCGGTGGGCGCCGCCGGCGAGCTCCTCCTGGGCGGCGCGGGTCTCGCGCGCGGTTATCTCGGGAGGCCGGAGCTGACCGCCGACCGCTTCGTGCCCGACCCGTTCGGTCCGCCGGGCTCGCGGCTCTACCGGACGGGCGACCTGGCCCGCTATCGCGTCGACGGCCGCCTCGACTGCCTGGGCCGCATCGACCATCAGGTGAAGATCCGCGGCTTCCGCATCGAGCTGGGGGAGATCGAGGCGGCGCTCGGGCGCCACCCGCAGGTGGAGGCGGCCGTGGTCGTGGTGCGCGAGGACGGCGGCGACCGGAGGCTGGTGGCTTACCTGGTGGCGCGGCGGCCGGACCTCGACCTCGCGGGCGAGCTGCGCGACTGGGCGCGGCGGAGCCTCCCCGAGCACATGATCCCCACCGGCTGGGTACGGCTCGACCGCCTGCCGCTGACCCCGAACGGCAAGGTCGATCGCAAGGCGCTCCCCGCGCCGGCGGCCCTGGGGCCGCGAGTGTCGACGGCTCCCCGGACCTCCACCGAGGAGGCGCTGGCGGGGATCTGGGCCTCGGTGCTCGGCGTCGAGGCGGTGGGCGCCGAGGACGACTTCTTCGAGCTCGGCGGCCACTCGCTGCTGGCCGCCCAGGTGGTCTCGCGCATCCATGACGCGCTCCACGTCGAGCTGCCGCTGAGCCGGATCTTCCAGGCCCCCATGCTGTCGGCGCTGGCGCGGACCATCGACGCCGCGCGCGCCGCCGAGCGCGAGGAGGTCCGGATCGAGGCGGCGACCGTCGAGCCCGGCCGCCCCTGGCCGCTCTCCTTCGCCCAGGAGCGGCTCTGGGTGCTCGACCGGATGGATCCCGGCAGCCCGGCCTACAACATCCCGGCCGGCATCCGGCTGCTCGGCGCCCTGGCCGTGCCGGCGCTGGCGGCCAGCCTGACGGAGATCGTCCGCCGGCACGCGGTCCTCCGCTCCGTCATTGCGATCGCGGGGGGGCAGGCCTCTCAGATCGTCGCCGCTCCGGCCGCCGTGCCGCTCCCCCTGATCGACCTGCGGGCGCTGCCGGTGTCCCTCCGCGAGGCCGAGGCCCGCCGGCTCGCCAACGCGATGGGCCGGCGCGCCTTCGACCTCGAGCGGGGTCCGCTGCTGCGGGCCGCCCTGGCGCGGCTCGGCGACGAGGACCATGTGGCCCTCTTCACCCTGCACCACATCGCGAGCGACGGCTGGTCGATGGGCGTGCTGATCCGCGAGCTCTCGGCCCTCTATGCGGCCTTCCGCGCCGGGCACCCTTCGCCGCTGCCCGAGCCGCCGATCCAGTATCTCGACTATGCCCGCTGGCAGAAGGGGTGGCTCACCGGCGGCCTCCTGGAAGAGCAGCTGGCCTACTGGCGGGAGGCGCTCGCCGGCATCGAGCCGCTGCGGCTCCCGACCGACCGGCCGCGCCCGCCGTTCCAGACCTTCCGCGGCGGCAGCCGGGACCTCGATCTCTCCCTGCAGCTCTCCACGGCGCTCCGGGCCCTCGGGCAGCGCCAGGGAGGGACGCTCTTCATGGTGCTCCTCGCCGCCTTCTCGGCCCTGCTGCATCGCTATTC
Source organism: Thermoanaerobaculia bacterium (assembly GCA_036271335.1). Lineage (GTDB taxonomy): Bacteria > Acidobacteriota > Thermoanaerobaculia > Multivoradales > UBA5704 > DATARR01. The sequence continues at coordinate 20,772 of DATBAW010000072.1, forward strand.
GGGACAGGTGGACATCCCGGTGGGCTCGCCGACCGCCAATCGGACGCAGCCCGAGCTCGAGCCCTTGATCGGCCTCTTCGTCAACACTCTGGTGCTGCGCGCCGATCTCTCCGGGGCTCCCAGCTTCGAGCGGCTGCTGGGGCAGGTGCGGCGCTCGGCGCTCGCCGCCTTCGCCCACCAGGAGCTGCCGTTCGAGAAGGTGGTGTTCGAGCTGCAGCCCGAGCGTGACCTGTCGAGCCCGCCGCTGTTCCAGGTGATGCTCGCGCTCCAGAACGCTCCGACCGGGCTGCTGGCCCTGCCGGGTCTGGAGATCTGGCCGTACGGGATGGGGACCGGCACGGCCAAGCTCGACCTGACGCTGGACGTCACGGAGACGCCGGTCGGCATCGCCGGCAGCCTCGAGTACAACGCGGACCTCTTCGACCCTGCCACGATCGACCGCATGCTCGGGCAATTCGAGCGTCTCCTGCAGGCGGTCGCCGCCGATCCCGGAGCGGGCATCCCGGAGATCGCTCTGCTCTCGGCCGCCGAGCGGCATCAGCTGGCGATCGAGGCCTCCGACACCGCCGCCGCCTACCCTGCCGAAACCCGCCTCCACGAGTGGATCGCCCATCAGGCTTCCCGCCAGGGCGACGCCATCGCGGTGACGTGCGGGGATGAGCTTCTCACCTACGGCGAATTGGAGGAGAAAGCCAACCGGGTGGCGCGCTATCTCCTCGGCCGGGGTGTCGGCCGGGGAGCGCTGGTGGGGCTCTGCATGGAGCGCTCCCTGGCGCTGCCGGTGGCCTTGCTGGGGATCCTCAAGGCGGGCGGAGCCTACGTGCCGATGGACCCCTCCTATCCCGAGGATCGCCTGGCTTATGTGTTGGGAGACGCGGGACTCACGATCCTGCTGACGGGCCCCGGAGCGCCCGAATGGCTTTCGCCCCGTGCCACCGGCCTGGCGGTGGAGGTCGTGCGTTTCGAAGCGGCCGAGGCCGAGAGCGTGGGTGAGAGTGTCGACGACCCGCGCGTGCCCGGCGACCCAGGCGACCTCGCCTACGTGCTCTATACCTCGGGCTCGACGGGACGCCCCAAGGGCGTCGAGATCCCGCACCGGGCGTTGGTCAACTTCCTGGCGTCGATGTCGGTGCGGCCCGGCCTCGGCGCCGGCGACGTGCTGCTGGCGGTGACCTCGCTCTCCTTCGACATCGCCGCGCTCGAGCTCTACCTTCCTCTCCTGGTGGGGGCGCGGCTGGACCTCGCCCGGCGCGAGACGGCCGCCGACGGCGCGCGGCTGCTGGCCCGTCTGCGCGAGACCGGCGCCACGGTGCTCCAGGCGACCCCCTCCACCTGGCGGCTGCTGGTCGACGCGGGTTGGACGGGCGAGCCCGAGGTGCGCGTGCTGTGCGGCGGCGAGGCGCTGCCCGCGAAGCTGGCGGACGAGCTGCGGGCGCGGTCCGCGGCGGTCTGGAACCTCTACGGGCCCACGGAGACGACCGTCTGGTCCGCCGTGTCCCGGGTCGAGGAGAGCGGCGTCGTCCTCGGCCGGCCGATCGCCAACACCCGGATCGTGCTCCTCGATCCGTCGCTGGCGCCAGCTCCGCTGGGGGTGCCCGGCGAGCTCTGCATCGGTGGCGATGGGCTGGCGCGCGGCTACCGCAGCCGTCCCGACCTGACCGCCGAGCGCTTCATCCCGAACCCCTGCGCCGACCTCGACGGCCTGCCCGGCTCCCGCCTCTACCGCACGGGCGACCTCGCCCGCCGCCGGCCCGACGGCGAGATCGAGTTCCTGGGCCGCCTCGACCACCAGGTCAAGATCCGCGGCTTCCGCATCGAGCTCGGCGAGGTCGAGTCCGCCCTGGAGGCCCATCCCCAGGTCGAGAGCGCGGTGGTGACGGCCCTGGGCGAGGAGAGCGACAGGAGGCTGGTGGCCTATCTGGTCGCCCGCGGGGGCGTCGGTACCGCCCTTTCGGCGACCGATCTGCGCGAGCACCTGGGCCAGCGACTCCCCGACCCCATGATCCCCTCGGCCTGGGTGCTGCTCGAAGCGCTGCCGCTGACCCCCAACGGCAAGGTCGACCGCCGGGCCCTGCCGGCTCCCGAAGGCTTCGTTCCGGGCCTCCGGGCCGCCTATGTCGCTCCCCGCACGGCGCTCGAAGAGATGCTGGCGGGCATCTGGTCGGAGGTGCTGCGGGTCGAGCGCATCGGGGTCCAGGACAACTTCTTTACCCTCGGCGGCCAGTCCCTGCTGGCGACCCAGGTGGTCTCGCGCCTCGGCGAAGCGCTGGAGATCGAGGTCCCCTTGCGGCGCTTGTTCGAGGCTCCCACCGTGGCCGGCCTAGCCGCCGGACTGCTCCGGGATTCCGCCTCCCCGGAGGAGCTGGAACGGTCCGCGGAGCTGGTTCTCGACCTCCTCCGATTGCCGGAGGACGAGGTCGAAATCCTGCTGACGCAACATGCCGGGACCGGCGGTGGAGCGGAGGAGGCGCCGTGAGCGGTGAGCCGGGCTTCCGGCTGTCGGCCAGGCGAATGGAGCTGCTCCGCGCCCTGCGGCGAGACCAGGGGTTCGCGGCGACGCGGGGAGAGCGGATTCCGCGCACCGCGGAGGCGGCCGCCTATCCGCTCTCCTTCGGTCAGCAGAGGCTCTGGTTCCTCGACCGCCTGCAGCCGGACAGCCCGGCGTACAACCTGCCGACCGCCTTGCGGCTGAACGGGAGCCTGGACCTGCCGGCGCTCTCTCGCGCCCTGTCGCGAGTGACGGAACGCCACGCCGTGCTGAGCACCGTCTACGAGCTGCCGGAAGGGAGCGATGGCGAGCCGGTCCAGCGCATCCTGCCCGTCGCTCCGGTCCCCATTCCCCTGGTCGACCTCGCCGGCATTCCGGCGGCGGCCCGGACCGTCGAGATGTGGCGCCGGCTGGGCCGGGAGGTGCGGCGGCCGTTCGACCTCGCGCGGGGACCGCTCTACCGCTTCCTGCTCCTGCGGCTGGCCGCGGACGAGCACGTCGCCGTCGTCACCCTGCATCACATCGCCGCGGACGCCTGGTCGCTCGACGTCTTCATCCGCGAGCTGGTCGCCTTCTACATGGCGGACGCGGCGGACCTTCCCGAGCTGCCCATCCGCTACGCCGACTATGCGAGCTGGCAGCGGGAGTGGGCGGCGAAGGGGGGGCTCGACGAGCAGCTCGCCTACTGGCGGGAGAGGCTGGCCGGGGCGCCCACCGACCTCGTCCTCCCCATGGACCGGCCGCGGCCGGCGGTCCCGACCTTCCGAGGGACCACGGAGTTTCTGGATCTCCCGGCGCCGGTCAGCGCCGGTCTCCTGGCAGAGGCCCGCCGCGCCGAGGCGACGCCGTTCATGGTCCTGCTCGCTCTGTTCGCCGCGCTGCTCGGCCGCCACGCGGGCCAGGACGACCTGTTGATCGGTACCCCCATCGCGAACCGGCAGCGGCCCGAGGTCGAGGGGCTCATCGGATTTTTCGCCAACACCCTGGTGCTGCGGACCGACCTCGCCGGCGACCCCACGTTCCGCGAGCTCCTGGCCCGCGTCCGCGAGGTGGCGCTCGGCGCGCAGGCCCATCAGGACCTGCCGTTCGAGCGGCTGGTGGAGGAGCTGAAGCCCGAGAGGAGCCTGGGCCACACACCCCTGTTCCAGGCCATGCTGGTGCTCGCGACCGACCCGGCCGGCGCGCCGGAGCTGAAGGCGCTCAGTCTCTCGCGCCTGCCGGTGGGGAGCGGCATGACGCGGACCGATCTCGCCCTGATCGCCGAGGTCGGCGGCGAGCAGATCTACCTGACGGCGGAATACGCCACCGATCTGTTCGACGCGCCGACCGTCCGGCGGCTGCTCGGGCGGCTCGAAGCCCTGGCGGAAGCCGCGGCGGCCCACCCCGATCGCCGGCTTTCCGCCCTGGCGTTCCTGCCCGCGAGCGAGCGCCATCAGCTCCTGGTGGAGTGGAACGACTGGGTTTCGGGGGAAGCCGGCCCGGCGGGAGAGCCGCTCCTGCACCGCCGCTTCGAGGCGCGCGTGGCCCTGGAGCCCGAAGCGATCGCGCTGGCCTGGGGCGAGGACCGGGTGAGCTATGGCGAGCTGAACCGCCGGGCGAACCGACTGGCGCGCCGCCTGCGGGCGCGCGGCGTCGGAGCCGACGCGGTCGTCGGAATCCTGATGGACCGCTCGCCGGACCTGATCGCCGCGATCCTCGCGGTGCTCAAGGCGGGGGGCGCCTATCTCCCTCTCGACCCCGAAGCTCCGGCCGAGCGGACCGGCCACATGCTGGCGGACGCGGACGCGGTGCTGGTCCTCGTCGATGAGCGGCCGGCTGGTGGGCTGGAAGCACTGGGCGTTCCCGCCCTCCGGCCGGCAGACGCGAACGCGGGTGGAGACGAAAATCTCGACGGCGGCGCCAGGCCGGATCATCTCGCCTATGTGATCTTCACCTCCGGGTCGACGGGGCGGCCCAAGGGGGTCATGGTCTCTCACCGGGCGGCCTGCGCCACGCTGGCCTGGCGGCTGGCCGCGTTCTCGCTCACCGGCGACGACTGCGTTCTGCAGAACATCGCCGTCACTTTCGATCCCTCCATCTGGCAGATCTTCGGCGCTCTGCTCTCGGGAGCGCGGCTGATTCCGGTTCCGCCGGGCGACCAGAAGGACTTTGGGGGGCTGGTCCGCACGGTGGCCCGCGAGAGGGTGACGATCACCGACCTCGCGCCGCCGATGCTGGAGGCTTTCCTGGAGCAGGAGGGGCTCGCGGAGTGCGGCCGGCTGCGGCTGCTGTTCGCGGGCGGTCAGGCGTTGCCCGCCGAGCTCGCCGAGCGCTTCCGTCATCGATTCCCGCGGGCGGCTCTGCAGAACATCTACGGCCCCACCGAAGCGGCGATCGACGCCGCCACCTGGACCTGCGGTCCGCTGCCGGCGGGGAGCACGGTGCCGATCGGCCGTCCGGCGGCGGGCAAGCGGCTGTTTGTCCTCGGCGAGGGGCACGATCCGGCGCCGCTCGGAGTGCCTGGAGAGCTGTACATCGGCGGCCTGCTGGCCCGCGGCTATCTCGGCCAGCCGGCGCTGACCGCCGAGACGTTCGTGCCGGATGCCTGGACGGGTGAGCCCGGAGCCCGTCTCTACCGCACCGGCGATCTGGTGCGCCACCGGCCGGACGGCCTCCTCGAGTTCCTCGGCCGGACCGACCGGCAAGTCAAGGTCCGCGGCTTCCGGGTCGAGCTGGGGGAGATCGAGGCGGCACTGGCCCGGTGCGCTGGCGTGAGGGAGTCGGCGGTCGTGGTCCACGAAGATGTCCAGGGTCAGCCGCGGATCGTCGGCTACGCTGCGCCCCTGCCGGCGGAGGAGCTGACGCCCGCCGCGCTCCGCCTCCAGCTGCGGGCGATCCTGCCCTCCTACATGGTGCCGGCGGCTCTGGTCGTGCTGCCGGTCCTCCCCCGCACCGTCAGCGGCAAGGTGGACCCACAGGCCCTCCCGCTGCCCGAGGAGATCGCCGAATCGCCGCTGGAGATTGCCGCCATGCCGCCGCGGAGCGATCTCGAACGGACCATCGCCGGAGTCTGGAGCGAGCTTCTGGGCTTGGCCGAGGTGGGGGCCGAGGACAACTTCTTCGACCGTGGCGGCCACTCCCTGCTGCTGGTCCGTGTCCACACCCGCCTGCAGAGGCTGCTGGATCGCGAGATCCCGATCGTCGAGCTCTTCCGCCATCCCACCGTGGCCGCCCTCGCCCGCCACCTGGGCGGCGCGCCCGACGAAGGCGATCCGGCCCTCGCGGCGGTCCGCCGCCGGGTCCGCGAGCAGGTCGAGCGGTCCGGGCTCCAGGAGGCCGTGGCGGTGATCGGCATGGCGGGGCGCTTCCCGGGTGCGGCGGACCTCGACGAATTCTGGCGCAACCTCCGCGACGGCAGGGAGTCGATCCGCTTCTTCACCGACGAGGAGCTGATCGCGGCGGGGGTCGACCCGCGGACGTTCGCCCGGCCCGACTACGTCAGAGGTCGCGGCGTCCTCGACGGCGTCGAGCTGTTCGACGCCCCCTTCTTCGACCTGACGCCGCGCGAGGCGGAGCTCACCGATCCCCAGCACCGGCTCTTCCTCGAATGCGCCTGGCATGCCCTGGAGGACGCCGGCTGCGACCCTTCGCGCTTCCCTGGCGCCATCGGCGTCTACGCCGGGGTGAGCGCCAACATGTACCTGCTGCGCAACGTCCTGGCGAACCCCGAGGCGCTCCTGGCCGGCGGCGGCAACCAGGCCATGCTCGGCGGCGACAAGGACTTCCTGGCCACCCGGGTGTCATACAAGCTCGACCTCCGTGGCCCCAGCTTCACCGTCCAGACCGCCTGCTCGACCTCGCTGGTCGCCGTGCACCTCGCCTGCCGCGCCCTCCTCGGCGGCGAGTGCGAGATGGCGCTCGCCGGCGGCGTCTCCGCCACCGTCCCGCAGATCGCCGGCTACTTCTATCAGGAGGGCGGGATCGGTTCTCCGGACGGGCACTGCCGCGCTTTCGACGCTCAGGCCCAGGGCACGGTCGCGGGCAGCGGTGTCGGCGTCGTGGCCCTCAAGCGGCTGAGCGACGCCGTCGCCGCCGGCGACACGATCCACGCCGTCCTGCGGGGCACGGCGATCAACAACGACGGCGCGCTCAAGGTCGGGTACACCGCTCCCAGCGTCGACGGGCAGGCGGCCGCCATCACCGGGGCCCAGGCCGTTGCCGGAGTGACTCCGGGCTCCATCGGCTATCTCGAGGCGCACGGCACCGGCACACCGCTTGGAGACCCGATCGAGATCGCGGCACTGACCCGGGCCTTCCGCGACGGCGAAGCGCGGACGGGATACTGCGCCCTGGGCTCGGTCAAGACCAACATCGGGCATCTCGACGCCGCGGCGGGCATCGCCGGCCTGATCAAGACCGTGCTGGCGCTGGAGCACGGAGAGATCCCGCCGAGCCTTCATTTCGGGGCGCCGAACCCGCGCATCGACTTCGCCGCCGGCCCGTTCTTCGTCAATGACGCGCTGCGGGAATGGCGGCGGGAAGAAGGGGCTCCGCGGCGGGCCGCGGTGAGCTCCTTCGGCATCGGCGGCACCAACGCCCACGCGGTTCTGGAAGAGGCTCCGGAGCCCGCTCCGTCCGGGGCGGCCCGACCCTGGCAACTCGTGGTTCTCTCGGCCCGTTCCCCAGCTTCTTTGGAGGCAGCGACGGACAACCTGGCGCGCCACCTGGGCGAGCGTCCGGAGGTCTCCTTCGCGGATGCCGCCTGCACGCTGCAGACAGGCCGCAAGGCGCTGCCGCACCGCAGGGTCGTGGTGGCCCGGAATGCCACCGGAGCGGCGGCCGCCCTCGCGGAGCGCGATCCCGAACGCGTTCTCTCCCGGATCGTCGGTGAGGCGCGGCGGCCGGTCGTGTTCCTCTTTCCCGGTCAGGGCTCGCAGTACGCCGGCATGGGGCGCGACCTCTACGAGACCGAGCCGGCGTTCCGCGCCGCGCTCGACGTCTGCGCCGGGATCCTGAACGCCCGGGAGGGTCTGGACCTGCTCGGCGCGCTCTATCCGGAGCCTGCCAGATCGGAGGGAGCGGACCGGCGTCTCCAGGAGACCGGCCTCGCTCAGCCCGCCCTTTTCGCCGTCGAGTACGCGCTGGCCCAGCTCTGGATGGAGTGGGGCGTCCGGCCGGAGGCGATGCTCGGCCATAGCGTGGGCGAGTACGTGGCTGCCTGTCTCGCCGGCGTCCTCTCCCTGGACGACGCGCTGTACCTGGTGGCGGCCCGCGGCCGGCTGATGCAGGCGCTGCCGGGCGGTGCCATGCTGGCCGTCCCCCTTCCCGAGGCCGAGGTGCTGGCGTGGCTCGACGGCGGCCTGGAGCTGGCGGCGGTCAACGCGCCTTCCCTCTGCGCGGTTGCCGGCTCTGAACGAGACGTCGAGGCCCTCCGCCTTCGCCTCGCGGAAAAGGGGATCGAGGGGCGGCGGCTGCGGACGTCGCACGCCTTCCACTCGGCGGCCATGGACCCCGTCCTGAAGCCCTTGACCGAGAGAGTGCGGACGCTCCGGCTGAGCCCCCCCGGAATTCCCTATCTGTCGAACCTCACCGGTACCTGGATCCGCGACTCCGAGGCCACCGATCCCGGCTACTGGGCACGGCACCTCCGGCAGCCCGTGCGTTTCGCCGCCGCCACGGCCGAGCTCCTGCGCGAGCCCGCCCGCATCCTGCTGGAGGTGGGGCCGGGGCGGGCGCTCTCGTCGCTGGCCCGGCGGCAGGCCACCCCCGGCACGGTCCTCCTCGGATCGCTGCGCCACCCCGGCGAATCGACGCAGGATCACGAGGTCCTGCTCGGTAGCCTGGGGCGCCTCTGGCTGGCGGGCGCCGGGATCGATTGGGACGGTTTCCACGCCCACGAGCGGCGGCGCCGCGTCCCCCTGCCGCTCTATCCCTTCGAGCGCCTGCGCTACTGGCTCGAAGCTCGCCCGGCGATCCCCGTGGCCGCCGTCGAGCCCGCAGGGCGGCTGGCCAGGGAGGACTGGTACTCGGTGCCGGTCTGGCAGGAGGCGATCGCGGCTCCGGGCTCCGCCCCTCCGCTCACCGGACGCTGGCTCCTGCTTCTGGACCGCCACGGCCTGGGGGCCGGGCTGGCGGAGAGGCTGGCGATCCAGGGCCTGCCGGTCGTCACCGTGGAGACTGGAGATCGCGAGCGCTACGACCGGCTGCTCGCTGAGATCCGTGCCGGTGAGGGTCTGCCCTCCCGGATCGTCCATCTCGGCGGCGTATCCCCGGAGCCGATGGAATCCGGAGAGGCCGGCTTCTTCGGCCTGCTCCGGCTCGCCCAGGCGATCGCGGATGGCGCGGGAGAAGCCGCCGGCAAGGTCGAGCTCACGGTCGTCACCACGGGCCTCTGCGACGTCACCGGCGAAGAGGAGCTCCGCCCCGAAGCGGCGCTCCTGCTGGGTCCCGTGCGGGTCCTCCCCTTGGAATTCACCGGCGTGGGGTGCCGCGCCCTCGACGTCGTCTGGCCCGCCTCGGCTCCGGCCCGCGAGCGCTTGCTCGGCCAGCTCGTCGCCGAGCTTGGCGGCGCGCCCGTCGAGCCGCTTCTGGCGCTCCGGGGGAGCCGGCGCTGGGCGCAGCGCTTCCAGCGGCTCAGGCTGCCGGAGCGGCCGGGTGGGCGCCGCCGCGGTGGAACCGTGCTGATCACCGGCGGCACGCGAGGGATCGGCCTCGCGCTGGCCGGGCATCTCGCCCGCACGGCGGCGGCCAGGATCGTGCTCGTCGGACGCACCGCGATCCCGCCGGACGACGAGCGCGTCGCCGCGCTCGAAGCGATGGGAGCCGACGTGCTGGCGCTCGCCGCCGACGTCGCCGACGAAGCGTCCATGCGCGCGGTCCTGGAGCGGACGCGAGAACGATTCGGCGATCTTCACGGCGTGATCCATGCCGCCGGCGTTGCCGGCGGCGGCCTGATCCAGCTCAAGACGGAAGAGAGCGCCGCGACCGTGCTCCGCGCCAAGGTGCGTGGCACCCTGGTCCTGAGCTCCCTGCTCGCCGGCGCTCCGCTCGACTTCTTCGTCGTCTGCTCGTCTCTGGCCTCGATCCTGGGCGGCCTCGGCCAGGTCGACTATTGCGCGGCGAACGCCTTTCTCGACGCCTTCGCGGCTCGCGAGGCCGCACAGGGGCGCCGGGCGCTGGCGATCGACTGGGACCGCTGGCGCGAGGTCGGGATGGCGGCCGGTCCCCGCGAGGACGGGCTGCTCACGGCCGAGGGGCTGGAAGCGTTCGATCGTGCCGTCGCGAGCGGACTGCCGCGGGTCGTCGTCTCCACCCTGCCGCTGGAGGATCTGGTCGTGCGGGCGAGATCTCTGCCGCCGCCGGCGGCGTCTGGCCCGGAGGCACCGGCGCGCGCCGGCACGGTGCACTCCCGTCCCGATCTGGCGACTCCCTACGTATCTCCGAGAAGCGAGACCGAGCGGCTTCTGGCGGCGATCTGGGAAGAGGTGCTGGGGATCGAGCCGGTGGGAATTCACGACGATTTCCACGAGTTGGGCGGCCACTCGCTCCTCGCGCTCCAGGTGCTCTCCCGGGTTCGCCATGCCCTCAGCGCCGATTTGCCCCTGCGGGCGATCTTCGACGCTCCCACGGTGGCGCGGCTCGCCGTGCGGATCGTCGAAGGGGAGATCCAGACGGCGAATGGCGACGATCTGGACCGCCTGCTGGCGCGTCTCGAGGGTCTCTCCGAGGAAGAGACCGCGGCTCTGCTCGCGGACAGCGAGATGCTGGAGGTCATGAGTGATTGAGCTCGCCTCCCGGCTCGAAGGGCTCTCGCCGGGAAAGCGGGAGCTTCTGCTGCGCCAGCTCCGGCAGCTCAAGGGACGGGCGGAGGCTCCGCGCCCATCGATCCGGCCGCGGGGGGAGCGCCGGGGCGATTTCCCTCTTTCCTATGCCCAGCAGCGTCTCTGGTTCCTCGACCAGCTGGAGCCCGGCAATCCCTTCTACAACCTGCCGGGAGCGGTGCGCCTGAAGGGTCCTCTGGACGAAGCCGCGCTCGCGCGGGCCCTCTCCGAGGTCGTCCGGCGGCACGAGGCCCTGCGCACCACGTTCCACGCCGTCGCCGGCCGGCCGGTGCAGCGGGTGGGGCCGCCGGTCGAGCTGCCGCTGTCCCGGATCGATCTCTCCGGACTGCCATCCGAAGAGCGCGGCGCTGCCGTCCGGAGGCACGTCGCGACCGAGGTCCGGCGCTCCTTCGACCTGACCGCCGGGCCGCTGCTGCGCTTCCAGCTGCTCCGCCTGGGACCAGAGGAGCGGGTCCTCGTCTTCGCCCTCCATCACATCGTCTCCGACGCCTGGTCGATGCGGATCCTGATCCGGGAGGTGGCCGCCATCTACCAGGCTTTCTCCCAGGGCGCGCCGTCTCCTTTGCCGGAGATCTCCGTGCAGTATGCCGATTTCGCCGTCGCCGAGCGGAGCTGGCTCGACGCCGGGGCCCTCACGCCTCAGCTCGACTATTGGCGGCGGCGGCTCGCCGATCTGCCCGGCCCCCTGGAGCTTCCGGCCGACCGGCCGCGGCCCGAGATCCAGACCTTCCGGGGAGCCCGCCAGGAGATCGCGCTTTCCGCCACCACCCTCGCGGCTCTCAAGGATCTGGGCCAGGCCGAGAGGGCGACGCCCTTCATGGCGCTCCTGGCGGCGTTCTCGACCCTGTTGCACCGGTACACCGGCCGCGCCGACCTGCCCGTGGGCACGCCGATGGCGAACCGTGACCGGATGGAGACCGAGGGGCTGATCGGGTTCTTCGTCAACACGCTGGTCCTGCGCGGCGACCTCTCCGGCGATCCCACGTTCCGGGAGCTCCTGGGACGAACGCGCGAGCTGACCCTGGAGGCCTTCGCCCATCCGGATCTGCCGTTCGAGCGTCTGGTCGAGGAGCTGCAGCCCGACCGCGATCTCGCCCATACCCCGGTGTTCCAGGTGCTCTTCGCCTTCCAGAGCATGCCGGTGGAGACCCGGGGCCTCGAGGAGCTGACGATCGAGGCCTTGCCCATCGAGGCCGGCCGGGCCCTGTTCGACCTCACGCTCACTCTCGAGGAGAGCCCGGGATGGATCGCCGGGTTCTTCGAATACAACACGGACCTCTTCGACCCGTCGCGCATGCGGCGCATGGCCGGCCACTTCGCGGTGCTGCTGGCGACGGCCGTTCACGATCCCGATCAGCCCCTCTCGGCGCTGGCGTTGCTCACCGCCGCCGAACGCCACCAGATCGCCGTCGAATGGACCGACACGGCGCGGCAGGGGAGCTGGAGGGGCCGGGTGCACGAGCTGTTCGAGGGACAGGCCGCGCTGACTCCGGACGCCGTCGCCGTCGTCCAGGGCCGGGAGCGCGCCACCTACCGCGAGCTCAACGCCCGGGCCAACCGGCTGGCCCGGGTCCTGGTGAGCACGGGCGTGAAAGCGGAAGCCCGGGTGGGGATCTGCGGCGACCGGTCCATCGGCATGGTCGCTGCCCTGCTGGCGGTCTGGAAGGCGGGAGCCGCCTACGTCCCCATGGACCCCGAGTACCCCGAGGAGCGTCTCGCCTTCATGCTCGACGACGCCGGGGTGGAGGTGCTGGTGGCGGGACCCGGGGCTCCGGAAGGTCTCATCCGCCGGGCCTCGACGGTGATCCGGTCCGAGCCGGCGGCGGCGGAGCCTGGCGGATCGGACCTCGGCCTGAGGGGCGGCGAACGCGATCTCGCGTACGTCATCTACACCTCGGGCTCGACGGGACGGCCCAAGGGGGTCGCGATCGCCCACGCGAGCACGGTCGCCCTGCTGGAGTGGGCGGCGGCGGTGTTTCCGGCGGCCGATCTCACGGGGGTCCTGGGCTCGACCTCGATCTGCTTCGATCTTTCGGTCTTCGAGCTTTTCCTGCCGCTGGTGACGGGCGGCGCCGTGATCCTGGCCGAAAACGCCCTGCAGCTCCCCCGGATGGAGGCGGCGGCCCGGGTCTCCCTGGTCAACACCGTTCCCTCTGCGATGTCGGAGCTGGTGCGGTCGGCAGGCATCCCGCCCTCGGTGCGCACCGTGTGCCTGGCGGGCGAGGCGCTTCGCCGGAGTCTGGTCGACCAGATCTACCGGACGCCGGGCGTCGAGAGAGTCTTCAATCTGTACGGCCCGTCGGAGGATACGACCTACTCGACGTTCGTCCTCGTCGACCGCGACGATCCCCGGCCGCCGACCATCGGCCGGCCGATCGCGAGCACGCGGGCGTTCGTGGTCGACGCCCACCAACGCCTGCTCCCCTGCGGCGTTCCCGGCGAGCTGCGGCTCGGCGGCGAGGGGCTGGCCCGCGGCTATCTCGGCCGGCCGGACCTGACGGCCGAGCGGTTCGTCCCCGACCCCTTCGGCGCCGGGGGCGACCGCCTCTACCGCACGGGCGATCTCGCCCGCTGGTCGCCGGGCGGCGAGCTGGAGTTCCTGGGCCGGATCGATCACCAGGTGAAGGTGCGGGGCTTCCGCATCGAGCTTGGAGAGGTGGAGGTCGCCCTGGAGAGCCATCCGGCGGTGGAGCGGGCGGTGGTGATGGCCGGCCCCGACGGCCAGAGCCTCGACGCCTGGATCGTCGCCTCGGCCCCGGTTTCGCCCGCCGAGCTGCGGGCCTTCCTGCGTAGCCGCCTCCCCGAGTACATGGTCCCCGCGCAGCTCGTTCCGCTCGACCGCCTGCCGATGACGCCGAACGGCAAGGTCGACCGCAAGGCTCTCGCCGGCCTGCGGCCGAGGCCCTCGGGCACGACGGAGCGGCTGCCGCCGCGCACGCCGGCCGAGGAGATCCTGGCCGGCATCTGGGAGCGGGTTCTGGGGATCGAGGGCATCGGCGCGCGCGACAATTTTTTCGAGCTCGGCGGTCACTCCCTGCTCGCCACCCAGGTGCTCTCCCGGGTGCGGGAGGCCTTCGCCGTCGAGCTCCCCCTGCGTGCCCTGTTCGAGAGCCCGACGCTCGCCGGTCTGGCGGAGCGGATCGATGCGGCCTTCAAGGGCGCCGCCGCGCCACCCATCTCGCGCGTCCCGCGGGAGGGGAGCCTGCCGCTCTCCTTCGGACAGCAGCGGCTCTGGTTTCTGGACCAGCTCGATCCGGGGAGCGTGGCCTACAACATGCCCTCGGCCACGCGGCTGAAGGGCCCGCTCGACCTCGGCGCCCTCGAAGCGAGCCTGGACGAGATCGTCCGCAGGCACGAGGCGCTCCGCACGGTTTTCCGTCTGACGGAAGGTGAGGAGGAACCCGTTCAGCGGATCCTTCCGGCGGTCTCGGGCCTCCTGTCGCGATCGGATCTCGCAGCCCTGCCTCCGGCGGCGCGGGAAGCCGAGGCCCGCCGCCAGATCGATTTCGAGGCCCGGCTCCCCTTCGCTCTCTCCCGGGGGCCGCTCCTGCGCGCGACCCTGATCCGCCTGTCCGAGCAGGAGCACATCCTTCTCCTCGTGCTTCATCACGCCGTCACCGACGGCTGGTCGATGGGCGTGCTGATCCGGGAGATGGCGGCGCTCTACGCCGCCTTCGCGGCCGGCGGGCCATCGCCGCTCGCCGAGCCGCCGGTGCAGTACGCCGACTACGCGGCCTGGCAGCGGCAATGGCTGGCCGGCGACGTGCTCGCGGCCCAGCTCGCCTACTGGCGCGGGGCGCTCGCCGGCGCCCCGCCGCTCCTCGATCTGCCCACCGACCGGCCGCGCCCGCCGGTGCAGACCTTCCGTGGCGCGCGCCGGACGACCGCCTTTCCCGTCGGCGCGGCGGCTGCCGTGCGCGAGCTGGGGCGCTCTCGCGGGATCACCGGTTTCATGGTGCTGCTCGCGACCTTCCAGACCCTGTTGCATCGCACCTCCGGACAGCCGGTGGTGGCGGTGGGCTCGCCGGTCGCCAACCGGAGCCGCGAAGAGGTCGAAGGGTTGATCGGGTTCTTCGCCAACACGCTGGTCTTCGCGGTGGACCTCGCGGGGGAGCCGGCCTTCCGGGCTCTCCTGGAACGGGTTCGCGAGGCCGCCCTGGGCGCCTACGCCCATCAGGACGTGCCTTTCGAAAAGCTGGTGGAGGAGCTGGCTCCGGCGCGGAACCTGGCCCATGCGCCGTTGTTCCAGGTGATGCTCTCCTTTCAGAGCGCGGCCGTCCCGGCGGCGTCGGCGGCGTCGGCGGCGACGGGCGGGCTCGTCCTGTCGCCGGTCGACGCCGACATGGCCGCCGCCAAATTCGACCTCACCTTGAGCGTGGAGGAGCGGGGCCACGACTTCGCCGTCGCGCTGGACTTCAACACCGACCTCTTCGATCCGGCCACGGCCGGCCGCTGGCTGGAGCAGCTCAAGGCTTTGCTGGTGGGCGCTCTCGCGATGCCGGAGGAGAGGATCTCCGGCTTGCCGCTGCTCGACGCGCCCCAGCGAGCCCAGCTCCTGATCGAGTGGAACGACACCGCGCCGGTCACGCCCTCCCGGGCCTGCCTGCACGAGCTGTTCGCCGTGCAAGCCCGTCTGTCGCCCGACCTGCCGGCGGTGATCGCGCCCGAGGGGAGCCTCACCTGGCGCGAGCTCGCGGGCCGGGTCCGTCAGGTGGCCCACCATCTGCGAGCGCTGGGGGTTGGCCCCGAGGTCCTGGTGGGGATCTGCATGGAGAGGTCGCTCGATCTGGTGGTGGGCATCCTGGGCACGCTGGAGGCCGGCGGCGCCTACCTCCCGCTCGACCCGGCCTATCCCTTGGAGAGGCTGGAGTTCATGCTGGCCGACGCGGGCGCTCCGCTGGTGCTCACCCGGGAGTCGACCCGCGACCGGCTGCGGATCGAGGAGAGACCGGATGGGCGGCGCTGGATTTGCCTCGACCGCGACTGGCAGGCGATCGCGGCGGCGCCGCCCGCCTCGCCTTCCGGCGTGCGGCCGGACAACCTGGCCTACCTGATCTACACCTCCGGGTCGACCGGACGTCCCAAGGGGGTCGCCCTGACGCACGGGAACGCCGTCGCCCTGCTGCGCTGGGCGAGCGGGGTCTTCCCCGCGGGCGACCGCGCCGGCATGCTCGCCTCGACCTCGATCTGCTTCGACCTGTCGGTCTTCGAGCTCTTCCTCCCCCTCTGTTACGGCGGTGCCCTGGTGCTCGCCGACAACGCGCTCCACCTGCCGCGCCTGGCGGCCGCCTCGCAAGTGACGCTGGTCAACACCGTTCCCTCGGCCATCGCCGAGCTGGTGCGGGGAGAGGGTCTGCCGCCGTCGGTGCGGACGGTCGTCCTGGCGGGCGAGCCCCTGCCGCGGAAGCTGGTCGACGAGATTTACGGCGTCGCGACCGTTGGTCGGGTGATGAACCTCTACGGCCCCTCGGAGGACACGACCTACTCGACCTTCGCCACGATCGCTCGGGACGGCGGCTTCCCCCCCATCGGCCGGCCGGTGGGGGAGGGGTGGATCTATCTGCTGGACCCGCACTTCCAGCCGGTCCCGGTCGGCGTGCCGGGGGAGATGCTCCTCGGCGGCGCCGGCGTGGCGCGGGGGTATCTGAGCCGCCCCGAGCTGACCGCGGAGCGGTTCGTTCCCGACCCGTTCTCGGGGGAGCCGGGAGCGCGCCTCTACCGGACCGGGGATCTCGCCCGTTTCCGGCCGGACGGCGAGATGCTTTTCCTCGGCCGCGTCGACCATCAGGTCAAGCTGCGGGGCTTCCGCATCGAGCTGGGGGAGATCGAGACCACGCTGCGTCTGCATCCGGGTGTCGCCGAGGCACTGGTGGTGGCACGGGGAGAGGCGGCGGAGCTGCGCCTGATCGCCTACGTGTCCGGCCGGACCGGAGAGGCTCCGCCGGTGGAGGAGCTGCGCGCCTTCCTGCGCGGGAAGCTCCCATCGCACATGGTGCCCTGGGCCTTCGTCCCTCTCCGCGCCTTCCCTTTGAACGCCAACGGCAAGATCGACCGCAAGGCGCTGCCCGACCCCGAGCGGGCCGCCTGGGGGGCGCCGGCGGAGCTGGCGGCGCCGCGCTCGGAGATGGAGCTCCGGATCGCCGCGATCTGGCGCGATCTCCTGCGCCTGGACGAGGTCGGCATCCACGACAACTTCTTCGACTCGGGCGGCCACTCGCTGCTCGCCGTCCGTGTGTACAACCGGCTGAAGCGGGAGCTCGCCCGTGAGCTGCCGCTGGTCGCCCTGTTCGAGCACCCCACGATCGGCGCCCTCGCCCGGTACCTGGAGGCGGGGGAGGCCGAGCCCGCTTCCCGCCGGCAGGGGCAGGACCGCGGCGCCCGACGGCGCGAGGCTCTCGCCGCGCGCCGCCGGCCGGACGGCAACACGGAAAACGAGATTCAGGAGCTTTGACTGCCATGGCGGATTCGCAGACGCACGACCTCTCCATCGCCATCGTCGGCATGGCCGGGCGCTTCCCGGGCGCCGACGGCGTCGAGCCCTTCTGGCGCAACCTGCGGGATGGCGTGGAATCGATCCGGTTCTTCACCCCTGAGGAGCTGGAGGCCTCGTTCGGGGTGCAGCCGGAGGCGGACGATCCCCTCTTCGTCCGCGCCGGCGGGGTGCTCGAGGACATCGAGAGCTTCGACGCGGCGTTCTTCGACTTCAACCCCCGCGAGGCGGAAGTGACGGACCCCCAGCAGCGGATCTTCCTCGAATGCTGCTGGGAGGCCCTGGAGCGGGCGGGGTACGATCCGGAGGCCTTCCCCGGCGGCATCGGCGTGTTCGCCGGCTCCGGTCTGAACACCTATCTCCTCAACAACGTCCTCGCCCACCCGGAGCTCTTCCGCACCCTGTCGCCGTTCCAGATCCTGATCGGCGCCGACAAGGACTACCTGGCTCCGCGGGTCTCCTACAAGCTGAACCTCAAGGGGCCCAGCATCAGCGTCCAGACGGCCTGCTCGACCTCGCTGGTCGCCGTCCACCTCGCCTGCCAGAGCCTGCAGGACTACCAGTCCGACCTGGCGCTCGCCGGCGGGGTGTCGATCCGGGTCCCCCAGAAGAGCGGCTACCGCTATACGGAGGGGGGCATCTACTCGCCGGACGGCCACTGCCGGGCGTTCGACCGCGACGCCGGCGGGACGGTCACCGGCAGCGGCGCCGGCGTGGTCGTGCTCAAGCGGCTGGCGGACGCGCTGGCGGACGGCGACGAGATCCTCGCCGTCATCCGCGGCTCGGCGATCAACAACGACGGCGCGGCCAAGGTCGGCTTCACGGCGCCGAGCGTCGAGGGGCAGGTGGCGGTGATCTCGGAGGCGCTGGCCGCGGCCGGGCTGCCGGCGGAGACCATCGGCTACGTCGAGGCCCACGGCACCGGGACGGCGCTGGGCGACCCGATCGAGATCACGGCGCTCACCCGCGCCTTCGGCGTCGGTCCGGAGCGGCCGGGCACCTGCGCCGTCGGCTCGGTGAAGACCAACATCGGCCACCTCGACACGGCGTCCGGGGTCACCGGGCTGATCAAGACCGTCCTGGCGCTCCAGCACCGGACCCTGCCGCCCAGCCTCCACTTCGCGGCGCCCAACGCGGACATCGACTTCACGGCCGGCCCGTTCTACGTCAATACCGCCCGCGCGGACTGGCCGGCCGGGGACGGCCCGAGGCGCGCGGGGGTCAGCTCTTTCGGGATCGGCGGCACCAATGCCCACGCGGTGGTGGAAGAGGCGCCGGTCGCCGAGCCCTCCGGCCCGTCGCGCGCCTGGCAGCTGCTCCTCCTCTCGGCGCGGACGCCCACCGCCCTGGAGACCGTCACGGACAACCTGGCGCGCCATCTCGCGGAGCACCCGGAGCAGCCGCTGGCCGACGTCGCCTTCACGACCCACGTGGGGCGCCGCGCCTTCAAGCACCGCCGGGCCCTCGTCTGCCGCGATCGCGCGGACGCCGCCGCGGCGCTCCTCTCTCGCGACCCCCATCGCCTCCTGGCGCTGACGCAGGAGGACCGGGACCGCCCGGTGGCTTTCCTCTTCCCCGGCCAGGGCGCGCAGCATCCGGGCATGGGACAGGATCTCTATGCCACCGAGCCGGCCTACCGCCGGGCCCTGGACACCTGCGCCGAGATCCTGGCGCCCCACCTCGGCCTCGACTTGCGGACGGTCCTCCATTCTTCCCCGGCGGGCGAATCGCTGGAGCGGACCGCGCTGGCCCAGCCCGCGCTCTTCACGGTGGAATACGCCCTGACCCAGCTGCTGCGGGAGTGGGGAATCCGCCCGGCGGCGATGATCGGCCATTCGATCGGCGAGTACGTGGCGGCCTGCGTGGCCGGGGTGTTCTCCCTGGAAGACGCGCTGGCCCTGGTCGCTGCCCGGGGCCGGCTGATGCAGAGCGTCCCGGCCGGGTCGATGCTGGTGGTGCCGAAACCGGAAGCGGAGGTCGCGAAGCTCCTGGCGGACGGTCTCTCCCTGGCGGCGGTGAACGGCCCCGCGTTCTCGGTGGTCTCGGGACCGGCCGCAGCGGTGGACGCTCTGGCGCGGCGGCTGGCGACCGAAGGGATCGACGCCCGTCGCCTCCACGCGTCCCACGCCTTCCACTCGGCGATGATGGATCCCCTCCTGGAGGACTTCGCCCGCGAGGTGGGGAAGGTCCACCTGAGCGCTCCCCGCATTCCCTATCTCTCGAACCTCACCGGCACCTGGATCGAGCCCTCCCAGGCGACCGATCCGATGTACTGGGTCCGCCATCTCCGGGAGACGGTGCGCTTCGGAGACGGGGCGGCCGAGCTGCTGCGCGACCGTTCGCGCCTCTTCCTGGAGGTCGGCCCGGGCCGGACGCTCGCCAGCCTGATCCGCCCCGTGGCCGGCGACCGCACGGTGGTGACCTCGATGCGCCACCCTCGGGACACCGGCAGCGATGACGATCCGCTGCCGAACGCCGTGGCGCGGCTCTGGCTGGCCGGGGCCCGCGTCGACTGGGCGGGATTCCACTCCCGGGAGCGCCGGCGGCGCGTCCTGCTGCCGACCTATCCCTTCGAGCGGCAGCGGTTCTGGCTCGAGCCGGCGCCGGCGCGGCCTCTGAGCGCGTCTCCGGCCACGGCGGCCGGACCGCTCGTACCGGCCCGCGTCGAGGAGCGGGCGCCCGCGGTGCCGAGCGGCCACTCCCGCCCCGGCCTGGCGACTCCCTACGTCGCTCCCGCCGATGAGGTCGAGAGCGCCGTCGCCTCTTTCTGGGAACGGGCTCTGGGGGTCGACGGCGTCGGCACCCACGACGACTTCTTCGAGCTGGGCGGCCATTCCCTGCTGGCCACTCAGATCACCGCCGAGGTCCGTGCCGCGTTCCGGGTCGACGCCCCGCTGCGGGGGCTGTTCGAGACGCCGACCGTCGCCGGCCTGGCGGCCGTCGTCCGCCGGCTCCGGGAAGACGCGGGAGAAGGCAATGACGCCGCGCCCGCGCTCCTGCCCGTCGTGGTCCCCGATCCTCTCCACCGGCACGAGCCGTTCCCCCTGACGGACGTGCAGCAGGCCTACTGGATCGGCCGCAGCGGCAATTTCGATCTGGGCGACGTGGCGACCCACATCTACATGGAGATCAACAGCCGGGGGATCGACGTCGGACGCATGCAGCGCGCCTGGCGCCGGTTGATCGACCGCCACGACATGCTGCGGGCGATCGTGCTACCCGACGGCCGCCAGCAGATCCTGGAGAGAGTGCCTGCCTACGAGATCGCGCTGCTGGACCTGCGGGCCGACTTCGAGGCCGAGCGGTCGATGGAGCTGGAGGAGGTGCGGCGGACGATGTCGCACCAGGTCCTGCCGAGCGACCGCTGGCCGCTCTTCGAGGTCCGCGCCTCGCGCCTCGACGAGGAGCGCACCCGCTTCCACGTCAGCTTCGACTTCCTGATCGGCGACGCCTGGAGCTGGCAGATCCTCACCCGCGATCTCGTCCGGCTCTACCAGGACCCCGAGACCGTGCTGCCTCCCCTGGAGCTGTCGTTCCGCGACTACGTCCTGGCGACCCACGAATTCGAGCGCACGCCGGCCTTCGCGCGCGCCCTCGCCTACTGGCACGACCGGCTGGCCGACCTCCCGCCGGCGCCCGACCTGCCGCTGGCGAAGAGCCCGGCGGCGCTCGGACGCCCTCGTTTCGCCCGCCACGCCGCCCGCGTCGAGCCCGAGGTCTGGAGCCGGCTGAAGGAGCGGGCGAGCCGGTCGGGGCTCACCCCCTCGGGCGTGCTCCTCGCCACCTTCGCCGAGGTGCTGGCCGCCTGGAGCAAGAGCCCGCGGCTCACTCTCAACCTGACGCTGTTCAACCGCCTGCCGATCCACCCCCAGGTCGACCAGGTCGTCGGCGATTTCACCTCCTTGACCCTGCTGGCCGTCGACGCCTCGCTCCCCGGCACCTTCGAGGAGCGGGCCCGGCGCATCCAGGCGCAGCTCTGGGAGGATCTCGACCACCGCACGGTGAGCGGCGTGCGGGTGATCCGCGATCTTTCCCGCCTCCAGGGGGGGATGGCGCGGGCCGCCATGCCGGTCGTCTTCACCAGCACCCTCACCCTGGCCGCGCAGCGGGACAAGGAAGCGGCCGCGGCCGCCGCGGGTGGGGAGACGCTGGGCGAGGGCGGGTACGAGATCAGCCAGACGCCGCAGGTCTGGATCGACCATCAGGTGACCGAGCTGGGGGGGTGGCTGACCTACAACTGGGACGTCGTCGAAGGGCTCTTCCCCGACGGCTTCATCGAAGGGATGTTCGCGGTCTACCACGCGCAGGTCGAGCGGCTGGCCCGCGAGGACGGCGCCTGGAGCCGCACCTCCTTCGCGCTGCTGCCGGCCGAGCAGCTCCAACTGCGCGCCGCCGTCAACGCCACCGGCCGATCTTTCGGCCCGGCGGCGGAGAAGCTCCTTCATACCCTGATGGCAGAAGCGGACGATCACCCCGCCGTGATCGCTCCCGGGCGAACCGTGAGCTACCGCGAGCTCCACCGGCGCGCCCTGACCCTCGGGCACCTTCTGCGCGATGCCGGCGCCCGTCCCAACACCCTCGTCGGAGTTGTGATGGAGAAGGGGTGGGAGCAGGCCGTGGGCGTGCTGGGAATTCACTGGGCGGGGGCGGCATACCTGCCGATCGACCCCGACCTGCCGGCGGACCGCCGCCGCTATCTGCTCGACAACGGCCAGGTGGAGCTGGTGGTGACGCAGCCCTGGATCGACGAGCGCATCGCGGAGCAGGGAGGATGGCCGGACGAGATCCGCCGCCTGCGAGTCGGCCCCGAGGCTCCGCGGGAAGACGTCGAGCCGCTCCTCCCCTTGCAGCGGCCGGAGGACCTCGCCTACGTGATCTACACCTCGGGCTCCACCGGCCAGCCCAAGGGTGTGGTGATCGATCACCGGGGTGCCGTCAACACCATCCTCGATCTCAACCAGCGCTTCCAGGTGGGCCGCGAGGACCGGGTGTTCGCCCTCTCCTCGCTGTCGTTCGACCTCTCCGTCTACGACCTCTTCGGCACGCTGGCGGCGGGCGGCACGATCGTCTTTCCCGAGGCGGCGCGCCGGCGCGACCCCCAGCACTGGGCGGAGACGATGGCCGGCGCCGGCGTCACGCTCTGGAACTCGGTGCCGGCCCTGATGGAGATGCTCGCCGAGCAGGCGGCGAGCGGCGCGCCCGCCGATACCCGGCGGACCCTCCGCCTCGTGTTCCTCTCGGGCGACTGGATCCCGGTGTCCCTGCCGGCCCGGATCCGGGCTCTCCCCTGGGTCACCGGCGATGCCGAGGTGATCAGCATGGGCGGGGCCACCGAAGCCTCGATCTGGTCGATCCTCCATCCCATCGGCGAGGTCGATCCGGCGTCCCGCAGCATCCCCTATGGCCGGCCGATGGTGAACCAGACCTTCCACGTCCTCGACGGGCATCTCCAGGAGCGCCCCCTCTGGGTGCCCGGGGGGCTCTACATCGGCGGCATCGGTCTCGCCAAGGGCTACTGGCGCGATCCGGTGAAGACGGCGGCGAGCTTCATCGTCCACCCCGAGACCGGCGAGCGCCTCTACCGCACCGGCGATCTCGGGCGCTACCTGCCCGGCGGCGACATCGAGTTCCTCGGCCGCGAGGATTCGCAGGTCAAGATCCGCGGCTACCGGGTCGAGCTGGGGGAGATCGAAGCGGTCCTCGTCAGCCATCCGGCGGTGCGCGACGCGGTCGTGATGGCCCGCGACGGCCAGACGCCGGGCGAGAAGCGGCTCAGCGCCTACATCGTCGCCGATCCGGAAGCCGCGCCCGAGGCCGAGCTGGACACGGCGGCCCTGCGCGCCTTCCTCAAGGAGCAGCTGCCGGACTACATGATCCCCGCCGGCTTCCTGTTCCTCGAAAACCTGCCGCTGACGTCGAACGGCAAGGTCGACCGCCGGGCTCTCCCGGTCTTCGACCAGGAGTCGGCGCGGAGCCGGCGCGAGTACGTCGCGCCCCGGACGGAGATCGAAGAGGCCCTCGCCGACATCTGCGCCGAGACCCTGGGAGTGGAGAAGCTGGGCATCCACGACGACTTCTTCGAGATGGGCGGCGACTCCCTGATGGCCATCCGCGCCATCTTCCGCATCCGCAAGGCCCTGGGAGTCGAGCTCCCGGTCCGCAGCTTCTTCGAGATCCCCACCATCGCCGGGCTGGCCGAGGTGGTCGAGGGGATGATCCTCGATCAGATCGAGAGCCTGTCGGACACGGAGGCTCATGAGCTCCTGTAAAAAGGCCGGAGAGATGCCATGACGAAAGCTTGGAATCAACGGCGCGCCAGCCTCTCGGAGGAGAAGCGCGCCCTGCTCGCGAAACGGCTCCAGGGCCTGTCGACTGGACGGGAGGCGAGCCCTCCCTTCAAACCTCCGGCGATCCACTACGGCGCTTTTCCGGCCGTCGCGGAGATCGACCTCGGCCGCGAGCTGGCGCCGCGGCCCGGCGCGCCGCGCGCCGTCTCGCCGGATCTCTGGCCGTTCCTGGTGGCGACCGGCAAGCGCGAGGCGCGGCGGCTGGCGGCCGCCCAGGACCTGCTGGCCGACGCCGCCCGCGAGCCCCAACTGGACGAGCAATCCGCGGCCTTCCTCTCCGCCGCCTTGCAACGGCTGGGCGTCTTCCAGCGCGCGGGCGAGGAGCGGACGATCGACGGGCTGATCGCGGAGTGCCGCATCCTGCCGAAGTACCGGAAGGTCCTGCGCCGCTGGATGGAGTCTCTCCGCCAGGAGGGGCTGGTCGACGGCGAGGGCGATATCTGGCGGGCCCGCGAGCCCGTGCCGCCGCCCGCCCTCGACGCCCTGATGACGAGCGAGCAGCGGGACTACTACGGCAAGAACCTGCCCGCGGTCCTCACCGGCGAGGTCCATCCGCTGGAGTTCTACCTGCCCGGCGGCTCGTCCGCCTCGGTGGAGTCGAGCTACCGCGAGCTGCCGATCTTCCGCTACTGCAACGGCATCTCCGCGGAGGTTCTCGACGTGCAGGCGCGGGGACTGCCGGCGGACGCCCGGCTGCGGATTCTCGAAGTCGGAGCCGGTACGGGGGGCACCACCTCCTCGCTGCTGCCGCTGCTGGACGCCGGGCGCACGGTCTATCACTTCACCGACGTCTCGAAATTCTTCACCGATCTGGGGCGCGAGAAGCTCCGGGACTATCCCTTCGTGCGCTTCCGGGAGCTCGACATCGAACGGGACCCGCTGGCGCAGGGCTATGCCGCCGGGAGCTTCGACTGGATCGTGGCGGCCCACGTGCTCCACGCCACCCACCGGATCGCCGAGACGCTGGAGCACGTCCGGCGCCTGCTGGCGCCCGGCGGCATCCTGCTCCTCCTCGAAGAGACCCGTTTCCAGCTCAAGTACAATTTCTCGATGGGCTTTCTGCCCGGCTTCGACGATTTCGAGGACCACGACCTTCGCCCGCTCCACCCCCTGCTCTCCTCGGCCCAGTGGCGGGAGGCCCTGCTCGCCGCCGGGTTCACGAGCTTCGCCACCTTCACCGAGCCGGCCTCGGCCGCCGAGATCATGGGCGTCGACGTGATGCTCGCCCAGCTTCCCGGAGGCGAGTAGCGGCATGCCGGACGTGCAAGACCTTGCCGCGCGGCGGGCCCGGCTCACGCCGGCCCAGCGGGCTCTGCTCGACAAGCGGCTGCGCAGCGGCGCCGGCGCTCCGGCCGAGGCGCATGAGGCGCACGTGGCGCATGAGGCGGATGATGCGATCGCTCCCGGCGCGAAGGGAGAGCCGGCGCCGGCGTCCTTCGGACAGCGCAGGCTGTGGCACCTCGCCGCCAGCCATCCCGACACCCTCGCCTGCAACGTCTACTATGCGATCGGCTTGGCGGGTCCGCTCGACGCGGCGGCGCTCGCCCGGAGCGTCCGGGCCGTGGTCGCGCGCCACGAGGCCCTGCACACGCGCTTCGACGTCCAGGGCGAGGGGCTCGCGGCGATCGCCGCGCCGGAGCTGCTGCCGCCGTGGCTGGCGGAGATCGATTTGGAAGGCCTTCCCGACGCCGCGACCCGGGACGCGGCGGGACTGCGGATCGTGACCGAGCTGGCGTCCCCCAGCTTCGATCTACGGACAGGGCCGCTGTTGCGGACCGCGCTGGTGCGCGCCTCCGCCGGCGAGCACTCGCTGCTCCTCGCGGTGCACCACGCCGTCATCGACGGCTGGTCGCTCGCCCTGTTCACCCGCGATCTGGCCGAGGCCTATGAGGCTCACGCCGCCGGCCGCTCCCCGTCATGGCCGGCCGTCCCCCTGCAATCGGCCGACTTCTCCCGCTGGCAGCTCCGGCGGGTGCGGCAGGGAGCGCTCGACGCCGACCTCGCCTGGTGGCGCCGGCACCTGGCGGGCGCCTCGCCCCAGGGGATCACCTGGCGGACCCGGCCACGGGCACGGGGGGGCCACCACGCGCTGCAACTCGCGCCGGAGCTCGCTCAGGCGGTCAAGGCGCTCGCCCAACGCGAGCGCGTCACCCTGTTCATCACCCTCCTCGCCGGGCTGGCGGCGCTGCTCCATTGCCGGACGGGGGAAACCGACCTCGTCGTCGGTACGCCGGTGGCCCTGCGCGGCCGCCCCGAGGCGGCGGGCATCCTGGGGTTCCTCCTCAACCTGCTGCCCTTGCGGGCCGATCTTTCGGCGGATCCAACTTTCACCGATCTTCTTCAGCGCTTACGCGATATCTTCCTGGGAGCCCTCGAGCACCGGGAGGCCCCCTTCGAGTGGCTGGCGGAGGAGCTGTTGCCAGGCCGGGCTCCTGGAGAGATCCCCTGGATCCGCGTCCTGTTCAACATGCCTTCGGGAGACGCCGGCCATGCCGAGCCGCTGCGGGCCGGCGGCGTCGAGCTGGAGCCGCTCCTCACCGGCGAAATGGGATCGGAGCACGATTGGACGTTCTATGCCCGTGAGCTGGCGGGGGGCATCCGGCTGGACCTGGGATATAACGCGGACCTGCTCGCGCCGGGAGAGCCCGGGCTCCTGCTCGAGGGTTTCGCCCATCTGCTCGCGGAGGTTGCGGTCCACCCGGGGCGGCGGCTCTCGAAACTCGGCGAAAGCCTGAGAGGTTAGACCATGGAGAAGATCCTCGTTGCAGGTGCCGGTCTGGTGGGCTCTCTGCTGTCCATTCACATGGCCCGGCAGGGCCACGAAGTCCACCTTTTCGATCGCTACCCGGACTTCCGGACGACCAGGATAGCGTCGGGCAAATCGATCAACCTGACGATCTGCGAGCGCGGGTTCACCGCCCTGGACCGGGTCGGGGCGGGCGACCTGGTGCGGCGCATCTCGGTGCCGTGCCATGGCCGCATGATCCACAACTCCGACGGCTCGATCGAGTACCAGCCCTACGGCAACCACCGGGAGGCGATCCATTCGGTCTCGCGGAATACCCTGAATCACGCCCTGCTCGGCCACGCGCTCGAGCAGCCGTCGCTGACCTGTCACTTCGAGCAGAAGTGCCTGGAGGTCGACCTGGATCGCCCCTCGGCGACGATCCAGGATCTGCGGACCGGCGAGAGCACCTGCTGGGAGGGCGACCGGCTCTTCGGGGCCGACGGCGCCTATTCGGCCGTGCGCCTGCGTCTCCAGAAGGTTCCGCGCTTCAACTTCGAGCAGCAGTTCCTGGACCAGGGCTACAAGGAGCTCGACGCGCCCCCCTCGCCGGCGGGCGACTGGGTCCTCGCGGGCGACGCCATCCATATCTGGCCGCGTGGCGAGTACATGCTGATCGGCTTTCCCAACCTGGACCGCAGCTTCACCCTCTCCCTGCACATGCCGTTCGAGGGCAATCCCTCGTTCGAGTCGATCCAGACTCCCGCCGACGTGCGGCGCTTCTTCGAGCGGTCCTTCCCTGACGCCCTGCCCCTGCTGCCAAATCTGGTCGAGGACTTCTTCGGGCGGCCGGAGGCCTCGATGATCACCGTCCGGTGCTCGCCCTGGACCTATCAGGACAAAGTGGCGCTCGTCGGCGACGCCGCCCACGCCATGGTTCCCTCCTATGGCCAGGGGGCCAATTCGGGATTCGAGGACTGTTCGGTGCTCGCCGACTGCATCGCCGGCTCCGGCGGCGACTGGCGGCGGGCGTTCAAGAGCTACGAATCGCTGCGGAAGCCGAACGCCGACGCGATCGCCGACCTCGCGCTGGAACACTTCCACGAATTGCGCGATCTGGTGGGCGATCCGCAATTCCAGCTGCGCAAGCGCGTCGAGCGCCGGCTCAACGAGCTGTTCCCCGACCGCTACAGCCCTCTGTACTCGCTGATCTCGTTCACGAACGTGACGTATGTCGAGGCGCTGCGGAAAGACCGCGAGCAACGCGCCCTGGTCGACCTGATGCTGACCACGCCCGGGCTCCTCGATCACCTCGAGAGCGATGGCATCCGCGACGCCATCGGCGCTTTGATGAACGATTCATCGCTCCAGCTCGCCGAGCAACCGGAAGCCGCCGTCTTCGGCTGATCCGACGTCGAGGAGGACGCGGGGGGAGGGCTAGAGGCGGGCCCGCGCGCGACGAACCCGCACCCACCCGGCGGTTCCCAGCAGTAGCAGCAGCAAGACGAGACCGGAAAGCGAGAGGGTGGGGACGTCTGCTGAGGATGCGGCGAAGATCCATGCGGCGCCGGTTTCGGAATTATCACCGGGGCCGCCGATCATGACCGTGCTGCCATCCGCGGAGAGCGCTACGCTGGCGCCCTGAGCGGGCGCGGCCAGGACGGTCCCGGTGCCTCTCAGCTTGGAGCCGCGCTGGCTCCAGACTCCTTCATTGCGCGCGAAGACCCATACGGCGCCGGCATCGGAATCATCGGTAAACCCGCTGGCGATCGCCAGGTTGCCGTCTCCAGAGAGGGCGACAGACCATCCCTGGTTCGCGGCTCCGACGGCACCCCTACCGACCAGCTTGATTCCCTGCTGGCTCCAAATCCCGCCGCTCCGCGTGAACACCCACGTCGCACCGGTACCTGAGTTGTCATAGGGGCCGCCAAGGAGCGCGGTGTTTCCGTCTCCGGAGAGGGACACGGACCACCCCTGGTTTGGCATTCCGATCCCGCCCGTGCCGGCCAATTTGCCCTGCTGGCTCCAGACCTCACCGCTCCGCGTATATATCCATGCGGCACCTGTCCCGGCGCTGTCGCCATTCCCTCCCACGATGGCCGTGTTGCCATCCGCCGAAATCGCGACGGAGACGCCCTGCTGAAGAAAAGACCCGACTGCCCCGAAGCCAACCAGCTTGCTCCCTTGCTGGTTCCAGACCCCACCGCTGCGGGTGAACACCCACGCCGCCCCAACGTTAGAATTGTCGAACGGCCCGCCTGCGATCGCGGTGTTGCCGTCGGCGGATAAAGCCACGGAATAGCCCAGATCGGCGGCTCCGATGGTGCCCGTGCCGACCAGCTTGTTTCCCTGCTGGCTCCAGATCCCGCCGCTCCGCACAAAGATCCAGATCGCTCCCGTGACGTCGCTGTCGCCGGGTCCAGCCAGGATGGCCGTGTTGCCGTCCCCGGAGAGCGCTACGGAGGTGCCTTGCGCGGCGATTCCCACGGCGTCCGCGCCGACGAGATGGCCTCCCTGTTGGCTCCAGGCGCCGCCGCTCCGGGTGAAGATCCAGGCTGCCCCGAAGTCGGCGCTTCCCAGGAGAGGGCCGCCCAGCATCGCCGTGTTGCCGTCGGCCGAGAGGGCAGAGGGGCTCTGTCCCGCTCCGGCGGAGCCGGTGCCGACCAGCTTGGGCCCTTGCTGAATGAATTGCGCCAGGGCGGCGCCGGGCCGGCCGAGCAGAGTGACGGAAAGCAACGTAATGGCTAGTCGCTCGCACACCATCGTTTTCATATCCTCCTGTCTCGCGCCGGCTGCCTCTGTACAGCGATGTTGCGTAATGATCCCACGATACCGCGTACTTGGACCGCCATGCAGCGTGGCTGGGCAGAGATGCGGAACAGCGGCATAGGGGGCTGGACGGGCCTAGAACCGCGCCCGCAGCGCCGCCCGCGCCGCGTGATAGCCGCACATTCCGTGCACGCCGCCCGTCGGGGGCGTGCTCGACGAGCAGATGAACACCCGCGGGTCCGGCGTCGCATAGGGGACGAGGCGGGCGACGGGGCGGGTGAAGAGCTGGCCGAGCGTGCCGGCGCCGCCGTTGATGTCGCCCCCCACGAGGTTGGGGTTGTAGGCTTCGAG
>DATBAW010000073.1:0-10785 GCA_036271335.1 Thermoanaerobaculia bacterium
GAGAAGTCGAAGGAGTAGGAGTGGAACAGCGTCCACACGTCGCTCTCGCCGAAGCCGAACCAGGCGTCGGTGGCGTCGAAGAGCCGAGTAACGTTGGCGTGGGTGATCAGGGCGCCCTTGGGCTGTCCCGTGGAGCCCGAGGTGTAGATCACGTAGGCGAGGCTCGACTCGTCGCCGAGAGATTCCAGATCGCCGTCCGGAAGGCTTTGCAAGCGCTCGATCTCCTCGGCTCCTACGACGATCCGAATCTCCGCGTCCTCCAGGACGAAGGCTCGCCGCTCCTCGGGTGAGGCGGGATCGAGAGGCACATAGGCAGCTCCAGCTTTGAGCACGCCCAGGATGCCGATCACGAGGTCCACGGACCGGTCCAGAGACAGGCCGACGCGGCTCTCCGGACCTGCGCCTTGATCGCGCAGCCAGCGAGCGAGCTGATTGGACCGTCGGTCCAGCTCGCCGTAAGTCAGCGTCCGGTCGCCGCAGGTGAGAGCCGGGGACTCGGGAACCTGCCGTGCGTGCGCCGCGAAACGGCCATGGAGCGTCGAGGTCGCGGGAATCTCCTCGCGGATCGCTCCCCACTCCAGCAGCTGCTGTCGCTCCGCCTCGCCGAGCAGCGGCAGCTCCTCGGCTCGCAGATCCGGCTCCGCCATCGCCGCGGCGAGCAGCCGTTCGAAGCTCGCGAGCAGTCGGTCGACAGTCGTGGCGTCGTAGAGATCCGTGGCGTGCTCCATGGTGCCGACGAGTACGCCACCCCTTTCCTCCAGGGTCAGCGTGAGATCGAACTTCGCCGTCCCCGAGCCCACATTCACCGGCCGCAGGTGCAGGTCCGCGATCTCGAGGCTGCCGAGGGGAGCGTTCTGGAGGACGAGCATCACCTGGAACAGGGGAGCGTGGGCGAGGCTCCTCTCGGGTGCCAGTTCCTCGACCAGCTTCTCGAACGGCACGTCCTGGTGCAGGTAGGCGGCCAGGGCGTTCTCGCGCACGCGGCCCAGCAGCTCGCGGAAGGTGGGAGCGCCGCCCAAGTCTCCCCGCAGCACCAGGGTGTTGACGAAAAACCCGATCAATCCTTCCGTTTCCACCCGATTGCGTCCGGCGACGGGGGAGCCCACCGCGAGATCGTCCTGTCCGCTGTGGCGTGACAGAAGGGACTGGAAGGCGGCCAGGAGAACCATGAAGAGGGTCGCCCCCTCTTTCCGGGCGAGGGCCGAGATCTGCCGGGATAGTCCGGCCGGCAACCGCGCCGGCCGCTCCGCGCCCTTGTAGCGCTGGACCGCGGGCCGGGGATGATCGGAGGGCAGCTCCAGGAGCGGCGGCAGGCCGGCAAGCTGCTGCCGCCAGAAGGCGATCTCCTGCGCCAGGACCTCGCCGCGCAGCCAGGAGCGCTGCCAGACCGCGAAGTCCGCATACTGAACCGGCAGGTCCGGCAAGGGCGACGGCCTGCCCGCGGCGAAGGCCGGGTAGAGAGCCGCGACCTCGCGCACCAGCACGCCGATGGACCAGCCGTCGCTCGCGATGTGATGCATCGTCAGCACGAAGGCGTGGTCCTGCCTGGCTAGGCGCAGCAGCAGGCCGCGCAGCAGGAGATCGCGGGTGAGGTCGAACGGCCGTCCCGCCTCTTCACCGGCCAGGGTGAGCGCGAGCGCTTCGCGCGCATCCTCCGGCAGGCCAGACAGATCCACGATGGGCAACCGGAAGTCTTCCGCCGGTTGGATCTCCTGCGCCGGCGTGCCGGCCCGCGCCTCCATAAAGATGGTGCGTAGCGCTTCGTGCCGTCGCGCGACGGCGCCGAGGGTGAGCGCCAGCACGCCGGCGTCGAGCGGCCCTGCGACTCGCAGCGCCGCCGCCACGTTGTAGAGCGGGCTCCCCGGTTCGAGCTGATCGACGAACCAGAGCCGCTCCTGGGCGAATGAGAGGGGCAGTTCCTCGTTGCGCGACATCGGCAGGAGGGGCGGAGCGGACGCCAGGGTGCCGGACCGCCTCGCCGACTCGATCCGCGCGGCGAGATCCTCCAGGTTGGGGGCCTCGAAGATGTCGTGGAGCGGGATCTCGACGCCGAAGGCCTGGCGCAGGCGCGACATCACCTGTGTCGCCAGGAGGGAATGGCCGCCGAGCTCGAAGAAGTTGGCGTCCGCCCCTATCCGTTCGACGCCAAGAAGCTCGCTCCAGAGGCCGGCCACCACCTCTTCGACCGGCGTGCGCGGGGCGATGAAGGTCTCAGGCACGCTCGACTCTTCCGGTGCCGGCAGGGCCTTCCGATCCACCTTGCCGTTGGGGGTGAGGGGGAGGGATTCGAGCTTCACGAAGGCGGCCGGCACCATATAGTCCGGCAGCCGCTCGTGAAGAGAGCCGCGGATCTCTTCGCTCGCCGCGTCTCCCGCCACGTAGGCGACCAGCCGCCGGCCTCCCGCCTCCTCGCGCACCGTCACGACCGCCTCGCGGACGCCGGGTAGTGCCAAGAGAGCCGCCTCGATCTCGCCGGGCTCGATGCGGAAGCCACGGATCTTGACCTGGCCGTCCAGGCGGCCGAGGAACTCCACAGCGCCGTCCGTCCGCTGCCGGACGAGATCTCCTGTCCGATAGAGACGGCTGCCCGGATGCGGACCGAAGAGGTCGGGCACGAACCGCTCGGCCGTCAGCTCCGGCCGGTCGTGGTAGCCGTGCGCCAAGCCGTCGCCCCCCAGGTAGAGCTCGCCCGGCACCCCGGCCGGCTGCTGCGCCAGTCCGGGAGTCAGCGCGTGGAGGGTGCCGTTGGCGAGCGGCCACCCGATGGGCACGGTCTCCCCCGGCGGTACCGTCTCCACCCGTTGCCAGGTGGCGAAGGTGGTCGTCTCGGTGGGGCCGTAGACGTGGAGCAGTTGCCCGGGCGGGCCCTCCCGCAAGACCGTGCGGACGGTCTCGGGGTCGACCCTCTCGCCGCCGAAGAGCACGACGCGCAGCGGGGCGAAGGCGGCTGGGGCTTCGCGCGCCATCTGGTTGAACAGGGCGGTGGTGAGAAACAGGACGCTGACGCCTTCGCGGCGCAGCGTGGCGCCCATGGAGGCGGGCGAGAGGATGGTCTCGCGCTCGATGCCCACCAGCCGGGCGCCGTTGAGCAGCGCGCCCCAGATCTCGAAGGTGGCGGCGTCGAACGCGCTGTTCGAAGCCTGGGCCACCCGGTCGTCCGGGCCGAGCTGGACATAGTCGGTCTCGCGCACCAGGCGCACGACGGCGCGGTGGGGCACCACGACGCCCTTGGGCCGGCCGGTCGAGCCGGAGGTGTAGATGACGTAGGCAGGGTCGCCGGGCGAGGAGAGATTCGCGAAAGGTGCCTCCTCCTCGCTGACTGCCGAGCCGTCCAGCATCTCGACGCGGAGACCCTCTCGGGTAGGGAGCCGTTCGGCCAGGCCCTCCTCTGCGACCAGCACGGCGGCGCCGGTGTCCTCCAGCATGAAGGCGAGCCGTTCCCGGGGAGAGGCGAGGTCGAGCGGCACGTAGGCGCCTCCCGCCGCGAGGATGCCCAGCATTCCCACCACCATCTCCGGGAGGCTCTCGGCGCAGAGGCCCACTCGGGAGCCGGGGCCGACGCCCGCGCGGCGCAGCCGGTGCGCCAGCTTCCGCGAGCGGCGGTCGATCTCCCCGTAGGTGAGCTCGCGACCGGCAAACGTCACAGCTACCGCGTCCGGCGTGCGCTCCGCCTGTCCGGCGAACAGCTCGTGGATGGCGGCCTCCGGATAGTCTCGGGCCGTGGCATTCCAGCTCGCGAGCTGGAGGGCCTCCGCACGGTCGAGCAGGCCCAGCTCGCCAGGCCGGAGATCCCGATCCTCAGCGATCTCGGCGAGCAGCGTGGCGTAGTGCCGGAGCAGCCGTGCCGCCGCATCTCCGTCGACCCGAGCGAGATCCGCCATCAGGTTCAGAGAGATCTGGTCTGCCGCCAGGAGGGTCAGGGTGAGGGGGTAGTTGGTGCTCTCTACGCTGTGCAGATTGCGGATCTGCAGGCCGCCCGCGCCGGCCTCCGTGGCTTCGGGGTAGTTCTCGAACACGTAGAGCGTTTCGAACAGCGGCGAGCCCGCGGGGACCTCGCTCCAGCGCTGGATCTGCGACAGCGGGGTGGCCTCGAACTCCTGCCGGGCGAGCTGGCGCTGCTGGAGGCGTTGCAGCCATACCGCCAGGGGCTCGGCGTCGTTCACCCGTGCTCTCACCGGCAGGGTGTTGACGAACATGCCGACCATGGCCTCGACGCCGGGCAGCGCGGCCGGCCGGCCGGAGACCACCCCGCCGAAGACCACGTCCTCCTGCCCGCTGTAACGGCTGACGAGCACGGTCCAGGCGCCGAGGGTGACGGTTTGCAGGGTCAGCTTGTGGCGCGTCGCCAAGGCCTGGAGCCGCGCGGTGACCTCGCGCGCGAGCCGGACGGTGTGCTCGGCCTGGCCGGAATCCCGCTCAGCTCGCGTCTGGGGAGGGATGCCGAGGGAGTTGGGGGCGGTGAATCCCGCGAGCTCCCGGCGCCAGAACGGCTCGGCCCGCGCCCCATCCTGCTTTTGCAGCCAGGCGATGTAGTCGCCGAACGGCCGCGTCGGCGGCAAAGCGGGCTCGTGGCCTTCCCGCAGCGCCGTGTAAGTGGCGACCAGCTCCCGGACCAGCAGGGGGAGCGACCAGCCGTCCAGCAGCAGGTGGTGAGCGGTCCAGATGAACTCCACCTCGCCGTCGAGGCGGACCAGGGCGAAGCGCATCAGCGGCGCCTTGTTCAGGGGCAGGGGAGCGTGCCGGTCGTCATGCCGCAGCGCCTCGACGCGGCGTTTCTGCTCCTCCGCGGGAAGGCCGTGCCAGTCCAGCTCCTGCCAGGGGAGAGAGACGGTCTTGCGGACGACCTGCACGGGCTCGTCGAGGCCGTCCCAGAGGAAGGCCGTCCGGAGAATGCCATGGCGTTGGACGAGCCGCTCCCAGGCTTGCCGGAAGAGCCGGGAATCGAGATCCGCCGGCAGGGTGCAGGTGACCTGGTTGACGTAGACCCCGGATTCGGGGTCCATCAGGCTATGGAACAGCATGCCGCTCTGGAGCGGTGCGAGGGGATAGATGTCTTCGACGTTCTTCATCAGGCTTCAGCTCTTCTATGAATTCAGTCGGCCTCGGCGAGGAGAGCCGCCAGCTTGTCGAAATTGCGGGCATCGAGACGGGCCTTGGGGAAGTCGGAAGGCGTGAAGACCTCCTCGCTGTCCCGGCCCAGGTGGATCAGTTGCCGGAGCGCGCCGGCGTAGGCCGCGGCCAGCCGCTCCGCCGTCTCTCGGGCGTACGTCCGCGAGCCGTAGGTCAGGGTGATCCGCAGCCGGCCCTCGGTGACGAGGCCAACGATCTCCAGCGGATGGGTGCGGTGGCCGCGCGGGCTGCGGCTGGGACCGGCGGTCGCCGGGGAGGCCCGGAACAGAGAGCGCTCGCCCGTAGCGGCGTCGGCCTGGCCGAGATAGTTGAAGCTGATTTCTGCCGCCGGAGCCGCCGCCAGGAGGCGGGCCGCCTCCGGGTTTCCGAGATAGCACAACAGGCCGTAGCCAATGCCGCGACCGGGCACGGCGCGCAACCGCTCCTTGGCGCTCACCAGGGCCTCGCCAGGGCTGGCGTCCCCCTTTTCCAGCACGACCGGGTACTGCGTGGTGAACCAGCCCACGGTGCGCGAGAGGTCGAGGTCGTCACGATCGCCGATCGGCTCACGGCCATGCCCTTCCAGCTCCACCCGCAGGCGTGGCGAGCCCGTCCAGCCGGCCAGCGCCCTCGCCAGGGCGCTGAGCAGCGCGTCGTCGATCCGGTTGTGGTACTTCGCCGGCAGTTTCTGGAGCAGGTCCGAGGTCTCCTCGGCATTGAGCTCGAAGGAGACCGTGGCCTCATCGCCGACCAGGTCGCTGCCGGCGACGAAGTCCACCGGCAGGCGGGGCACGGAAGCCCGGGCCGTCTCGCGCCAGAAATCCAGCTCCCGGCTCAGAGCCTCCGAGCCGGCATAGGCGGTCGACCGGCGGGCCCACTCCTGGAACGAGGTGGTCTTGGGCGGCAGGATGGGGAGCAACCCCTGCGCGGCCTGCCGGTACGCGCCTTCCAGATCTTCCAGCAGCAGGCGCCAGGAGACCCCGTCCACCACCAGGTGATGGGTGATCCAGAGAAGCCGCGCCAGCCCGCCATGGAACAGGCAGAGGCGGGTGAGGGGACCGGCCGCCAGGTCGAAGCCGGCCTGGAGGGCCGCGGCGGCTTGCTCGAAGGCCTCGTTCCGGAGAGGCGCGGGCAGCCCCGAGAGGTCGATCTGGTGGAAGGGCGTCACCGGTTCGGCCGGCGCGTTCTCCTGATGCGCGCCGGCGAACCGCATGCGCAGGGCGTCGTGGTGCTCCACGACGGCGGCCATGGCCTTGTTCAGGGCGATGGGGCTCAAGGTTTCCCGGGGCTCCAGCAGCAGGGCGTGGTTGAAATGGTGCGGGTCCGCGAAGGCCTGCTCGAAGAACCAGCGCTGGATCGGGGTGAGCGGCACCTCGCCGGACACCGGCCCTTGCCCGGCAAAGGCATCTCCCATGGGGTCTGTGGCCGTCGCGTGGCGGGCGAGCCCGGCCACGGTCTGGTGCTCGAAGAGCTCGCGCACGGTGAAGAGCAGGCCGGCCTGCCGCGCCCGGGCCACGATCTGGACGGAGAGGATGGAATCGCCGCCGAGCTCGAAGAAGTTGTCGTCCACCCCCACGCGCGGCAGGCGCAGAACCTGCGCCCAGACCGTCGCCAGGATCTCCTCCTCGCGGGTGCGCGGTGCCGCATACGCATCCATGGCGCCGGGCTGCTCGGTCTCCAGCGCCGACAGGGCCTTGCGGTCCACCTTCTCGTTGGCCGTGAGGGGCAGCGCCGCCAGCATCACGAACGCCGCCGGCACCATGTAGTCCGGCAGCCGCTCGCGTAAGGCCTTGCGCAGCGTTTCGGCCGTGGCCTCGCCGGTGACGTAGGCGATCAGCCGCAGGGCGTCCGGCGAGCGGTCCGAGCGAGCCAGCACGACCGCCTCGCGGACTCCGGGCAGGGCGGCCAGCGCCGCCTCGATCTCTCCCAGCTCGATGCGGAAGCCGCGCACCTTGACCTGATGGTCCAGGCGGCCCAGGAAGTCGAGGGAGCCGTCGGGCAGCCAGCGCACGAGGTCGCCCGTGCGGTACAACCGGTCGCCAAGCTCGCCGCGTTCTCCGCCAAATGGGTCGGGAACGAAACGCTCGGCGGTCAGGCCGGGCCGGCGCAGATAGCCGCGCGAGACACCTGCTCCTCCAACCAGCAGCTCGCCGGCCACCCCGACCGGCACCGGCCGCAGCTCGCGATCCACGGCATACAGCCGGCTGTTGCCGATCGGGCGGCCGATCGGTACGCAACGCGCCGGCTGCCCGGGCGCGCAGACCCCGCGCGTCGTGTCGATTGTGATCTCGGTCGGCCCGTAGGAGTTGTCCACGGCGATGGGCAGGCGTGCCAGCAGCCGGTCGCGCAGCTCGGGGGTGACCGCCTCGCCGCCGACGGTGATCTGGCGCAACGAGACGCAGGTCTCGACGTCCTCCTCGGCGAGGAACGCGGCCAGCATGGACGGGACGAAGTCGACGAAGGTGACGCCATGCTCGCGGATGGCCCGAGCCAGGTACTCGCCGTCGCCCTGCCGGCCCGGCTCGGCCAGGACCAGACGTCCCCCGGTGGAGAGGGGAGAGAAGCATTCCCACACCGAAACGTCGAAACCGATCGAGGCCTTCTGGAGGAACGCGTCCCGCTCGCCGAGCCCGTAGGCCTGCTTCGCCCAGCGCAGCCGGTTGCAGATTCCCCGGTGCGTCACCATCACCCCTTTCGGCTGGCCGGTCGAGCCCGAGGTATAGATGACGTACGCCAGATTGCCGGCGGTCGCCCCGGTTCCCAGAGGCTCCCCCAGGTCCTCCCCGGCATCCCAGCGCGCATCCAGGAGGACCACGTCGCGGCCCCCGGCCGGCAATCTCGCGAGGAGGGGCTCCTGGGTCAACAGGACCCGAACCTCCGCGTCCTCGAGCATGAAGGCCAGCCGCTCGGTTGGATTGCCGGGATCGAGCGGCAGCCAGGCGCCGCCGGCCTCGAGGACGGCCAGCATGCCCACGACCATGGCCGGCGAGCGCTCCGAGCAGAGGCCGACGATCGAATCCGGGCCGACGCCCAGCTCCCGCAGGTGGCGCGCGAGAAGCCGGGCGCTGCCGATCAGGCGACGATAGGTCCAGCGCTCGCTCCCCGTTTCGACGGCGACGGCGAAGGGTGCCCGCGCCGCCTGCGCCGCGACGTCCTGGTGCAGGCAACCTTCCGTGAGCCCCTCGATCCGCGTGTCGTTCCACTCACCCAGCATCTGCTGCATTTCGGGGGCGGTGAGCAGGTTGAGATCGCCGATGCGGCGCGGCGCCTCTTCCGCCATTCCGGCGAGCAGGGTGGCGAGGTGCTGGAGGAGGCGTGGCGCCGCATCCGCCTCGACGCGGGCGAGGTCCGCCGCCAGGTGCAGGGAGACCTGGTCCGCCGCCGTGAGGGTCAAGGTGAGGGGGTAGTTGGTGCTCTCGAAGCTGCGCAGGTTGCCGAGCCCCAGACCGCCGGGACCGCCGTCCGTGGCGGCCGTTGCGTTGGGGTAGTTCTCGAAGACGTAGAGCGTCTCGAACAGCGGCGAGCCGGCGGCTACCTCGCTCCAGCGCTGAATCTCGGCCAGGGGGGTGTGCTCGAACTCCTGGCGGGCGAGCTGGCGCTCCTGGAGGCTTTGCAGCCAAGCCAGGAGGGGCTCGGCGCCGTTCACCCGCACCCGCACCGGCAGGGTGTTGATGAACATGCCGACCATGGTTTCGACCCCGGGCAGAGCGGCCGGACGGCCGGAGACCGCGCTGCCGAAGACCACGTCTTCCTGCCCGCTGTAACGGCTGACGAGCAGGGCCCAGGCACCGAGGGTGATGGCCGGCAGGGTCAGCTTGTGCTGCGCCGCCAGGGCCTGGAGCCGCGAGGTGACCTTGCGGGAGAGCCGGATGCCGTGCTCGGTGTCACCGGAATCCCGCTCCATCCCCCGGGAGGTGGTACCGAGGATGCCGAGGGAATTGGGAGCGGCGAACCCCGCCAGCTCCTCGCGCCAGAAGGGCTCGGCCCGCGACAGGTCCTGGCTCCGGAGCCAGCCGATGTACTCGCTGAACGGCCTCGCCGGCGGCAAGGTCGCCGGCCGCTCCTCCCGTAGCGCCGGGTAGACGGCGGCCAGCTCCTGGAACAGGAGGGGGAGCGACCAGCCGTCCAGCAGCAGGTGGTGGAAGGTCCAGAGGAATTCCACCCCGCCGTCGAGACGAATGAGGGAGAAGCGCATCAGCGGCGCTTGGTTCAAGGGGAGGGGGGCCTGCCGGTCGCGCAGCCTCAGCTCCTCGAAGCGGCGCTCCCGCTCCACCGTGAAGAGGCCGCGCCAGTCCAGCTCCTGCCAGGGAAGGGAGACCTGCTTGTGGACGGCTTGCAGGGGCTCGTCGAGGCCGTCCCAGAGAAAGGCCGTGCGCAGCACCTCGTGGCGTTCGACGAGCTTTTCCCAGGCTTGCCGGAACCGCCCGGGCTCGAGATCCGCCGCCAGGGTGCAGGCGACCTGGGTGACGTAGACCCCGGACTCCGGGTCCATCAGGCTGTGGAACAGCATGCCGCTCTGGGCGGGCGAGAGAGGGAAGAGGTCGGTGACGTCCTTCAGGTCGAGCCGCGATGCCAGCTGGTTGAACCGGTGCCCGTCGAGCCCGGCCCTGGGGAAGTCGACGGTCGTCTCCGCGGTCGTGGCGTGGCGGGCGAGCTCGGCCACGGTCTGGTGCTCGAAGACCTGCCGCGTGGTGAGGAGCAGGCCGGCCTGTCGCGCCCGGGCCGCGATCTGGACGGAGAGGATGGAATCGCCGCCGAGCTCGAAGAAGTTGTCGTCCACCCCCACGCGAGGCAGACGCAGGACCTGCGCCCAGACCGTCGCCAGGATCTCCTCCTCGCGGGTGCGGGATGCCACGTAGTCTCTCGCGCCGGGCTGGTCCGGGGCCGGCAGGGCCTTGCGATCCACTTTGCCGTTGGCCGTCAGAGGCAGCGCTTCGAGCGTCACGAAGGCGGCCGGCACCATGTAGTCCGGCAGTTGCTCGCGGAGCGACCGGCGCAGCTCCTCGCTGGAAACGTCGCCGGCATCGCAGACCACATAGGCGACGAGCCGACGGTCGCCGGAGTCATCCCGCACCGTCACCACCGCCTGGCGGACTCCTGCCAGTGCCGCCAACGCCGCCTCGATCTCTCCCACCTCGATGCGGAAGCCGTGGATCTTCACCTGGTGATCCAGGCGGCCGAGGTACTCCACGTCACCGTTGGGCAGGAATCGCCCCAGGTCGCCCGAGCGATAGAGCCGCGCTCCTGGCCGGCCGCCGACCGGGTCTGGAACGAAGCGCTCCGCGGTCAGCCCGGGACGGCCCAGATAGCCTCTGGCCAGCCCGGCGCCGCCGACCACCAACTCGCCCGGCACGCCGATGGGGGCCGGACTGAAATGCCGGTCCATTACGGCGAGCGACAGGTCAGGAATGGGCACTCCGATGACGCTGCGGGTGTCTGTCGCTCGCAGCGGCCGATAGGTGACGTGGACCGTCGTCTCGGTGATCCCGTACATGTTGACCAGCCGTGGCCGCTCGTCGCCACGGCGCGCGAACCAGGGCTCCAGGCTGGCCGGATCGAGCGCCTCGCCGCCGAAGATCACCAGCCGCAGGTCCGGCAACGCCGCCTCCGTCCGCGCGATCTGGGCAAAGGCGGAGGGGGTCTGGTTGAGCACGGTGACCCGCTCGCGGTCCAGCA
>DATBAW010000074.1:0-5675 GCA_036271335.1 Thermoanaerobaculia bacterium
TCGAGCGCCCGGCCGAGGATGCGGTCGACCCCCGGCGGCAGGTCGCGGACGTAGTCGCGCAACGGCGTGAAGTGGTCGTAGACGATGCGGTGGCTCACCACCGTCAGGTTCTCGCCCTGGAACGGCTTGTGGCGGGTGAGCATCTCGTAGAGCACGACGCCGAGCGAGAAGAGGTCGGCCCGGTGGTCGACCTCCCGCCCCTGGATCTGCTCGGGCGCCATGTAGTTGGGGGTGCCGAGCAGCTGCCCCTCCTGGGTGAGGTTCGAGCTGTCGAGCCGGGCGATACCGAAGTCGGTGATCTTCACCTTGTTGTCGGTGGTGATCAGGATGTTCGCCGGCTTGACGTCGCGGTGCACCACCCGGTTGGCGTGCGCGTAGTCGAGCGCGTCGCCGACCTGGGCGATGACGTCGAGCACCCCGGCCAGCGACAGCGGTTGCTCCCCCTGGAGCATCAGCTTCAGGTTGGTGCCGCGCACGTACTCCATGGCGATGAAGGCGAGCCCGTCGTCGCTCGCCTCGACCACGTCGTGGATGGTGACGATGTTGGGATGGGTGAGGATGCCGGCGCTCTGCGCCTCCCGCATGAAGCGGATGCGGAACTGCTCCATCTCCTGGTCTTTGACGGAGTAGCCGATGCGGAACGTCTTGAGCGCGACGAGGCGGCCGATGAGAGGATCGCGGGCCAGGAAGACCACGCCCATGGCCCCCTTGCCGATCTCTTCGACGATTTCGTAACGGCCAAGCTTGGTCGGGGTGAGGGGGAGCATGGCAGGAGCGCGCTTTCCGCGTCGGCATTCTAGGACGGCCCGGCCGCCGAAGTCAAACCGGAATGCGGGTAAATAGCAGTCCTTCTTGATAGTTAGGGAAAAATCCCGCGGCCCGCCGGGCGCCGCGCCCTGTGGTATATTTGCGCCCCTTGATCTTTTGAAGGAGGTTCCGACTATGCAGGTGGATAGCCCGGAGAAACTTCGAAACGTTGCCGTTGCGGGGCACAACGACACCGGCAAGACCACGCTCGTGAGCGCCCTGTTGTACGCCGGAGGGGTGACGACCCGCCTGCACCGCGTCGAGGACGGCAACACCCTGACCGACTTCGATCATGAGGAGGTCGAGCGCAAGATCTCGATCGGCCTCGCGGCCTGCTTCGTCCCCTGGCAGCAGCACAAGATCAACCTCCTCGACTGTCCCGGCTACGGCATTTTCTTCAGCGAGACCCAGCAGGGTCTGCGCGCCGCCGACGCGGCCATCCTCTGCGTCAACGGCGTCGCCGGCGTCGAGGTCAACACCGAGCGCGTCTGGGAAGCGGCGGCCGGGTTCGAGCTGCCGGTCCTGGTCAACCTCACCAAGATGGACCGCGAGCGGGCCGATTTCGGCCGCGCCCTCGAGGGGCTGCAGAAGCGCTTCGGCCGCGGCGTGCTGCCGGTCCAGATCCCGATCGGCCAGGAGGCGGGCTTCACCGGCGTCGTCGACCTGGTGAGCCTCAAGGCCTACCAGTTCACCCGCGACGGCAACGGCAAGGCCACGCCGGCCGAGATCCCCGCCGGCCTCGCCGACGAGGTGGAATCCCACCGGGCGCGCCTGATCGAGGCGGTCGCCGAGACCGACGACCGGCTGATGGAAGGGTTCTTCGAGAACGGCACGATCCCGCAGGAGGACCTGGTGACGGCGCTGCGCCGCGCCGTCGCCCGCCGCCAAATCTTCCCGCTGACCCTGACCGCCGCCAACCACGGCATCGGCCCCTCGACGCTGCTCGACCTCACGCTCTCCCTCCTCCCCTCCCCCGCCGACCGCGCCCCCTTTCCGGCGCAGAACGTCGGCGGCGAGGACATGCCGCTCGCCGCCGATCCGTCGGGTCCACTGGCGGTGCTGGTCTTCAAGACCCTCTCCGACCCCTTCACCGGCAAGATCTCGCTGCTGCGCGTCGTCTCTGGGACCCTGAACGCCGACACCAACATCTGGAACAGCCGCGCCGAGGAGGCCGAGCGGCTCGGCCACCTGATCGCCGTCGAGGGCAAGCAGGGGGGGAACGTGCCGCGCCTGATCGCCGGCGACATCGGCGGCGTCGCCAAGCTCAAGATCACCGCCACCGGCGACACCCTCTGTTCCAAGGAGAAGCCGGTGAAGCTCGGCTGGATCCGCGTCCCCGAGGCCGCCATGGCCTTCGCCGTCGAGCCCAAGTCCAAGGGAGACGAGGAGAAGATCGGCGACGCCCTGCACCGGCTGATGGACGAGGACATCGCCCTCCACGCCGGGCGCGACCCCGAGAGCCACGATCACCTGCTCTCCGGCAACGGCCAGCTCCACATCGAGATCGCGGTCGCCAAGCTCAAGCACCGCTTCCACGTCGACGTCCTCCTGCATCCGCCCAAGGTGCCCTACCGCGAGACGATCCTGAAGCCCGCCGACGGGCACGGCCGGCA
This sequence comes from Thermoanaerobaculia bacterium, assembly GCA_036271335.1. Classification (GTDB taxonomy): domain Bacteria; phylum Acidobacteriota; class Thermoanaerobaculia; order Multivoradales; family UBA5704; genus DATARR01. Next base: position 2,421 of record DATBAW010000074.1, read on the forward strand.
CAAGAAGCAGACCGGCGGCCGCGGCCAGTTCGCCGACTGCAAGATCAAGGTCGAGCCGCTGGCTCGCGGCGAGGACTTCAGCTTCGCCGATGAGATCTTCGGCGGCGCCATCCCGCACAACTACCGCCCGGCGGTCGAGAAGGGGATCCAGGAAGCCCGCCGCCGCGGCTTCCTCGCCGGCTACCCGATGGTCGACTTCAAGGTGCGGCTGCTCGACGGCCAGTACCACGACGTCGACTCGTCGGAAATGGCGTTCAAGATCGCCGGCTCGCTGGCCTTCAAGGACGCCATGGCGAACGCCAAGCCGACCATCCTCGAGCCAGTCATGAAAGTCGACATCAACACCTCCGAGGAGTTCACCGGCGACATCATGGGCGACCTGTCGCATCGCCGCGGCCGCCCGCAGGGGATGGACGCCGACAACGGCAGCCAGGTCATCAAGGCCCTGGTGCCGATGTCCGAGATGCTCGACTACGACCGCATCCTGCGCGCCATGACCCAGGGGAGATCGAGCTTCCACATGGAGTTCTCGCACTACGAAGAGGTCCCCAAGCTGGTGCAGGACAAGCTCGTCGCCGAGGCCCAGAAGCATCGCCAGGAGGAGCACGAGTAGGAGCTGGAACCCGTAGGGGCGCAGCATGCTGCGCCCCTACACGGCTCGACGCGGTACAATCCTCGCTACAGGGCGCCCTGGCGCCGTCACTCCAAAGACCATTCACGGGAGATCCAACCTTGATTCAAGCGTCGCAACTACGCACCGGCATGTGCATCCTGTTCGAAAAGGACATCTGCCGGGTGATGACCTCGCACCACGTCACGCCGGGGAACCTGCGCGGCTTCGTCCAGGCCAAGATGCGCAACCTGCGCAACGGCAACAGCTTCGAGCACCGCTTCAGCTCCACCGAGAAGGTCGAGCGGGCGATCCTCGACACCCAGCCGATGGAGTACCTCTACTCGGATCCCTCCGGCCATCACTTCATGAACCAGGACAGCTACGAGCAGATCACGCTCGAGGACGAGGTCCTGGGCGATTCCATGCTCTATCTGCTCCCCAACACCGTCATCCAGATCGACTTCTACGACGAGAAGGCGGTGGGCATCGAGCTGCCGAACACGGTCACCCTCGAAGTCGTGGACACCGAGCCGAGCATGAAGGGGGCCACCGCCAGCGCCTCCTACAAGCCAGCCAAGATGGAGACCGGCCTGACGGTGATGGTGCCCCCCTTCCTCGAAGTGGGGACCAAGATCATCATCGACACGCGCGAGAACAAGTACCTGAGCCGGGCGTGAACCCTCAGCTCCTCATCGAAGGCCTCACCTGGTTCGTGGTCTTCCTCTTCTCGACCACGCTCCACGAGGCCGGCCACGCCCTCGCGGCCCTGAAGCTCGGCGATCCCACCGCCTACGAGGGGGGGCAGGTCTCGCTCAACCCCATCCCGCACATCCGCCGGGCGCCGGTGGGGATGGTCCTGGTCCCCATCGTCTCCTTCATCGCCAGCCACTGGATGATGGGCTGGGCGAGCGCTCCCTACGATCCGCTCTGGGCCCACCGCTATCCGAAGCGGGCGGCGCTGATGGCGGCGGCGGGGCCGGCGGCCAACCTCCTGCTGGTGATCGTCTCCGGCTTGCTGATCCGCGCCGGCGTCTGGAGCGGCGTCTTCTACGCTCCCGACAGCGCCAACTTCACCGCGGTCACCGCCGCGACGGCGGGGAGCTGGGCGGCGGGCGCCGTGATGCCCCTCTCGATCCTCTTCTCGCTCAACCTCCTCCTCTTCACCTTCAACCTGCTCCCCCTGCCGCCGCTCGACGGCAGCGCCATCCTGCCGGGCTTCATGAGCGACGACATGGCAAGGAGCTTCCACAACCTCCTGCGCCAGCCGATGTTCTCGATGATCGGCCTGCTCGCGGCCTGGCGGATCTTCCCCGCCATCTCCGACCCGCTGCAGACGGTGGCGCTCAACCTGCTCTACCCGGGAGCCGGCTACCATTGAAGCTGAGGACGATTTTGGCCGCCGTGCTCCTCCTGCTCGGAGCCGCCCTGGCGTTCGCCGCGGCGCCGGCTTCCGCTCCGCTGCTGCTGACCGGCGCGCGGATCCTCGACCCCAGCGGCGATCACCTGCTCGACGGCCAGGACGTGCTGATCGAAAACGGCCTCATCGCCATGATTGGCGCCGCCGGCACTCTCCAGGCCCCCGCGGGAACCCAGAAGATCGACCTCGCCGGACTGACGCTGATCCCCGGCCTGATCGAGATGCACTCGCATCTCCTCCTCCACCCCTACGACGAGACCCCCTGGGACGATCAGGTGCTGAAAGAGCCGCTGGAGCTGCGAACGATCCGCGCCGTCGTAGCCGCCAAGGCCACGCTGGAAGCGGGCTTCACCACCGTCCGCGATCTCGGGACCGAGGGCGCCGGCTTCGCCGACGTCTCGCTGCGGGATGCCATCGCGCAGGGGATGATCCCGGGACCGCGCGTCTTCGCCGCCACCCGGGCGATCGTCGCTACGGGCTCCTACGGTCCGTCCGGCTTCGATCCTCGCTGGGAGATCCCGAAGGGCGCGCAGGTGGTCGACGGGCCCGTCGAGATGCGCAAGGCCGTCCGCGAGCAGATCGCCGCCGGAGCCGACTGGATCAAGGTCTACGCCGACTACCGCCGCCGCCCCGGCGTCACGACCCCCACCTTCACCCAGGAGGAGATGGCCGCCGCCGTGGACGAGGCGCGAAGCGCCGGGCTGCAGGTCGCCGCTCACGCCTATACCGAAGAGGGGATCCGTCGCGCCGTGCTCGCCGGCGTGTCGACCATCGAGCACGGCACGAACGTCACGGACGAGCTCCTGGCCCTGATGAAACAGAAAGGCGTCGCCCTCATCCCCACCCTCGCCGCGTCCGAAGCGGTCTCCCGCTATGCCGGCTGGAAGCCTGGAGAGCCTGAGCCGGCGCGCGTCAAGGAAGCCCGCGCCATGTTCGCCCGCGCCATGAAATCGGGAGTGACGATCGCCAACGGTAGCGACGTCGGCGTCTTCGCTCACGGCAAGAACGCCCGTGAGCTTGAGTTGATGGTCGCCTACGGCATGTCGCCGAAGGAAGCCCTGCGCGCCGCGACCGCCATTGCGGCGATCGTCCTCCGCAAGGACAAGGAGCTGGGCAGGATCGCGCCGGGTTACTTGGCGGACCTGGTAGCCGTCAAGGGCGATCCGCTGGCCGACATCTCGGTGATCGAGAAGCCGGCGCTGGTCGTCAAGGATGGGCGGGTGGC
>DATBAW010000075.1:0-11846 GCA_036271335.1 Thermoanaerobaculia bacterium
TTGCCGACGCCCCCCTTGCCGGTGACCACCACGAGCTGGCGTCGCGAAAGCTGTTCGATCGGATTCGCGATTGGATTCATAAAGACCCACCATCCAGAATCTCCAACGGCGATTGCCGCAGAGCGGCATAACTATACCCGATCCCTCCGCAAAGGGGCGAGCGGCCAGAGGGTCCCGTTTCCTGCCACACCTCGCACCCCTAGAAATGGACGGATAACTCGGGCCTTTCAGCCCGGAATGGAGAAATCTATGCGGAAATCGTCGAAGAGACTCGCCCTCAATCGTGAGACGCTCCGGAGCCTCGAGGAGGGTGCGATCCGCCAAGTGGCGGGCGGCGCCGTCACCCAGGTCGACTGCACCCTGGTGAACGGGTCGTGCATCAGCACCGCCCCCAGCTGCTTCAACTGCAGCGGCGCCGCCGTCTGCAGCGGCGCCGCCACAGTCTGTACCCACTGATCGCATTCCCCCACTCCGCGGCCGCGCGGGGTGGGGCCCACTTCTCAGACTGGAGGAATCTATGAAGAGAACGATGCGGAAACTGGCTCTCAACCGGGAAACGCTGAGAAGCCTGGAGGACGCGAAGATGCGGGAGGCGCTGGGCGGCCTCTCCCAGCAAGGGACCTGTTTCGCCACCATCTGCCAGCCCACCGTCGCCAACTGTGTCTCCGTCGGGATCATCTGCACGACGACCTGAGGCTTCTCCCCCCCACCCCGCCGGTGCGGGGTGGGTCTCCTCACCCTTCGGGGGCGTTGCGTTCCACCCTTCCGCCGCGATACAAACCTGGACGCCATGGCATTTCCTGAAACCCGGCTCCGCCGCTTCCGTCGCACCCCTGCCCTCCGCCGCCTCGTGCGGGAGACCCGGCTCTCTCCGGATCAGCTGGCGCTCCCCCTCTTCGCCTGCCCTGGCGAAGGCGTGGCGAAGCCCATCTCCTCGATGCCCGGAGTGTTCCAGCACTCGGTCGACCAGATCGTCGAGACCTCCCGCCAGGCGTTCGCCGAGGGGATCCGCAGCGTGCTCCTCTTCGGCCTGCCGGAGTACAAGGACGCGGTGGGGAGCGCTTCCTGGTCGCCGGACGGTATCGTCCAGCGGGCCCTGCGCGCCCTCGCCGCCGAGGTGCCGGGGCTGGTGAAGATCGTCGACGTCTGTTTCTGCGAGTACACCGACCACGGCCACTGCGGCGTGCTGCACGGCGAGGAGGTCGACAACGACGAGACGCTGGTCAACCTCGCCCGCCAGTCGGTGTCGCTCGCCGAGGCCGGTGCGGACATCATCGCGCCGTCGGACATGATGGACGGCCGGGTGGGCGCGATCCGTAAGGCGCTCGACGCCGGCGGCCATTCGGCGGTGCCGATCCTCTCCTACGCCGTCAAGTTCGCCAGCGGCTTCTACGGTCCCTTCCGCGAGGCCGCCGAGTCGACGCCGCAGTTCGGCGACCGCCGCGCCTACCAGATGGACGCGGCGAACGCCCGCGAGGCGATGCGCGAGGCGGCGCTCGACGTCGAGGAGGGGGCGGACATGCTGATGGTCAAGCCGGCCGTCGCCTATCTGGACATCCTGGCGGAGCTCCGCCGCCGCTTCGACCTGCCGCTCGCCGCCTACCACGTCAGCGGCGAGTACGCGATGCTCAAGGCGGCGGCCGAGCGCGGCTGGATCGACTACGATCGCGTGATGATGGAAACCCTGCTCGCCATCCGCCGCGCCGGCGCCGACCTGATCATCACCTACGCGGCCCGCGACGCGGCGCGGCTGCTGGGCGCGGGGTGGGCGGAATGAGGGGGCTCGCCGTACCGCCACGCCGCGCAGCGGTCCGCCCGGCCCGCCCGGGATTGAAATCCCGGGCTACCGACGATCGCCCCTGCCCGGGGCTAAGGAAGAACTGCTCGCTTTTGTTTTGGAAGTCCCGGACGGGACGGCCGTTGGTAGCCCGGGATTTCAATCCCGGGCGGAATGGAGGAGGCCTCCAATGACTTCCTTGGCTGACCTGATGGCCCGCGCCGAAAAGATCCTCCCCGGCGGCGTCAGCTCCCCCGTGCGCGCGTTCCGCGGCGTCGGCGGCACGCCGGTCTTCGTGCGCTCGGCGCAGGGGGCCTGGCTCGAAGGCGAGGACGGCCGGCGCTACATCGACTACATCGGCGGCTACGGCCCGCACATCCTCGGCCACCGCCATCCCGCCATCGTGGCGGCGATCGCGGAGGCGCTCGGCCGCGGCACGGCGTTCGGCGCGCCGACGCTGGCGGAGGTGGAGATCGCCGAGACCATCGCCGCCGCCCTCCCCGGTGTCGACATGGTGCGCCTGGTCAACTCCGGCACCGAGGCCACGATGTCGGCCCTGCGGCTCGCCCGCGCGGCGACCGGTCGCGAGAAGTTCCTCAAGTTCGAGGGGTGCTATCACGGCCATGCCGACCCCTTCCTGATCGCCGCCGGCTCGGGCGCGGCGACGATCGGCGTGCCCTCCTCGCCGGGCGTGCCGGCGGCCGTGGTCGCCGACACCCTGCTCGCGCCCTACAACGACCTGGACGCCGCCGAGCGGCTGTTCGCGCGGGAAGGCGACGCGATCGCCGCGATCATCGTCGAGCCGATCGCCGGCAACATGAACCTGGTGCCTCCCGTCCCCGGCTTCCTCGCGGGGCTGCGCGCGCTCTGCGACCGCCACGGCGCGATCCTGATCTTCGACGAGGTGATGACCGGCTTCCGCGTCGGCTGGGGGAGCGCGCAGGGCGTGCTCGACGTGCGGCCCGACCTCACGACGCTCGGCAAAGTGATCGGCGGCGGCCTGCCGCTCGCGGCCTACGCCGGGCGGCGCGACCTGATGAGCAGGATCGCTCCCGCCGGCCCCGTCTATCAGGCCGGCACGCTCTCCGGGAACCCGCTGGCGGTCGCCGCCGGCCGCGCGGCGCTCGCCGAGCTCGGCAAGGACGACCCTTGCCCGTACGACGCGCTCGAAGCCGCCGGCGCGCGGCTGCAGGATGGCATCGAAGCCGCCGGCCGGCGTCACGGCATCCCCTGCCGCGTGGAGCGCCAGGGCTCGATGCTCGGCCTCTTCTTCACGGCCGGTCCGATCCACCGCATGGAGGACGTCACGGCCACCGATCGGCCGCGCTTCTCGCGCGTCTTCCACAAGCTGCTCGACCGCGGCGTCCACCTCCCCCCCTCGCCCTACGAGACGATGTTCCTCTCCACCGCTCACGGCGAGGCCGAGATCGCCGCCACCCTCGAAGCCTTCGACGCCGCCTTCGCGGAGGAAGCGGCCGGCTCGTGACCCACTCCGACGTCCTGGTCCTCGGCGGCGGCATCATCGGGCTGGCGGCCGCCCGCCAGCTCGCGCTGCGGGGGCTGCGGGTGGAGGTCGTCGAGCGGCTGCCGCACGGCGCCGAGGCCTCGCTGGCCGCGGCCGGCATGCTCTCGCCGCTCAGCGAATCCACGGCTTCCGGCCCGTTCCTCGACGCCTGCCGCGCCTCCCGCGACCTCTGGGGCCCCTGGGTGGCGGCGCTGGAAGGCGAGACCGGCCTGTCGGTCGACTACGACACCAGCGGCTGCCTGATGGTCGCCTTGAACGAGGAGGACGACGCCAGGATCGAGCGCATCGTCCGCGCCGCGCGCGAGCTCGGCGAACAGGTCGACGAGGTGGAGATTCCGGCGCTGCGCCACTGGGTGCCGGAGATTACCGCCAAGGTCCGCCGGGCCGTCCATCTGCCGGACGAGCACCGCGTGGACAACGTCCAGCTCTGCGCCGTGCTCACCCAGAGCCTGCGGAAGCTGGAGGTGCCGATCCACTATGACAGCGAGGTCGTGCAGGTCGAGCGCCGCCACCCGCAGGGAACGGTGCTGGTCCACGGCCATCACTGGCGCAAGGAGGCGCGGCTGCTGGTGCTCGCCGCCGGCGCCTGGAGCGGCGGGATTCCAGGCCTCCCTCCCCTCCCCCTGCGCCCCGTGCGCGGCCAGATGGTGCTGCTGGGCGGCGTCGAATGGCCCTGGCGCGGCACCCTCCGCCAGGGTGATCTCTACGTCGTGCGCCGCGGCGCCACCGGGCTGCTGGTCGGCGCCACCGTCGAGGAGTCGGGCTTCGACAAGCACAACACGGTCGACGGGATCGAGGATCTCCTCGCCTTCGCCCGCCGCCTCTTCCCCGACATCGGCCACGCCCGCCTGGAGACCGTCTGGGCCGGCCTGCGGCCGGGCACGCCGGACGATCTGCCGATCCTGGGGCGGCTCCCGGGCTGGCCCGCGCTCGCCGCCACCGGTCACTACCGCAACGGCATCCTCCTCGCCCCCTGGACGGCGCGGCAGGTGGAGCGGCTGGCGCTGAGCGCGAACGAGAGCGAGATCCCGGACTTCTCGCCGCGGCGGTTCCTGGCTTGAGCGGATGGCCGGTCCGGGTTTCAATCGAGAGCGGCAGAGCTATAATCTTCACCACGGAAGGGCTTCAGTAAGGAAGGGCCAACTCGCATACGATCGGCCGCCAAAAGGAGGGGCCTGGAATGACCCACATCATCACGGAACCATGCATCGGAGTGAAGGATTCGGCCTGCGTCGACGTCTGCCCGGTCGATTGCATCTACGGCAAGAAAGAGGACTGGGAAATGCTCTATATCCACCCGGAGGAGTGCATCGACTGCGGGCTCTGCGTCGACGCCTGCCCGGTCGAAGCGATCTACCCGGCGGAGGAGGTTCCCGACAAGTGGAAGGCCTTCATCGCCAAGAATTACAACCACTTCGGCCTCGACGCCCCGTAAGCCGCCCCCCTCCCTTCCAGGCCTCCAGCAGAAGGCGCGGCTCCGGCCGCGCTTTTTTCGTTGATGGGAATGGAAAACCGCCCCCTGCCGTTCTATGATGTGAGTACCGATCACTCAATCTATGATCGGGCACTCAAGTTCTCGGCCTGGAGGGAGACGATTGGACTACAAGGACTACTACGCATCGCTGGGGGTCAAGAAGGACGCACCCCAGGAGGAGATCCAGAAGGCGTACCGGAAGATGGCGCGCAAGTACCATCCGGACGTCAACAAGGACCCGCAGGCCGAGGTCAAGTTCAAGGAGATCGGCGAGGCCTATGAGGTCCTGAAGGACGCGGACAAGCGCAAGAAGTACGACCAGTTCGGCTCCAATTGGAACCGTACGGGGGGGCCGCCGCCGGGCTACGAAGGGTTTGGCGGCGGGGGCGGCTTCGACTTCCGGGACTTCCAGGGGGGCGGCGGCGCGGGGTTCAGCGACTTTTTCGAGATGCTGTTCGGCGCCAACGGTCCGGGCGGACGGCGGCGCGGTGGCGCGCCGGGCTTCGGTGGCGCGGGCTTCGGCGGCGTTCCCCAGGCGGGCGGCGACTCCGAGGCGACGATCACTCTCGGGATCGAGGAGGCGGTCCGCGGCGGCTCGCGGGAGATCGCGATCTCCGATCCGAACACCGGCCAGCGCAAGACGCTCACGATCCGGATTCCGGCCGGAGTGCGGCCCGGACAGAAGATCCGCCTGGCCGGCCAGGGCGCCGAGGGCATGGGCGGCGGCCCGGCGGGCGATCTCCTGCTGAAGGTCGAGATCGCGCCCGACCCCCGCTTCCGCATCGAGGGCTCCGACATCCTGACCTACGTCGCGATCACCCCGCCGGAAGCGGTGCTGGGCGGCGAGGCCGACGTCGAGACTCCGGGCGGCACCGTGCGGGTGCGCATTCCGGCCCGCTCCTCCTCCGGCCGCAAGATCCGCCTGCGGGAGCGCGGCCTGGCGCAGTCGGGCGGCGGCAAGGGCGACCTTCTCGCGGAGATCCGGATCGTGATCCCCGAGACGCTGAGCGCCCGCGAGATCGAGCTCTACAAGGAGCTCGCCGCGGAGGCCGCCGAGCCGGTCGTGGAAGAGGAAGAGACCGAAGAGAAAGTAGAAGCTTGAGAGGCAGTTCGCCCACGGTTCTGTAGGGGCGGCCCTATGTGGCCGCCCTGTATGGGGGAAAATCCCAGCCCCCCGCCCAGGGCGGCCACATAGGGCCGCCCCTACAAATTCAAGACCGGAGGGCTCGAAGCGAGGGCAAAACACCATGGATTTGAACCGGATGACCCAGAAGTCCCAGGAGGCGCTGCAGAGCGCCCAGACGAAAGCGTTGCGCTACGGCCACCAGGAGGTCGACGGCGAGCACCTTCTCCTCGCCCTGCTGGAGCAGCCGGAAGGGTTGATCCCGCGGCTGCTCGGGCGCATGGAGGTGCCCACCGAGGCGCTCAAGGCCGAGGTCGAGCGAGCGCTGGAGCGCCGGCCGCGGGTCTCCGGCCCCGGCGTCGAGGCGGGCAAGATCTATCTCACCAAGGCGTTGCAGCAGATCCTGGTGCGCGCCGAGGACGCCGCCAAGCGGCTCAAGGACGAGTACGTCTCCGTCGAGCACCTGCTGCTGGCGATGATCGACGAGGGCTCCTCCTCGCCGCTCGGGCGCCTGCTGGCGCAGTTCAACATCACCCGCGACGCCTTCCTCGCCGCCCTCACGGCGGTGCGGGGGAATCAGCGGGTGACCAGCGCCATGCCGGAGGTGGCCTACGAGGCGCTGGAGAAGTACGGCGTCGACCTGGTCGCCGAGGCGCGGCGCAACAAGCTCGATCCGGTGATCGGCCGCGACGCCGAGATCCGGCGGGTGATCCGCATCCTGTCGCGCAAGACCAAGAACAACCCCGTGCTGATCGGCGAGCCGGGCGTCGGCAAGACCGCCATCGTCGAGGGTCTGGCGCAACGCATCGTGCGCGGCGACGTCCCCGAGTGGCTGAAGGACCGCGCCGTGTTCTCGCTCGACATGGGCTCGCTGCTCGCCGGCGCCAAGTACCGCGGCGAGTTCGAGGAGCGGCTCAAGGCCGTGCTCAACGAGGTCAAGCAGAGCGAGGGGCGGATCCTGCTGTTCATCGACGAGCTGCACACCATCGTCGGCGCCGGCAAGACCGAGGGCTCGCCCGACGCCGGCAACCTGCTGAAGCCGATGCTCGCCCGCGGCGAGCTGCACTGCATCGGCGCCACCACGCTCGACGAGTACCGCAAGAACATCGAGAAGGACGCGGCGCTGGAGCGGCGCTTCCAGCCCGTGACGGTCGATCCGCCGACGGTCGAGGACACGGTGTCGATCCTCCGCGGCCTGCGCGAACGCTTCGAGGTGCACCACGGCGTGCGCATCCAGGACAACGCCCTGGTGGCCGCGGCGGTGCTCTCCAACCGCTACATCACCGACCGCTTCCTGCCCGACAAGGCGATCGACCTGATCGACGAGGCGTCGGCCATGCTGCGCACCGAGATCGACTCGATGCCGCAGGAGCTCGACGAGGTCTCCCGCCGCGTGATGCAGCTGGAGATCGAGGAGGCCGCCCTCAAGAAGGAGAAGGACAAGGGGAGCCAGGAGCGGCTGGAGGCCCTGCGCCGCGAGCTGGCCGACCTCAAGTCGAAGGCCGACGCCATGCGCGCGCAGTGGGAGGCCGAGAAGAACTCGATCGAGGAGGTGCGCACCCTGCGCGGCCAGATCGAGAAGGTGCGCCAGGAGATCGAGGCGGCCGAGCGTGGTTATGATCCCAATATTGACCTCAACAAGAGCGCGGAACTCAAGTACGGCAAGCTGCCGCAGCTCGAAAAGCAGATCAAGGAGAAGGAGCGCCAGCTCGGCGAGCAGCAGAAGTCCGGCGGCCAGCTCCTGCGCGAGGAGGTCACCGAGGAGGAGGTGGCCGAGATCGTCTCGCGTTGGACCGGCATCCCGGTGACCCGCCTGGTCGAGGGCGAGCGCGACAAGCTGCTGCGCATGGAGGAGCTCCTCCACAACCGGGTGGTCGGCCAGGACGAGGCGGTCAGGCTGGTGGCCGACGCCGTCATCCGCGCCCGCGCCGGAATCAAGGACCCGCGGCGTCCGATCGGCTCGTTCATCTTCCTCGGCCCCACCGGCGTCGGCAAGACCGAGCTTGCCAAGACGCTGGCGGCGACGCTCTTCGACAGCGAAGAGAACATGATCCGGATCGACATGAGCGAGTACATGGAGCGGCACAGCGTCTCGCGGCTGATCGGCGCCCCGCCCGGCTACGTCGGCTACGAGGAGGGGGGCCAGCTCACCGAGGCGGTGCGGCGCAAGCCCTACACCGTCATCCTCTTCGACGAAATCGAGAAGGCGCACGGCGACGTCTTCAACGTGCTCCTCCAGATCCTCGACGACGGCCGGGTGACCGACTCACAGGGGCGCACGGTGGACTTCAAGAACACCGTGATCATCATGACCTCGAACATCGGCTCGGTGCACCTGCTCGAAGGGGTGACGGCCAACGGCGAGATCACCGAGTCGGCCCGGGCCGCGGTGATGCGCGACCTGCGGAGCCATTTCCGCCCCGAGTTCCTCAACCGGGTGGACGACATCGTGCTCTTCAAGCCGCTCCGGCTGGAGGAGATCGAGCGGATCGTCGACCTGCTGACCGAGGACCTGCGCCGCCGCCTGATCGACCGCGGCATCCGCCTGGAGCTGAGCGAGCCCGCCCGCGAGTTCGTGGCCCGCGAAGGCTTCGATCCCGTTTACGGTGCCCGTCCGCTCAAGCGCTTCCTCCAGCACGAGCTGGAATCGCGCATCGCCCGCGCCCTGATCGCCGGCGAGGTCCACGACGGCTCGCTGCTGCGGGTCGGCATGAAGGAAGGCCAGCTCGCCATCGCGATCGAGAATCCCGCCGACAAACCGAAGGAGGCGGAGGTGGGCGTCGGGGCGTAGGCTTCTCCACTCCCTTGCCTTGAAAGAGCCCGGCCGCGGCCGGGCTTTTTCTTTGCCCGGAGGCTCACCTGGCGACGGGCGCCTCGGCTTCGACGTTGATCTTCTTGGCGAGCCCGGTGAGCTTCTTGTCGGCGTCCCCCTCTTCGTCCAGGGTGGTCTGGAGGAGCTTCATCGCCTCCTTGTCGCCGAGCAGGTCGGCGTAGGTGCGGACGGTGCCGTAACCGGCCATCTCGTAATGCTCGACGTGCTGGGCGGCGGAGATGATCGCGGCGTCGAGCACCTCGGGAGCCATGTCCTCCTCGAGGATCTCCTTGCCGTCGGCGATCACGCCCTCCATGCCTTTGCACTTCTTGCCCGTCCCCTTCTTGCCGAGCTTCTCGAAGATCTGATCGAGCCGGGCGAGCTGCTCCTTGGTGATCTCCAGGTGCTCCTGGAGGGCGGACTTGAGATCGGGGCTCGAAGCGGCCTTGATCATTTTCGGGAGCGCCTGAAGGATCTGCCGCTCGGCGCTGTGAAGATCCCGCAACTCTTCCACGTAAAGTTTCTGCAAGCTGTCGATCTGCATGGTGGACTCCTGGCAGGTGTGAGGCCAAATTGCCTCTGGACGGTACTGGGAGCAAGAGCAGTGCCAGTCGCTGCCAGCGCCTTGCCGGGCCGGGCTTTTTCCTTATAATGGAGTTTGCTCGGACCAGGAATGGAGGTTTTTCGATGAAGCGCTCAGCTTTCGACCGCCGCGCCCTGCTCGCTCTGTTGCTTCTGGCCGCGATCCTCCTCGGAGTCTGGGGGGCCATCGCCCTGCCGGGGCGCTGGCGCAGGCATTCCGGGCATCCCGACGCCAACGAAGCGATGGACGCCTTCCTCTGGCGGCAGCGGATCGAGCGGGACGAGCATGGCAGGATCCCGCGAGAAGGCCTGCCGGCGGCGCTCGCGCAACGGGAGCGGCTGGTGCGGAGCGACTTCACGGCCAGCCTGGCCAAGACCGCCGGGCTCGGCGGCCACTGGGCCTTCCGCGGCCCCTCCAACGTCGGCGGCCGCACGCGGGCGATCCTGATCGATCCCCGCAAGCCGGCGCATCTGTGGGCCGGATCGGTCTCGGGCGGGCTCTTCGTGTCGCAGAACTCCGGCAAGTCCTGGGCACCGGTGAACGATTTCCTCCCGAGCCTCGCGGTGTCCTCGCTGGCCGCCGATCCCACCGATCCCGACACGTTCTACGTCGGCACCGGCGAGGGCTTCTTCAACGGCGACTCTCTGACCGGTCTCGGCATTTTCGTCACTCACGATGGCGGCGCCAGCTTCCAGCAGCTCGGCGCCACGGCGGCCTGGGGAGACGTGAACCGGATCGCGGTCTCGCCGGCGGATCCCTCCACCCTTCTGGCCGCGACCCAGGGCGGCATCTTCCGCTCGACCGACGGCGGCAACACGTGGACCCAGAGCACCGTCCCGCGCTCGCTGCAGGTCGCCTTCAACCCGCGGGTGCCGAACGAGGCGCTGGCGTCGCAGCAGGGCGCCAGCCAGGTTCATCAGATCCTCTTCTCGAGCGACGGCGGCACGACCTGGACCGTCGCCAGCGCCCTGGCCGATGTCGAGGATCGCCTGGCCCGCATCGAGATCGCCTACGCGCCCTCCGACGGCACCACCGCCTACGCGAACCAGGATGGCAACGTCTGGAAGTCGACGGATGGCGGCCGCTCGTGGAACCCGGTCGGCCAGAGCAACGACGGCAACTGGTACAGCAACGCCGTCTGGGTGTCTCCCACCGATCCCAACCTGGTGCTGGTCGGCGGCGTCCAGCTGCTGCGCAGCGTCAACGGCGGCCAGAGCTTCGCGCCGATCGCCAACGGCTATATCCTGACGCAGCAGGTCCACCCCGACGTTCACTTCATCACCGCCGATCCCGGCTACAACGGCAAGAGCAACCGGCGGGTGTACGTGGGGTGCGACGGCGGCGTGTTCGTCACCGACAACGTGCAGACGGTGACCACGAGGAAGGGCTGGCGCAGCCTCAACGGCGGCTACGCGACCACGCAGTACTACAGCGGCGTGGGCGACGGCCCGACCGCGCTGCTGTTCGGCGGACTCCAGGACAACGGCACCCTGCGCTTGCAGAAGACCGCGACCGCCACCCTCACCTACGGCGGCGACGGCGGCTTCGTGGCCATCGACCGGCAGATCCCGACCTATGTCTACGGCGAGTACATCTCGCTCTCCAACCTCTTCCGCTCGAAGGACGGCGGCAAGCACCTGGAGGCCTTCATCGCCGACGGCCTGGGGGAGCAGGGCCAGGGGAACTTCATCGCACCCCTCGTGCTCGATCCCACCGACGGCACCCGCATGCTCGCCGGCGCCCATCAGCTCTGGCTCAGCACCGACGTGCGGACCGCCAAGTCTCCCTCGTGGACGCCGATCAAGCCGGCGGTCAGCGATCAGGCCGGCGTCGAGAACGTGAGCGCCATCGCGATCTCCGCCGCCGATCCGAACCGGATCTGGGTGGGGCACAACAACGGCCAGCTCTACGTGACGACGGATGGACGGTCGCCGAGCCCGGACTGGCAGACCGTCGACGACAACGGCGGCCACAACCCGCTGCCGGACCGCTACATCACCCGCATCGCCGCCTCCTGGCAGGACCCCAACGTCGCCTGGGTGAGCTTCGGCGGGCGCACGCCGGACAACCTCTGGCGGACGGACGACGGCGGCCAGACCTGGCACTCGGTCGCCGGTCAGCTCCCCCAGATCACCATCATGGGCATCGCGCAGCACCCGACGCACCCGGACTGGCTCTACGTCGGGACGGAGGTCGGCGTCTTCGCCTCCGAGGACGGCGGCGAAAGTTGGAGCACGGTCAACGAAGGCCCCGGCAACGTGGAGGTCGACGACATCACCTTCCTGAACCGCTCGACCACCCTGCTCGCCGCCACCCACGGGCGGGGCCTGTGGACGATCAACGTGCCCTGACGGCGGATCCAAGAGAAATCTTGCAGGGCCTGAGACGTTTCTTGGATCACTCAAGAATCGGCTGGGATAAGCAAGAATCGGCTGGGGTAACTCAGGAATTGGCTTGGATGACTCAAGCCGATTCTTGGCTCACCCAAGAATCGGCTGGGAGACCCAAGATTCATCGTGGATCATCCAAGACGCGTCTTGGATGATCCACGA
>DATBAW010000076.1:0-1946 GCA_036271335.1 Thermoanaerobaculia bacterium
CAGGAGCTGGTCGCCGCGCTCGATCCGCACGATCACGGCGGGGGAGATGCGGGGGAACTGCTGCAGGCCGCAGCGGGGGCAGACGCGGGCGAGCTCCTCCGGCTTCCGCTCGGTGCCGGCGCCGCAGCGCCCGCAGTAGCGGTGGGTGAGGTCCCACTCGACGATCTGCAAGGCCCGTCCGGCCAGCTTCCAGGCGTCCTCGGCGAGCGCTCCCCAGAGCCGGCGCAGCCCGAGGAAAGCCATGCCATCGGGACTTTCGGCTCCGGGTTCGACGGCCACGGCCCAGGCCTCGGCCCCTGCCAAAAAACCAACGGCCTGGGGTTCCCCAGCGGCCAGTCCGAGCGCCGCCCATTCGGCGCCGGTCGGCACGCGGGCGGTCGAATCCTCCTGGATCACCAGCAGCTCAGCCCCCCGGAAGGCAAACCAGACGCTGTCGGCGGGAGCGACGTTCACGGGCGGGACGCGGCGCCGCCCGCGGGGAGGCTCCCCAGGTAGTCGGCGAAGACCTGGTTGAACAGGGCTCCCGGCCGCCGGCCGCGCAGCAGCTCGACCGCCCGGCTCCCCTTGGCGCCCATGTAGACGAGGATCAGCCCCGCCAGCAGCGCCGAGCGGTTGAACCCCATGCCGCAGTGCGACAGCACCCGTTCCCCTGCCTCGACCAGCGACGCCGCCATCCGCGCCACGGCGTGCAGCTTGGGCATGTCCGGCAGGTCCTCGTCGTAGATCGGGAAATAGACGTAGAGGATGTGGTTCGGCATCGTCGGGATGCCGAGGTCGACATCCCCTTCGAGGTCGATGACGACGGTGATCCCGTGCTCCTCGATGGTCTCCCAGTCCTCGATCCGCGGGGAGAGGAAGAGGCAGCCGGCCTCGTCCAGGCAGCAGACGTTCATCTCAGAGCCGCCACCACTCGAACTTCTTCTTGTCGGGGTTCCAGAAGATGTGGAAGCCGTCGCAATGGTCGTCGTGCAGGTTGAGCCCGACCCCCTTGATCGGCCGCCCGGCCCGAGTCTTCTCCTCGTCGCCGAGGGGCTCGACGGTGATCTTGGCGTCCGGCGAGCAGAGGGCGTCCTCGCCGCCGCCGCTCACCGGGAACTCCAGGGTCCAGGTGGGGGAGCCGGGCGCCAGGGGGCCGCGCACGATGCCGACCACCACCTGCCCCTTGGCGTGGCCGAGGAGCGCGTAGTCCGGCCCGCCGTCGTGGTCGAGGTCGGCCTCGACGATGTTGCCGGCGTTCCACTCGACCGTTGGGTGGCGCTGGCGCAGGACGTCGGCCGCCGTCCGCACCTGCGGTCGCGACGGGGCGCTGGCGCACGCCGCGCCGAGGGCGAGGAGCGGCAGCAGAGCCCAACGGAAATCCGGTCTGAACGATTTGCTGAGGCGCACGGTGAACCCTCCGAGCGGAATCATACCGCGAAGGGGGGCCGTCTTCCGGCGTCGCCGGCCCGCGCTCCCGCCACGTCCAGCTTCCGCAGGTGCTGGTCGATCATCAGCGCCGCGATGTTGCCGGTGCCCAGGGCAACCGCCACCTGCTGGGACATCGGCCGGAGGTCGCCGGCCACCCAGACGCCGGGGACATTGGTGTCGCCGCGCTGGCTCCGGGGCTGCGCGTGCTCGCCGATGGCGTCGAGCTCGACCCCGAGCTGGAGGGCGAGGTCGGTGCGCCCGTGGGCGGGGCTGGAGACGAAGAACGCCTGGGCGGTGAGCGCCGTGCCGTCCGCCAGCTCCAGGCCGTCGAGATTCCGTTTCTCCGCCGCCGGGATCAGCCGCTGGATCTCCCCTTCCAGCACCGGGACGTTGCGCTCCCGCAGCCGCGCCGCCCAGGTCGCGGAGAGGTCGCGGTCGGCGGTCAGCAGCAGCCGCAGCTTGTCGGTGTAGCGGGAGAGGCTGAGGGTCGTGGCGGCGGCCCAGTCGGCCGGGCCGGTGCCGATGACCACCGTGTCGCG
>DATBAW010000077.1:0-8335 GCA_036271335.1 Thermoanaerobaculia bacterium
GTGAAGTCGTCCCCCTTGCGGACCACCGAGAAGTCGACCACGCCGGCGGCGAGGTTCGAGTAGGAGCCCGAGACCCGGCCGAGCGAGGTGAAGTCGGTGAGCTTGCCCTTGATCCCGACGTTGGCCTCGCGGACCTTGGCCGGCGGGAAGGTCTTGTCGATCGCCTGGGCGTCGATCCCGCGCGCCTGGGCGGTGAGGTCGAGCGCCAGCTCGCTCTTCGGCGTCGGGAGGGTGACCTTGCCGCGGGCGGCGACGGCGGCGCCTTTCTCCGTCTTCACGTTGAGGTACTGGAAGTTGATGTCGTCCCCCTTGCGGGCGAGCCGGTAGTCGGCCTCGCCGGCGCCGTAGGTCTCGTAGGCGCCGAGGATCTTCCCCTCGGAGGTGAAGTCGTTCAGCTCGCCCTTGATCGTCAGGTTCCCCTGGCGGATCTGGGCCAGCGGCCACTGCGGATTGATCGCCTTGGCGTTGAACCCGCTCACCTGCGCCGCGAGGTCCATCCCCAGCGTGCGCATCGGGGTGAGGACGTCGCCGCTCACGTGGGCGGCGAAGGGCTGGGTCAGCGTGGCGTCGATCCCCAGCTTCTCCAGAGTGCCGTTGAACTTTCCGCCGACCACGAACGGCGGCATCTTGGGGTCCTTGTAGGTGGCCTGCGCCTGGAGATCGACCTTGTAGTCGCCGACCGGATTCAGGTCTCCCGCCGCGCGCAGCTGGAAGATCGGGCCGTCCACCGCCAGGCTCTTGATGTGGAGGACGTCCTGGGCGCGCAGGCTCTGGGCGTCGAGGGCGATGCGGTCGAGCCGGAAGGGGGGCTGGCCGAGCTGGGAGATCTCGAGGTCGCGGATCAGCGCGTCGCGCACCAGGATGTTGACCGGCAGGTGGATGTCCACCAGCTTGCCGTTCTCGGTGGTGTCCCCCTTCTTCAGCTGGGTGACGCGGATCCCCTCGGCGTGGAGCTGATCGACGTCCAGCAGCCGATCCCAGAGCTTGCCCGCCTTCCAGACGAGGTGGAGATGGCCCAGCCGGATGTCCATCGTGTCGTTGCGGAAATGGACGTCCCGCAGGTCGAGCGGACCGGTGAGCGCGCCCGTCTGGGCGCCGATCGTCAGCTTGCCCGGCAGGTGCGGCGCGATCTGGCCGAGGAGGAAGCGGGTGCCGCTCTCGGTGGTGAGGGCGTACAGGGCGAGCCCCACTCCCAGCAGCAGCGGCAGGAGGATCACCAGCAGCAGGCCGACGATCCAGCGCCGAAGCCGCCGCTTCTTCTTCGGCTTCGGAGGCGGCTGCGAGGGGGTCGGTTCGTCCCGTTTTTCAAGGCTCATAGGTCAGGTCCCGCTTTAGAGGTCTGGGCCGATATTCAGATGGAACACGAAGGGGTGGCGGGGATCGGAGAGGCCGCAGGCGATGTCGGCGCGGACCGGGCCGATCGGCGAACGCCAGCGGATTCCCACGCCGGCGCCCTGCGCCAGCGAGCCGCCGCCGAAGTTGTGGAAGGCGTTGCCGGTGTCGTAGAAAGCCGCGGCACCCCACTTGGGAAGGAACCGGTACTCGTACTCGACGCTGGCCACGAACAGCGCCTCGCCGCCGATCACGTTGCCGGCTTCGTCCTTGGTGCCCAGCGACTCGTAGCGATAGCCGCGCACGCTCTGGTCGCCGCCGGCGAAGAACCGGAAGCGCGGCGGCAGGATGCGGAAGTCGCTGGTCTCGGTGTAGCCGATCTGGGTGCGGCCGATCAGCCGGTTCTTCTCGCCGACCGTGCGGATGATCTTGCCGTCGATCAGCGCCTGGAGGAAGCTGGCGTCGGAGAGCGGGTTCTTCTCCGTCCCCTGGAGCGTGAAGCGCGCGCGGTAGCCGTTGGTGGTGTAGATCCGGTCGTCGGCCTGCACCTTTTCCAGGCCGAGGCTCGGCACCAGGAGGTTCGAGGTCCCGGTGTCGAGCCCCACCGTGTAGTTCTCGCGCTGGAAATTGAGCGCCAGGGTCTCGTTCACGCCGTTGCGCAGCCGGGTGTACTGGGCGCCGATCAGCCCCGACTTGCTCTCCAGGGTGTTGGTGATCTGGCGATCGTAGGCGAGGTTGTAGGAGAGGGTGTCGGTGCGCGGAAAGGCGCCGGGGATGATGTAGCTGGTGAGGACGCTCTGCTCGATCTGCGAGACGCTGACCACCACCTGCGCCCGGTGTCCCAGCTCGTTGAGCCGCCGGAAATCGAAGGTGCCCTTCACCCGCGGGCCGGTGTCGGTGCCGTAGCCCGGGCCGCCGCTGAAGCGGAAGGTCTTGGCCGGCACCAGGTTGACGTCGATCGGCACCTCGAGGTTCTCGGCCTTGTCCTTCCGGGTGACGACCTCGACGCGGCTCCAGTAGGGGCTGTCGGAGAGCGCGTTCTGCAATTGCAGGATCTTGGTGATGTCGAGCGGCTCGCCGGGCGAGAACATGATGTAGCCGGAGAGCAGCCGGCCGTCGAGCACGTCCTGATGGAAGTACACCGGGCCGAAGAGGTAGCGCGGGCCGGTGGTGAAATGGAGGACGACGTCGGCCTGGTAGCGCACGAGATCGACGCGGACCTGGTTGGCCTCGAAGGTGGCGTCGAGGTAGCCGGCCTCGGCCGCGCGATCGGTCAGCGCCTTCTTGCCGCGCTCGTAGTCGGGATGATGCAGCACGTTCCCCTGCTGGACCGGGAAGCGGGCCACGATCTGGCGGAAGCCCGGATCGTCGCCGCCGGCCCCGGTGATCTTCAGGTCGACGCTGGCGATCTTGATCGGCGGCCCCGACTCGACGTCGTAATGGGCGGTCCAGGTCTTGCCGTCATGGGTGAGCTTGGCGCGGACCTGCGGCTTGTAGTAGCCGAACGGCTGGAGCGCCACGCCGATCTCCTCGGGGGCCTGGGCGTCCAGCTTGCGGATGCGGTCCTCGGTGAGCTTGCCGTCGTTTTCCTGCTGCAAGGTGAGGACCGAGAGGATGTTCGCCTTCAGCTCCCGCCGGACGCCGTCGACCTCCACCTTGACCTTGTCGGCGCGGGCGGGAAAGGCGAGGAAGGCGAGGGCGGCTGCGAGAGGCAGGACGCGGGAAGCGAGAGATTTTGCGTTCATCATCCCTTTGACGTGGAGGAAATGGGCTCGAGGGGAACCTCGATCTTCTCGACCCGCTCGGCGCCCGGCGAGGCCGGAGCCCGCCCGTCGCGGTAGCGGCGCGAGTGGACGCGGGTGAACTCGGCGCCCAGCAGGAAGATCAGCGAGGAGAAGTAGATCCAGAGCAGGAGCAGCACCAGCGAGCCGGCGGCGCCGTAGGTGGTGTTGACGCCGGTCTGCTGGAGATAGAAGCCGACGCCGTATTTGCCGAGCGTGAAGAGCATCGAGGTGATCGCCGCCCCCCAGGCGACGTCGCGCCAGCCGATCTGGACGTCGGGCAGGAGCCAGTAGACCATCCCCAGCAGCACGGTCATCAACAGCCAGGAGAGCACGACGTCCGTGCCGCCGACGACTTTCGAAAGGCCGATTTCCAGCCGCGCCTCGAGCAGCTTCTGCACCGCCGTGATCCCGGCGCTGGCGGCGAGCGAGAACAGCACCAGGGCGCCGGCGATCACGATCAGCAGGAAGCAGAACAGCCGCTTCTTGAGCAGGGTCTTCAGGAAGAACCCCGGCTTGGGGGTGACCTCCCAGACGGTGTTGAGCGTGTCCTGGAGCTGGATCAGGATGCTGGACGCGCTCACCAGGATCGTTACGCCGCCGATCAGGGCGGCGATGCGTCCCGTCCGCGGCTTGGCGCTGGCGGAAACGAGCTGCTGCACCACCGCCGCCGAATCCGAGCCGATGAACTGGCCGAGCACCCGGTGGACCTCGCCGCGCGCCGCGTCCGCCCCGAACGCCCAGCCGGAGAGGGCGATCACCAGGATCAGCAGCGGCGCCATCGAGAACAGCGACAGGTAGGCGATCGCCGCGCTGTGCGTGGTCGCCTCGTGCTTGCTCCAGTTGGCGAGCGTCTCCTTGAGGACGTTCCAGAGGTTCTGTGGCTTCGGTCGATGCATCGCGAGTCCGCCCCTCAAGGGAGGTGGCGGACCCGAGGTGCTCTGCAAAAGGCTTGCCCAATCTATGGCTAGAGCCGTAGGGGCGCAGCATGCTGCGCCCTTTTCCTGTCACGGCGACGTTGAGGGCGCAGCATGCTGCGCCCCTACATCTTCTGCTTGTCTCCCTCTTCTCCCCGTCAGGGTGGGTGGAGGGCTGGGAGAAGAGGGCGGGGTGATGAGGGCAACCGCCCCCGCCAAGGCCCCGCTTCGACTCCCGCTTCGCCTAGCGGTCGATCGTGGCCATCACTGTCGGGTTGTATCGCGGCCCGGAGATCTTCCCGGGCGCCAGCGCCTCGTCGAGCGCGCTCATCTGCGCCGCGTCGAGCGCGATCGCGGCGGCGGCGACGTTCTCCTCCAGGTACTTGACGCGCTTCGTGCCCGGGATCGGCACGAGGTCCGGTCCCTTGTGGAGCACCCAGGCGAGCGCGACCTGTCCCGGCTTGACGCCGAGCGACCGCGCCACCTCTTGCACCACACCTGCGGCCCGCATGTTGGCGTCGAAGTTCTCACCCTGGTAGCGGGGGTCGCCGCGGCGGAAGTCGCCTTCCGGGTAGTCCTCCGCCCGCTTGACCTCGCCGGTCAGGAAGCCGCGGCCCAGCGGCGAGAAGGGCACCAGGCCGATGCCGAGCTCGCGGATCGCCGGCAGGACGTCCGCCTCCAGGTTCCGTTCCCAGAGCGAATACTCGCTCTGGACCGCGGAGACCGGGTGGACGGCGTGGGCGCGCCGGATGTTGGCGACGCCCGCCTCGGAGAGGCCGAAGAAGCGCACCTTGCCCGCGGCCACCAGCTCGGCCACCGTGCCCGCCACCTCCTCCATCGGCACCGCCGGATCGACGCGGTGCTGGTAGAGCAGGTCGATGCGGTCCGTCCGCAGGCGCCGCAGCGAGCCCTCGACGGCGCGGCGGATGGTCTCCGGCCGGCTGTCGCGGTCGGTGCCCATCTGTTTCCCATTCTCGAGGCGGAAGCCGAACTTGGTGGCGAGGGTCACCCGGTCGCGCCGCCCTTCGAGCGCCCGGCCCAGCAGCTCCTCGTTCGTGTGGGGGCCGTAGACCTCCGCCGTGTCGAGGAAGGTGCAGCCGAGCTCGATGGCGCGATGGAGGGTGGCGATCGACTCCGTCTCGTCGCGCTCCTCGGGGGTGCCGTACGACTGGCTCATGCCCATGCAGCCGAGCCCGACGGCCGACACTTCGAGGCCCTGCCGGCCGAGCTTTCTTGTCTCAAGATTCATGAATTTCCTCCTTCTCTATATAATGCTCTCGCGAGCCTGAACGACCCAATCGAAGGAGGATCCTCTGTCCTCCAGCCGTCCTTCCAGCGCCGGCTGCCGGATGGGCTACGAGGTGCGGTCCTCCTCCCCAAAGGGGGAGAACCGCACCTCGCAGATGAGAGCTCTAACCGCGGGTCAGCAAAGGCAGGAGTGCGGGCAGCCGGAGTTCTCGAAGCCGGTGCAGGCGGTGAGGGTGTTCATGGTTCCACGCCCCTCGGCCATGGCGAGATCCTGGCTGTCCAGCAGCCGCAGGGTGTCACGGTTGAGCTTGAGCTTGAGAGACTTCGTGCCTTTTTTCATCGGATCTCCTCGCGGGTTGGAATGCGCCGGGGACCATTCCCGGCCGGCGGAGTTTAGCTCGTCTGCAAGGGCTTTTGGGCAGAAATCCTGCGCCGGCCATGCTACTGTTATGGTCGTCCGTCGCAGGGCCAGTCGTACATCTCAGGAGGGGTCCATGAGCGTCCGATCTCTTGCAGCTCGTTTGCGTGGAGTCGTGCTGTGCGGGCTTGCCGCCGGCGTGTTCCTCGCCATGGCGGCCCGGCCGGCCGGCGCCACCACCATCACGGCGTCGCCGGTGAATTTCACGGCCGTCGAGCAGTCTCCCTTCAGCGGCACGGTCGCGACCTTCACCGACAGCGATCCGAGCGCCACGCCGGACCAGTTCGTCGCCGTCATCGACTGGGGAGACGGCACCAAGACGAGCATCGGCTCGATCTCCTCCGATGGCAGCGGTTTCGACGTTTCGGGACAGCACACCTACGCTCGCGACGGCATGTACAGCGCCTCGGTGACGGTGACCGAGCAGGAGCCCGGCAGCGGCTTCTCAATGGTGACGGACGCGGTGACGGTCAGCGACGCCGACGTCCTCACCGGCACGCCGCGGACGTTCCCGGCTCCCGTGGGAGTCAGCTTCACGACCCAGGTGGCGACCTTCACCGACGCGAACACGGCGAGCGGGGCCGGCGACTTCACGGCCACCATCAACTGGGGCGACGCGACGACCTCGGCCGGCACGATCAGCGGCGGCAGCGGGACCTTCCAGGTCAGCGGAACGCACACCTACGCCGCCACGGGGACCTTCTCGGTGATGGTCACCATGACCGAGAACTCTCCGGGCACCGCCACGGCGACCGTCACCAGCACCGCCCAGGTCGCGGCAGGGCTCTCCGTGGTCGCCAACGATTTTTCGACCCCTGAGGACACCCTGTTCAACGGTCCGGTCGCGAGCTTCTCCGACGCCAACACCGCTCTGACGGCGGCCTCGTTCGTGGCCACGATCAACTGGGGAGACGGTACGTTGGCGACGGAGGGAACGGTCACCGGCGCCACCGGCACGTTCAATGTGATCGGCCAGCACACCTACGCGGACGAGGGGACGTTTACCACCACCGTCAACGTCACAGAGATCGGAGCCGGCGGCGCCACGGCTTCCGACACCGGGACCGCCACCGTCACCGAGGCCGACGTGCTGACGGGAACGCCGATCAATTTCAACGCCAAGGCCGGACTCCCCTTCACCGGTCCGGTGGCGACCTTCAACGACACGGACCTCGCGAGCACGTCCGGCGACTTCGTCGCCTCCATCGACTGGGGAGACGGCCAGACGAGCGCCGGCATGATCTCGGGCGGCGGCGGCACGTTCACCGTCTCGGGGACTCACACCTACGCTACGGCCGGCTCCTACGCGGTCCTCGTGACGCTGACCGATCCCCCTCCCGGCACGGCGACCGCCTCGGTCACCAGCACGGCGACGGTGTCGGATTCGCTGGCGACCATCCCGACGCTGAACGTCTGGGGCCTGTTCGCCCTGATGGGCGCTCTGGTCGGCGCCGCCCTGTACGTCCTGCGGCGCAGGGCCACAGCGGCCACAGCGTGACGGGCGATCAATCCGCGAGGCTGAGAGCGACGGCCTCGGCCACGCGGATGCCGTCGACGCCGGCGGAGAGGATGCCGCCGGCGAAACCGGCGCCTTCGCCGGCGGGATAGAGCCCCTCGGTGTTGAGGCTCTGGAAGTCTTCGTTCCGCTCGATCCGCAAAGGCGACGAGGTGCGCGTCTCGACGCCGGTCAGCACCGCGTCCGCCAGAGCAAAGCCCCGGATCTGCCGGTCGAAGGCGGGCAGGGCCTCGCGGATCGCCTCGATCGCATACTCCGGCAGGCTCGAGCTGAGATCCCCCAGGCGCACGCCCGGCTTGTAGGAGGGCAGGACCGAGCCGAAGGCCGAGGACGGCCGGCCGGCAAGGAAATCGCCGACGAGCTGGCCGGGCGCCTCATAGGTGCCGCCGCCGAGCGCGAAGGCGCGCTCCTCCCAGAAGCGCTGAAATTCGATACCCGCCAGCGGCCCGCCCGGATAGTCCACCTCCGGGGTGATGCCGACGACGATGCCGCTGTTGGCGTTCCGCTCGTCCCGCGAGTACTGGCTCATGCCATTGGTGACCACCCGGCCGGGCTCGGACGCCGCGGCCACGACGGTGCCGCCCGGGCACATGCAGAAGCTGTAGACCGATCGCCCGTTGCGGCAGTGATGGACCAGCTTGTAATCGGCGGCGCCGAGCAGCGGGTTCTCCGCCTGCGGCCCATAGCGGCAGCGGTCGATCAGCGATTGCGGGTGCTCGATGCGGAACCCGATCGAAAAGGGCTTGGCTTCCATCTGGACGCCGCGGCGATGGAGCCTCTGGAAGGTGTCGCGAGCGCTATGGCCGACCGCCAGCACGACGCGATCCGTGTCCAGCCGCCGGCCGTCGGCGAGGATCACGCCGCGAACCTTTCTCCTGCCGTCCTGCTCGTCGATCACCAGGTCCTCGACGCGGTGCTGAAAACGGATCTCGCCGCCGAGCGATTCGATCTTCGCGCGCAGGCTCTCCACCATCTTCACCAGCCGGAAGGTGCCGATGTGGGGCTTGTTGACGTAGAGGATCTCCGCCGGCGCGCCGGCCGCGACGAATTCCGTCAGCACCTTGCGGCCGCGGTGCCCCGGGTCCTTGATCTGGCTGTAGAGCTTGCCGTCGGAAAAAGTGCC
>DATBAW010000078.1:0-27351 GCA_036271335.1 Thermoanaerobaculia bacterium
CCGTGGCCCTGCCGATTCCGAAAGGACCCGTGGGCTAGCTCTCGGTGGTTACGGGCGTCTTCAGAAGGTAGACATAGGGGCCGTTCGGGCTCTTTTCCGCGATGTACGCGGCACACCAACCCGAACCCCAGGTCTGTTTGGTGTCGAAAGGATTGGGGTGGTCGCCACTATCCCAGGTCCAAGCTACCGCCTTGGTAGGGTCGGAGGGGAAAGAATTGGCATAGAGACAGACCCGGCCTTGCTGGGCCCTGAAGGGCGCGGTGGTCGACCAGCTGAGCCAGCAGCGGCCCTGCTTTTCGAACAGCTCCACGCTCCAGCTGTATGGCATTGTTTTTTCCACAGACTTCACGTCACTGAGCTGCGAATCGGACATGGCGTATTCCTTTCTAAAAATGCGGCTCGGGAGACGATTCGATGAGCTCGGACCCTTCGGAGCGGTGCGCCCGCTCCGGTCCGTAAACCGCCCGATCCCTGTTGCCGACATCAGGCTAAATAGCAACCTTCCTGCCATGGGACACCGACCTTGAAAAAGGTTGATATTCCAAGCGTTTACTGTCACTTTCCGGCCGAAGACCGCCACTCGGCGAAGGCAGCCGCCCGTCTCCCCTCTTCCGGGCTCGGACCCCTCCGAGCGCCAGCTTTCTCCGCGCAACACGGCGGCGTAGAAATCGGTTAAGCTCTGTCTGCACCCAGAGACAGGTGTCCCCGATTGGAGGCAGGTGGAGTGCTCTACGAGAATCTGTATGAGATCTCGAAGCTCCTGTTGGCCGAGGACGACGCGAAACGGACGCCCGAGGTCCTGCTGCGACGCCTCGTCGAGCGGTGCGGCGCCGAGACGGGCTTTGTCGTCGTCCGTGAGGACGGCTCCTACCAGCAGAAGTTCGAGGTGGGCGGCGAGCGCGAGCGGCGCAGCGACCTGGAGCGCCGGTTCAGCCGGACGCTCGTGCGCGAGGCGATCGCGACCGGCGAGCTGCTCTATCTGCCCAACCTGATCGAAGACCCCCGCTTCGGCTCGGGCGAAAGCGGGTTGGTGATCGGCCGCTGCTGCGTGCTGGTGGCGCCGCTGCGCTACGCCGGCGAGGTCTACGGCGTGGTCTATCTGGAGAACCGGGAGCGCGTCGACAGCTTCACTCCGGAGAGCCGCGCTTTCCTGTCCGAGCTGGCGGAGATCGCCGGCCTGTTCCTCAAGCGGGCGAGCGAGGGCGAGGAGCTGCGGCGGCGCAATCGCAGCCTGGAGCGCGATCTCTTCGCGCAGCACGACTTCGAGGGGATCGTGACCCGCGATCCACGGATGATCGAACTGCTGCGCGTCGTCGCCCAGGTCGCGGCGGCGGACGCGCCGATCCTCGTCCTCGGCGAGACCGGCACCGGCAAGGAGCTGATCGCGCGGGCGCTGCACGTCAACAGTCCGCGCCGGGGTCGCCCTTTCGTCACCGTCCATTGCGCGGCGCTGCCGGGCACCCTGCTCGAATCCGAGCTTTTCGGCCACGTCGCCGGAGCGTTCACGGATGCGAAGCGCGACCGCCCGGGGCGCCTCGCCTCGGCTCATGGCGGCACGCTGTTCCTCGACGAGGTGGGTGAAATTCCGATCGAGGCGCAGGCCAAGCTGCTGCGCTTCCTTCAGTTCGGCGAGATCCAGCGCCTGGGGTCCGACCGCACGGAAAAAGTGGACGTGCGGGTGGTCGCCGCCACTCATCGCGACCTGCGGCAGATGGCGAAGGATGGACGCTTCCGCGAGGACCTCTACTTTCGCCTCAAGGTGCTCGACCTGACCCTGCCCCCCCTGCGCGAGCGGCGCGGAGACGTGCCGCTGCTCGCCGATCACTTCCTGCGCCGGTTCTGGCGGCGCCCGGGGGAGAGGCCACGCTGGACGCCGCGGGCCGAGCGCGCGCTCCAGGCGTATGGTTATCCAGGAAACGTCCGCGAGCTGTCGCACGCGATAGAAAGGGTTTGCCTGCTCGCCCGCGGTCCGGAGCTGGATCTCGACCTGCTGCCGCCGGAGGTGGCTGGCGCCGCGTCGGACGCGGCGGCCGAGCCCCTCTTCTCCGAGCTCACCGGCAAGGTGTTGAACGAAGCGCGGGAGGCGAGCGTGGCCGCGGTCGAGCAGCGCTTCCTGGTCGAGTTGATGCGACGTTGCGGCGGCAACGTCTCGCGGGCCGCACGCGAGGCGGGGCTCCACCGCACCTATCTGCAGAAGCTGCTGGCGCGCCACCGGCAGGCGCTGGGGGCGCTGGCCGAGGTCCGTGAGGAGGCGTAGATGGAGGCCCTCCTTTGCCCCTCCTGTGGCGCGGCCAACTCGGAGTTCGACAGCTTCTGCGCGGCCTGTGGCGCCGACCTGCAGGCCGTGACCAGCACCACCGCGTTCGACGCTCCCTTCGAGCCCCGGCAGATCTCTCACTACCGCTTGATCCGGCCTCTGGGGCGCGGCGGCATGGGCGTCGTCTACCTCGCCCTGGACGTCGAGCTGGGCCGCGAGGTAGCGATCAAGTTCCTCCATCCGTGGCGCGCGGCGCGTCCGGCGGACGAGGCACGCTTCCGCCGTGAGGCCCAGGCCTCCGCCGCCCTCGATCATCCGAATATCGGCACCCTCTACGAGGTCGGCGAGCATGAGGGCCAGCGCTTTCTGGCCATGGCCTTCTACGACGGCACGACCCTCGGGCAGCTCCTGGCCGCCCAGCCGGACCGGCGTCTTCCGGTAGCCACCGCGGCGGCCATCGCAGGGCAGCTCGCCTCGGCGCTCGCCGCCGCCCACGCCGCCGGCATCGTCCATCGGGACCTCAAGCCCGAGAACGTCATGGTGCTGCCGGACGGACGGGTGAAGCTCCTCGACTTCGGTCTCGCCCGCCGTCTGGACGCGCAGGCTCTCACCGAAGTGGGCATGGCGGTGGGCACCGCGGCCTATATGGCGCCGGAGCAGATCGAGGGGGAGCGCTCGGGCACCGCCGCCGACGTCTGGGCCTTGGGGGTGGTGCTCTACGAGACGCTCGCCGGCCGCCGGCCCTTCGGCGGCGAGCGGCAAGGACTGGTGCACTCCATCCTCCACGAGGAGCCGCCGCCCTTGCGCGAAGTCCGTCCGGAGACGCCTGCCGCCCTGGAGCGGATCGTCTCGCACAGCCTGGTCAAAAAACCTGGGGGTCGCTGGCCGGCCGCCGCCGACATCGTCTCGGAGCTCCAGTCCGCGGGCCTCTGGAGCTCCGGCAGCGAAGGGGTCCGGCTGCCTCGCCGGCGGCGGCCGCGCCTGCGGTGGATCGCCGCCGCCGCGATCCTTCTCGCCGCCGTAGCCACGGCCGTTTTCCTGCTGATCCGCAAGCCGGCGCTGCCCGTCTACGTGGCGGTGCTCAAGCCCGAGATCACCGGTTCGCTGCCGGCGGAGGACCAGGCGCGGGTGACCGCCAACATTCAGACCTCGCTGCTGCGCACCGTCGCCGACCTCGACGGTCTGGTCGCTCTCGACTCCGCTCAAGTCAACATCCCTCATGGATCTCCGGCGGAAATCGCCCGCGCCGTGGCGGCAGGCGAGATCGTGGTCTCGCGCGGTAGTTGCGCCGGCGATCTCTGCCAGATAGACCTCAGCCGCCTGGCCGGCAACGACGGTCACGTGCTATGGACGGAAGCCCTGCCGTCGCTCCCACCTTCCAGGCCTCGCCTCTTCGCCGATGCGGTGGCCGTCGCCCTGCGAACGGGCTTTGGAGATCGGGATCTGCGCGTTCCGCGGCTGGAGCTTGAAGCCAGTGAGGACGACTATCGCGCCTACCTCGAGCTGCGCCGGCAGGCCTCCGATCCAGCGGCATACCAAGAGGTTCTGGACCGATTGGGAGCTTTGCGCCAGAAGTCCCCGGCCTTTCTGGAAGTCTATTCTCTGGAGGCCAACGTTGCCCGCCGGCTCTATGCCCTTCAGAGTGACACGCGCTACCTGGAGCGCGGCCTCGATGTAGCCCGTCAGGCCCACGCGCGCGCGCCGGGCGATCCCAGGCCTCTGGCCAATCTCTTCGACCTTTACCTGGACGCCGGCCAATACTCCCAGGCGGACGCGGTCCTGGCGAAACTCGCCGAGGTCAACCCGGCAGGCAGCCTGCTGCGGCGCGGTCAGCTCGCCGAGCGTCGAGGTCACCCTCAGGAAGCGATCGATCTGATCACGGAGTCCGTGCGCCTCCAACCCTCCTGGCAGTCCCTGCACATCCTCGCCAATGTCGAATACCGCCAAGGTCGCCTCGACGACGCCCGACGCCATCTCGACGCATTGCTTCAGCGCTCGCCCGGCAACATCGATGGGCTCAAGACTCTGGCGATGATCCAGCTCCTGCGCGATACCGGCGCGGCCATCGTCACCTTGCGCCAGATCGCAAAGAGCACACCGGATGCCGATTCCCTGACCAATCTGGGGGTCGCCCTGCTCCTGCAGCGCCAGTACGGCGAGGCCGAGGAAAACTTCCGGCAGGCTCTGAAGCTTCAGCCGGGTTCCTCTTCAGCGAGCCTCAACCTCGCCGACTGTCAGCTCCTGCAAGGCCGCGGCGCGGAGGCTCGGGCCCTGTACTCGGGCATTGTCGCCGAGGCCGAGCGTAGCCACCGCAACGACTGGGACAGTCTCGGCAACAAAGCTCAGGCCCTGGCCCACCTCGGCAAACGGACACTCGCCGTGGAAGCGATCCAGCAGGCGCTTCGCCTCGCGCCCGACAACCCTCAGCTCGCCTATGAGGCGGCCGTGGTCTATACGATCATCGGCGACCAGAGCTCCGCTCTCTATCATGCCCACATGGCTCGATCGGGCGGCGTCGACGCCTACTTTTTCGAGATCCCCTTTTTCGATTCCTTGCGCGCCAGACCTGAGTTCCAGGTCCTCGTCTCTTCTCCTCCGGGGTAAGTAGGAGGAGGAGGATCGAGCGGATCCTTGATGACGGCGATCGTCGGGTCATGACGCGTCACCCTGCGAGCCTTGTCGAGGGGATCGGGGTCGACGACGATGTCATATTGCAAGGAATTCGCACCGCTGACGCCGTTGTCAATAATCGCCCGCCACTGGTACGGCAGTTCCAGGTCCAGGATGCCTGCGTCGAAGAGACTTACATTGGCCGGCATGAAGGAATTCTTCGTCGAAGGAATCTCGATTCCTATAGCGTCCGCGAATTTCGGCCTACGGAGATTCCCTTGCGGCAAGAGAGTCCAGGTCACAGTCCAGCGCGAGCTATATGCTGGCGGCACCGGCCCCGGAATTGCAAGGACAGGGACGCGGAGTATGAGGCTGCCTCCTTCTTCTTGGGGAGGAAAAACGGTCACGTTCACATTGATCTCACAACGATCTGGATCGATTGTTACGCTGGGCAAGTCCACCACATCGGACGACGGAATGGGTTCGTTGACAACGGCTGGGCGACTGAGGGTTGCGGTAGTTGACATGATTCTGCCTCCCATTAAAAGAATGTCTTTGCAACGAAAGGACAAGGCAAGGACCATACCACCAGCGGTGCACAACGCCATTCTAGGAAAACGGCAAGACATCCGTGGGTTATCCGCCTCCCTCCGATGGCAGCAGAGCCCGGCCGGGCCGTGCCGCCATCCGATGGCGGTGTCCCCGCGAAATGGCAGGGTTTCGAAACGGGCGGCCTTCGAGAGCTCAGTGGCAGTGATCCGCCGCCAGGTGTCCCGTGGCGGACTCCCCTGAGGCGGCGTGGCATTCGAAGTCGAGGCTGACGTGGAGATCGTAGATGTCGTTGAACTGCCAGGCGTTGCGATCCAGGGAGAGCTCGAACCGGCCGCAGTCCTGGCGGCGGAACAGAACGCCGGGATCGAGCGGATGAGCCGCCTGGAAAAACCGCAGGCTCGCCAACCCGCTGGGGTCGACGATCAGGCGCGTCGTGACGCCCTGGCTGTCGAGGAAGTCCGCGCCGAAGAAGAACTGATACTCGCCGGACTCGCAAGCGGTGGGCTTGAGGGTTCGGTCGCCGAGCGACGGGCTCTTGAGATCGACGCTACCTGACGGCGCGGCTTTTTCAGCGCTGAGCACCGTGCCGACGACGCAGCCGGCGCAGAGCGGCGTGAGGGAGAGGAGGAGGAGCAGGGCAGGTTTCATGGTGCGCAACATTTTCTTTCGTTGTACGCCGCTTGGAGCCGCCGTCAGTGCGCCTTGACTTCCAGCACGCGCCCCTTGGCGTCGGCCTTGAGCACGCCGTCCTTCCGCGTGCCGTTCACGTAGAGGGTGATCCGCACGTCCTTGGTGAACGGCAGGCCGCGGCGGATCAGGATATGGCCCAGCTTCCCGCCTTCCATGGGCAGTTTCGCGGCCGCCTCCTCGACCAGAGCCGGAATGCGGTCGAAGGCGACGTCGTCGAGGTCGAAAAGGTTGGCCTCGAGAGATCCCTTGCCGGCGAGCTTGACCGGAACCGGTTCCGAGACCCTGCCGCGATAGTCGTACTGATCCACGTTCTCGGGCTTCGCCGGGTCCTGCACCTGCATCCGGGCGTAGCGGTCGTAGATCTTGAAGTCGAGCACGCGGATCTTGCCCGGCACGGCCTGGTGATAAGCCGCGATCATCTTCGAGAGGCGCTCCGCGGTCCAGAGCGGCTCCTTGGGCCTGGCACCCGTCTCCGGATCGGATGCGGCGGCGCCGGGGAGGGCGAGGAGCGCCAGCAGGGGCAACAGCAAGGCGAGGCGAAACGTCGAACGTCCGAACATCGATCTACCTCCAGAAGGATCTACCCATAAGAAAGCCGTCTGAACAGAGATGCGCAAGACAACGCCAAGAAGGGACAGGCCTCTTCGATTCGCTCGATTGACCCGCCGCCACGCCGCGCGTAGAGTTCCAGCCATGAGGAAGCACAGATCGTACGCGGTCCTGGCGGCTCTGGCCGTTTCGCTCACCCTGCACGCCGCGGCGGCGAAGACCCTCCGGTTCGCGGGCCTCGACTGGACCGTCAAAGAGGGCGATGGCCTCGGGCCGGGACCCTGCGACTGGAAGGAATCGAACGTCTTCGTCGATTCGGCGGGCGATCTCCACCTGCGGATCTCGCACGACGGCGGGTCCTGGTCCTGCGCCGAGGTCGAATCGGTGCGGAGCTTCGGCTTCGGGACCTATCAATGGTGGGTGACCGGCGCGATCGACACCTTCGATCCCAACGTCGTGCTCGGACTGTTCGATTATCCACCGCCGGCGGTGGGACCGGACGGCACCAACGAGATCGACATCGAGATCGCGAAGTGGGGGATCCCCGACGCACCGAACCTCAACTTCACCGTCTGGCCCGCGAAGGCGCCGATCCCGCCCGCCGGCGCGACGTTCCATTTCTCTCTCGACGGCACCGACACCACGCAGCGCTTCACCTGGACGAGCAAGAGTCTTTACTTCCAGAGCCTGAACGGCCACCGCGACGACAACCGCTCCCCCATCGGCCGCTGGAAGTTCGCGCCACCCTTCCCCGCCCGGCGCATTCCGCAGCACCCCATCCCGGTGCACATGAACCTCTGGCTGGTCGACGGCAAGCCGCCCACCGACGGCCGGGAGGTCGAGATCGTGATTCACGGCTTCAAGTACAAGCCCTGAACCGAACGGAATAAATCCGCGAATCTCCAGTCTAGGACAGGCGAAGGCAGTCCGGACGCGGCGGCGAGTGCCGCTTCGAGCCGGTGCCTGAAACCCGCCGCCTCGCGCGGCTACCAAGGAGATTCCGTGAAAAACCATCGTCTCACGATTGCCCTGTTCCTTCTCGTCGTGTCGCTCGGCCTGAACCTGTTCGCCGCCGAGACCCCGAAGGCCGCCAGCATCAAGATTCTCAAGCCGGCCGATCAGGCCCAGCTCGACGCCGGGGAGGTTTATCCCCTCGATTACGAGGTCACCCTGGGAAAGGGCGACGATCATTTTCACGTCTGGGTGGACGCGGACCGGAGCCCGGGAATCCATGATCTCAAGGGAACGTACATGCTCCCCAAGATGACGCCGGGCGTGCACACCATCACTCTCAAGCTGGTGGACAAGGGTCACGTGCCGACCGGTCCGCAGACCTCGATCCAGGTCAAAGTGAAGTAAGAGGCCAGCCATGAACGAGCTCGTCTACACCTTCGTTCAGGCCCTGCACAACCTCGGCGCCGGCGCCGTGGTCGCGAGCCCCGCCCTGGCGCTGGCGATGCCGGAGGGGAGCGGACGTCGCGAGAGGCGTCTGGCCTGGATGCTCCTCTTCGCCTGGGGGCTTCAGGCGGCGAGCGGCGCCGGTTTCGCCGCCGCGAGCTACGGCCTCAAAGGGGAGCTTCCGGAGGTGGCCGGGGTCGCCCTCGTGGCCCTGGTGGTGAAAATGGCCGCGACGTTCGGAGGTTGCGTTCTCGCGGCCGGCTTGCTCTGGCTCCGCCGTTTCACCGAGCCGCGCTCCCGGGTCTTCGCCTGGAGCGTCTGCCTGGGGCTGGCGATCGCGGCGCTGATGGCCGCGGCCCCTCTGCGCTGGTACCTCTGATCGGGCGGCTGGCGATGGCGAGTCTTGCCCCGACGGCCATGGGAGGGTATAACCTCGCGGAGAGCGAGCCCGCCCCCATGCTGACCAGACTACGAGATCGCCTTTTCGGGCAGGACGACCGGCGGAACCGCTTCGACCGCGCCGTCCTGCCCCATCTCGACGCCGCGTACGATCTGGCCCGCTGGCTGACCCGCAACGATCACGACGCCGAGGACGTGATGCAGACCGCCGTCCTGCGGGCGTTGCAGTTCTTCGACGGCTTCCACGGCGCCAACCCCCGCGCCTGGCTGCTCACCATCGTCCGCAACTCGTTCTACAGCTTCCTGGAGCAGCGGAAGCGGAGCCACGAGATCGTCGATCCGTTCGACGAGGAGATCCATTCGGAGATCAGCGTCAGTGACGGCGCCGACCCCGAGATCGAGCTGCTGCGCCAGGCGGACAGCCGGCTGTTGCGCCAGGCTTTCGAATCGCTGCCGCTCCCCCTCCGCGAGGCGATGGTGCTGCGCGAGCTCGAAGGGTTGTCGTACAAGGAGATCGCCGCCATCGCAGCGGTGCCGATCGGCACGGTGATGTCGCGCCTGTCGCGCGCCCGCCGCCAATTGCAAGGTTTTCTGATCGCCCATGGGGTCAAGGAGGGACGGCCATGAGCTGTCCGCGGACCGACGACGACGTAATGGCTTATCTCGACGGGGAGCTCGACCTGACGGGCGCGCTGGCCTTCGAGCGCCACCTCGAGGACTGTCCGGAGTGCGCCCGGGCTCTCGCCGCGCAACGGGCTCTGCGCGGAGCGATCGAGGCCGCGGATCTCCGTTTCCGCCCTTCGCCGGGGCTGACCCGCCGCCTGCGCCTCGCGGCGACGCCCGCGAAGGAACGCGAATCCTGGTCGTCGCCCTGGCGGCTCCAGGCGCTCGCCGCCCTCCTGCTGGTGGCGATCGCGTCGTGGAGCCTGGGGCGCGTCTGGCCGGCCCGGCCGGCGCCGGATTTCGCGGACGAGGTGGTGGCGAGCCACGTCCGCTCGCTCCTCGCCGGCCACCCTTCCGACGTCATCTCCACCGATCAGCACACGGTGAAGCCCTGGTTCACCGGCAAGCTCGACTATTCGCCGATGGTCGTCGACCTCGCCGCGAAAGGATTTCCGCTGGCCGGCGGCCGCCTCGACTATCTCGGGCATCATCCCGTCGCGGCGCTGATCTATCGGGACGGCCGCCACGTGGTCAACGTCTTCACCTGGCCCACCGCGTACGATGCGGCGGGATCGGGCCCGAAGGCCGTCTCGCGGCAAGGTTTCCATGTCCTCCACTGGTCGCAGGGAGGGATGACGTTCTGGGCGGTCTCCGATGCCTCGGAGGAGAGCCTGCGGCAGCTCAGCCGGCTGCTCGGCGCCCGGTGATCCTCCTCGAGCTCGAACTCAATAGGTGATCGCCGGGCCGCCGCAAGCGCCCATATCGTTGCGGCTTCCCGAGGCATTGACGAAGAGATAATCAGGAATTCCGGCTCCGATCGCGGGCGACGTCACGTCCGGGCAGCAGGTGACGAGCTTGGGGTCCAGCAGCAGCGGCAAGACGTCTCCGTAGGTACCGAGAAAGTTGCCGCCGGTGTTGCCGAAGAAGCCGTTGTAATGGTTCACCACCGACGTGTTGCTCCCTGGCGAGGTATTGATCAGCGCCGCGCTCCCCCCTCCCAGCGTCTGATTGCTCACGAACAGCGTGCTGGCCACCTCCACCATGCCGCCATAGCCCGCGGCGATGCCGGCTCCGCTGTAGGCCCTGTTCTTGTCGAACGTGCAGTTGACGACCTGGGCCAGGCCGGCGGGAATCCACAGGCCGCCCCCCTCGCCGTTCGCCGTGTTGCTCTCGAACCAGCAATTGCGGACCAGCACGTTGCCATAGGGAGTGCCGGCGTGGATCGCGCCTCCGTCCCCGGACGCCTGATTGGAAAGAAAGGCGGTCGTGGCGACGTCGAGGCGCCCGTTGTAATGAGCGGCGATCGCGCCGCCGTACGAGGACGTGTTCCCCTCGAAGCTGTCATTGCGCAGATAGGGATCGGCGAAATAGGTCGTGGCCAGTCCACCGCCGGCGTAGTCCGCTCGATTGTTCAGGAATTGTGTGCACGTGATCGACGGCTTGGCGGTCGGGCCGCCGACATAGGCGCCACCACCCCGCGGATAATTGGCATCCGTCGCCATGTTGTCGTGAACGACACAGTTGCGAATGGTCGGCGAGGCGCTCAGGATCAGAATGCCGCCACCGCCCGGGGCTCTGCCGTGGGTGATCGCGAAGCCGTCGAGAATGCTGTCCGGTGCCTCTGAATGGCTGAAGGTCACCACCGGGCCGGCACCGGTGCCCTGGAGGCTCGTCATCTTCGGCCCGCCGGCGGAAACCAGCGTGATCCGCTTGCCGAAGAAATTGATGTTGCCGATGTAGGTCCCGGGGTTGACGCAGATCCTGGCGCCGTTGACCGCCTTGTTGATCACGACCTGGATCGACTGCCCGGGATTGACCGGAGTCGACCCCATTGGGCATTGCGAGAGCTGGCACGCCGAGACGCCGGGACAGTCCGCGAAGGCGGGGCGGACCGGTGCCGCGAGGAGCGCGAGCGGTAGCAGGGCAAGGACCCTAAGCTTCATGGCGTTCTCCTTCGGGAGGGCCGGAGCGGAATCGCTCACGGCCGCGCGAGCGGATCTCTGATGGTGATGATCGAATGTGTCGATATAAGAGATCCTTTCCATCGTTGTTGCACATGGGTGTGCGAATCCTCCTTTCCATTTCATTCATCGATTGAACAGAGCTCCGCCACGAGCCTGGAAAGACCCGCCGGCGGTAAGGATGCTCGAAAGGAAGGCCGCCTGTCGGCCGACAGGCGGCGGTGCGATCCCAGCTCAGACGTCCGTGAAGATCCCCTGCCCCGGCGCCAGGAGATCGTCCGGATCGAACGCCTGCTTGGCGGCGAGGAATTGGGGCCAGCGGTCGCCGAAGTGACGGCGCCAGTCCTCCCGGCTCATCGGCACCGAGTCGACCGGATAGAAAAAGCCCCCGACGTCGCGCGCCTGCTCAAAGAGCCGCCGGTTCGCGGCGACCAGCTCCGCCGAGCGCTCGGGCGTGGGCGGGACGGCGGTGCGCAGCAGGCCGAAGAGAACGAACGTCTCCCCCGCCGGAACGCGGAAGTTGGGCGCCGTGAAACGGCTCCGCAGGTAGGGGTAGACGATGATCGGCCCCTGCCCCACGTCCGCGGGAGCGAGGTCCGCGAGGGTGCCGCCGATGAAGCTCTCGGCCTCGCTGGAGGGCACCAGCAGATCGACCCACGGATGGGGGAAGGACCACACGCCGATCTGCTGGAGGAAGGCGACGGTGGGCCCCAGCCGGTTCAGGTAGTCGAAATAGGGAATGTCCTGGGAGGTCTGCTGGCCGGGCACGAAGCGGAGGCCGGCGAGGAGCGCCGCGTCGTCGGGTTTGTGCCGCGGCGTAAAGTTCTTCGTCACCTCGAGCGAATAATTCCAGCCGCCACCGGTGACGGCGTTCACGAAGCCCTGGACGGTGTCGAAACGGTTGTCGTGGATCAGCAGGTGGAGGTCGCCGAGGAAGAGCGAGAGATCGTCGTAGGTGGCCATGTAGTAGCGGGTCTCGGGGAGCGCCGGGACGAGGCGGACGCGGGCCTGCACGATGACGCCGAACTGGCCGAGACCGGAGCGGACGGCGTCGAAGAGCTGGCGGTTGCGGCCGGGCGAGCAGGTCAGGAGCTCGCCGCGACCGGTGACGACCGTGAGCTCCAGCACGTTGTCCACCTGGGGTCCGCGGCGGAAGGACTGAGCCCCGACGCCGCCCAGGCTCAGGGTGCCGCCGATGGAGAGCTCGATGTAGTCGTTGAGGGTGGTCGGCGCGAGCCCCATCGGCAGGGTCCGCCGCAGCAGATCGCTCCAGCGCACGCCGGCGTCCACCAGGGCGTCGTGGTCGTTGATCTCGTGGATGGTGGCGAGCGTGGAGAGATCGATCACCACCCCGGCCGCCACTTGCGCCTGCCCCAGGGTGCTGTGACCTTGACCGCGGGCGGCGACCTGAATGCCGTGGCGGCTGGTGAAGCCGATCATGCGGACGACGTCGGAGACCGAGCGCGGCTTCAGCACGGCCCGCGGCCGGCGATGGATCTCGTGGCCGAAGTCGTCGGCCGCGGCGGTCAGGCTGGCGTCGTCGAAGAGGAGCTGGCCGTCGAAGTGAGGGAAACCCTCCGCCGCCTGAGCCCGGCCGCCGGCGAGCTCCGCCGCCGAAACCCAGCTTTGCAGGGGAACGTCGAAGCCGGCGACGGCAGCCGCCGCCAGCGCGCCCCGCAGGAAATTCCGCCGGGAGACAGGGGTTGGCTTCGGGGCTTGATCCTCGAAATTTTCTGCCATCACGACTCCTCCCAGAGAAGGCGTCCGCGGGGACGCCGGTTGTACCCATCGGGCTAAACATCCAATATGCTCTCTACAGGATATCCAATTGAGGCGGAATTTGATATCCTGCGAGCGAAGGAACTGCGGAGGTAGAGCCATGAGCGTGCGAAAGACCAGCGTCGAAATCAACGAGGAGCTGATGATAGCCGTCCAGCGGGTGCTCTCGACACCGACCCTCAAGGAAACCATCGATGAGGCCTTCCGTGAGGTCTTGAGGGCTGAGGCGCGACGTGAGGAGGTGGCTGCTCTTTCCACGATGAGCGGCATGGATTTGATGGATGAGGACGTGATGTCAAGAGCTTGGCGCTCGTGAGGGCTAAATACCTCATCGACAAGAGCGCTCTGGCCAGGATGCCTCTCGAGGCCGTCCAGAACCGATTGGGCCCCATCATCGAGTCGGGAGAGGCCGCAACGTGCGCCATCATCGACCTGGAGGTCCTGTTCAGCACCCGTAATCACGCCGAGCACGAGCGCGTACGGCAACGCAGGTCTTTTGCCTACCAGTCGGTTCCGATTACCGAGGAAATCCTTCGCCGCGCCATCAAAATCCAGTCCGAGCTGGCCCGAACTGGCCGTCATCGAGTTCCCATTCCCGATCTCATCATTGCCGCCGCTGCCGAAGCCGCTGGCCTGACCCTTCTCCACTACGATCGCGATTACGACCTGATCGCCGAGATCACCCATCAACCGGTGGAATGGGTGGTCGAGCGCGGATCCGTTTAGAGAGACGAGATATCCTGGCCGGCATGCCGGACCTCGAATCCTTCCGCACCCCTGGCCTCCGCCGCCTCGAAGCTCCCGTGCTGATCGACCGTCGTGGAACGGTGTGGACCGCGGGTTTGATCGACGTCACGCTGCGGCTGGGCGATCGCGGCGTCCTTGCGGAGTCTCCTCCACCCTACCTGACGGCGGAGCTCGCGCGGTCGGTGCTGGACGCCGCGGCGCGTCTGGCCGGGGCGCGGGGAGCGTCCGGCGCGTTCACCGTGTCGTTCCTCGCCGATCCGGTACGGGGCGAGCATCGCCTGCTCGGCACCATGGCCGGCTTGCCGGCGACCGTGGCGGTGGTCGAGGCGCTGAACGAGATGGACCTCCCCGCTCTGGAGCGCCATCTCGCGCGCGGCGGCACCCTCGACGGCGATCTGCCGGAGAGCCGCGGGCATGCCGCGCAGGTCGTCCTTTCCCCCCGCGATCCGGAGGATGGCTTCGCGATCCGCCCTGGCGTGGTGGAGGCCCTGCGCCTACCCTCCGGACCGGGCCTGCGCGCCGATGCCGCCGTGGAAGAAGGAGACATGCCGGGAGAAGACGCGGAGATCGCCCGCGTCACCGCCCATGGGCGGACCCGCGCCGAGGCGCTCGCCCGTCTCCAGGCTGGCCTCGCGCGGACCGCGATCTCCCTCCGCGGCGGCGCCACGGACAAAGCCTTTCTCCTTCAGGTGCTCGACCAGCCCGAGCTGATCGCGCGGGAGCCCGCGGAGCCCGGCTGGCTCGACCGGCTGGTGGCGAGCGGCAGGCATCTGCCGCGACGAGGCGCCGAGGCAGCCCTGGTGGCGGCGGCGATCGCGGGCTATGAGATGGAGCTCGAGGCCGCCCGCGCGCGCTTCCACACCTCCGCGGCCCATGGCCGGCCCGAGGTGCCGAAGGAGATCGGACGCACCGTGGAGCTGCGCTACCGCGACCAGGCTTACGCGTTTCGGGTCTACCAGCTGGCTCGCGAGCTCTTCCGCGTCGAGGTGGACGGGGTGCGCCTGGAGGTCAAGGCAGAGTCTTGGGGGCGCACCGGCCGCAGGATGGCCAGCGGCGAGCAGAGCTGGCGCGTCGCCATCGCCACTCAGGGAGAGCGGCAGGTCGTGGAGGTGGACGGCATCCCCCATCGCATCGAGCGCGAGACCGGCGACGTGGTGACCTCGCCGGCCACTGCGGTGGTCGTCTCGATCGCCGTCCGCGAGGGGAGTGAGGTGGCCGCCGGCGATCCTCTCCTGGTGCTGGAAGCGATGAAGGTGGAGACGACGGTCGTGGCGCCGGGACCCGGCCGGGTGCGCAGAGTGCTGGCGCGCCGCCACGGCCACGTCGGCACCGGCGCGCCGCTGCTGATCCTGACGCCACCGTCGGACCAGCCTGGAATTCACGCCGCGCCGGCTCCAGGCCGCCGGGTGCGATTCGAGCGCCTGGCACCGCGCGCGGACGGCGCCGCCAACCTCCGGAGCGAGAGCCTGGAGGAGACGCGACGCCTGATGCTCGGCTACGACGCCGATCTGGGCACGGTCGAGCGCCTCGTTTCCGGGAGAGCCGGCCGGGCGGGCGCCGGCGATCTGCTCCGCGAGGAGGAGATCCTGCGCACGTTCGTCGACGTCAGCTCGCTCCTCCGCCGCCAGCCCGCGGACGGCGTTGACGGCCGCCACAGCGCCGAGGAGCACCTGTTCACCTATCTGCGCGATCTGGACGCGCGCGGCGCCGGCCTCCCAGCGGAGTTTCTCGACCGGCTCCGTCGCGCTCTCGCTCATTATTGGGAACATGCTTGGGAACATGCTTGGGAACATGATCGGGAAAAACAGCCGG
The DNA here is from genome assembly GCA_036271335.1 of Thermoanaerobaculia bacterium. Lineage (GTDB taxonomy): Bacteria > Acidobacteriota > Thermoanaerobaculia > Multivoradales > UBA5704 > DATARR01. The sequence goes on from DATBAW010000078.1 coordinate 15,418, forward strand.
GAAAGAATCAGCCAGGAGAGCCCCTCGACCGCTCGCCGGAGCTCGAAGAGAGCCTGTTCCGCATCGCCCTCTCCGATCGCCCCTCCCGGCAGGTCCCGGCCGTCCTCGCGCTGCTGGAAGGGTGGCTGGAGCGGAGCGATCTTCCGGGCACCCCGGAGATGCGCGACCTCCTCGACCGCCTGGCCGCCGAGACGCAGGGACGCGAGCCGGCGGTCCACGATCTGGCGCGCGAGGTGCGCTACCGCGTCTTCGACCGGCCGCTGCTCCTCGCCGCCCGCGAGCGGATCTATGCCACGGCGGCGTCCGACCTCGCCCGGCTGGCTGCCAATCCCGCTGCCCCTGAGCGCGCCGAGCTGATCCGCGCCCTGGTCGAGTGCACGCAACCGCTCCACCGCATCCTGTCGCAGCGCTACGCGAGCGTCGCCAAATCGCCGACGACCGCCTTCCGCGCGGCCCTCCTGGAGGTCATGGTGCGGCGCTACTACCGCATCCGCGAGATGGGGGCGATCGAGAGCTTCCGCCGCGAGAGGCAGACGTTCGGCGTCGCCGGCTACGAGCACCGGGGTTCGCACGTCCACCTGATCGCCACCCACGCGGACTACGACCGCCTGGCCTGGAGCGTCGAGAGCGTGCGGCATCTGGCTGGCGAGGCGCCGGCCGGCTCCGAGATCGTGGCCGACCTCTACCTCTGGCGGGACGAGGCGAAACCCGAGGAAATCGTCGCCGGCGAGGTCGCGGCCCTGCTGGCGGGCGCCACGCCGCCGGCGGGTCTGAGCCGCGTGGCGGTCACCGTCTCCGGGCCGATCGGCATGCAGCACTTCACCTTCCGGCGCGAAGCCGGTGGTCCGTTCCGCGAGGAGGAGGTCTATCGCGGCATCCACCCCATGGTGGCCCTGCGGCTGGAGCTCTGGCGGCTGCGGAACTTCCACCTCGAACGCCTGCCGGCGCCCGAGGAGGTCTACCTCTTCCACGGCGTCGCCCGCGAGAACCCGCGCGACGAGCGCCTGTTCGCGGTGGCCGAGGTGCGCGACTTCACGCCGGTGCGCGACGAGGCCGGCCGGCTGGCGCAGCTGCCGCAGCTCGAGCACATGCTGGTGGAGGCGCTCACCGGTCTTCGCCGGTTCCAGTCACGCCGCGCCACGGCCGAGCGGCTGACCTGGAATCGGGTGCTGCTCAACGTCTGGCCGCCGGTCGACCTGACGCCGGACGAGATCGAGTTCCTGGTCCACCGCCTGGCCCCGCTCGCCGAGGGGGTGGGCCTGGAGAAGGTGGCCGTCCGCTGCCGGATTACGGACGGAAATACTGACCGTGAAAGCGGCGAGCTCCGCGACCGGGTGCTGGAGATCTCGAGCTTCGAGACGGCGGGGGCGGTGCTGCGTTTCCGCAAGCCCTCCGAGACGCCGCTGAAGCCGCTGCGGGAGTATGCCCAGAAGGTGGTGGATCTGCGCCGCCGAGGCCTCCTCTACCCCTACGAGGTGATCAAACGCCTCATCTCCTCGCCACCCCAGGGCGACTTCGTCGAGCACGACCTCGACGCGGCGGGGCGCCTGCTGCCGGTGGACCGTCCCTATGGCGGCAACCAGGCCAACGTGGTGGTGGGGGTGATCCGCAATTTCACCTCCCGCTATCCGGAGGGGATGGCGCGGGTCCTCCTGCTCGGCGATCCCAGCCGCGACCTGGGAGCGCTGGCGGAGCCCGAGTGCCGGCGGATCCTCGCCGCGCTCGACCTCGCCCGCGAGATGGGCGCGCCGGTCGAGTGGTTCGCCCTCTCCGGCGGCGCCCGGATCGCGCTCGACAGCGGCACCGAGAGCCTGGACTGGATCGCCCGCGTGCTCCGCCGGCTGGTGGAATTCACGCAGGGCGGCGGCGAGGTCAACGTGGTGGTGGCCGGCATCAACGCCGGCGCCCAGCCCTACTGGAACGCCGAGGCCACGATGCTGATGCACACCCGCGGCGTCCTGATCATGACGCCGGAGGGGGCGATGGTGCTCACCGGCAAACGGGTGCTCGACGCCACGGGCGGCGTCTCCGCCGAGGACAACTTCGGGATCGGCGGCTATGCGCGGATCATGGGGCCCAACGGCGAGGCGCAATACCTCGCCCGCGATCTCGCCGAGGCCTGCACCCTCCTGCTCCGTCACTACGAGCACACCTATACGGCGCCGGGCGAACGCTTCCCCCGCCCCGCGCTCACCAGCGATCCCCGCGATCGTGACGTGCGCGATTTTCCCCATGGCGGCGCGTTCCAGACCGTCGGCGAGATCTTCTCCGACGCCACCAACCCCCGGCGGAAAAAACCGTTCGAAATCCGCCGCGTCCTCGCCGCCGTCGCCGACCAGGACCTGCCGCCGCTGGAGCGCTGGTACGGCATGCGCGATGCCGAGATCGCCGTGGTCTGGGACGCCCATCTCGGCGGCCATCCGGTCTGCCTGCTGGGCTTCGAGTCCAAGCCACTGCCGCGGCCGGGATGGGCGCCGGTCCATGGGCCGGACCAGTGGACGGGGGGCACCCTCTTCCCCCTCGCCGCAAAAAAAGTAGCGCGGGCGATCAACGCGGCGAGCAACAACCGGCCGCTGGTGGTGCTGGCCAACCTCTCGGGTTTCGACGGCTCGCCGGAATCGATGCGCCACGGGCAGCTCGAATATGGCGCCGAGATCGGGCGCGCGATGGTGAACTTCAAAGGACCGATCGTGTTCTGCGTCATTTCCCGCTATCACGGCGGTGCCTTCGTCGTTTTTTCCCACACCCTGAACGACAACATGGAAGTGGCGGCGCTGGCGGGGTCCCACGCCTCGGTGATCGGCGGCGCGCCGGCCGCGGCGGTGGCCTTCGCCCGTGAGGTGGACGAACGGATGCGCCGGGACCCGCGGGTGGTGGAGGCCGAAGCGGCGATCGTCGATCCCGAGCGCGGCGACAAGGCGCGCCTGCGCGCCGAGCTCGAAGAGACGCTGGAGGCCGTGCGCGGCGAGATCCTGAGCGAGGTGGCGGCGGAGTTCGACGGCGTCCACACCATTCAGCGCGCGCTGGCGGTGGGCTCCATCCATCACATTATCGCGCCCGCCGCTCTGCGTCCCTATCTGATCGAAGCGGTCGAGCGGGGGATCATCCGGGAGAGCGGGAGAGAGGCAGTATAAAAAACCGGAGCGCGGTCGCCCGCGCTCCGGTCTTGAAGCTCTCGCGGTTGACGCGAACGATCAGCGGGCGACGAAGGGATCGGTGGGGATCACCCGCACCTTGATGCCATCCAGCTCCTTGGGGAGCTTGAGGCCGCGCGGCAGGCTCTTGCCGTCCATCTGCACATAGACGATGATCGCCGCCTCAGAGTCCTCGGCGTCGTCGGTCATCCGGCCGACGCCGACGCCGATCACACCCTTCTGAGTGAACAGCTCCTTCTCATGATCTTCCTTGATCAGACGAGTGTGCTCGACGTCCGCCTGCGACGGCCCGACCAGCAGTTCTTCGGCGGCGAGGCTGGAGCACGACTTGCCGACGAAGCTGAAGGTGTGACCACCCGCGGTGTAGGCGGCGACCACGGCCGAGATCGGATTGCCGATGGTGACGCTGCTGCTGCCGGCGAAGAGCAGGGCCACCGGATGACGGTTGCTGGTGTTGGTGTTGCTGAGGATCAGCGAGCCCGAGTCGCCGCCGCCGCTGAAGGTGGTGCCGGGCGTGACCGAAACCTGATTGGTGTAGCTCTCGTTGAACGTGCTGCCGGCATTGCACTGCGTCTCGTACTGGACGGTGGCGCTGACGTTGATCGCCTGGATCGTGCCGGTCGTGGTGCCGGTCGTGCGGCCGGCCTTGGTGACCTTGAGGCCGATCGTCGGCGCCACGGTCGACGTGCAGGGAGCGCCCACGCCGAGGATCGTGCCGGCGGTGTTGACCTTGCCCGCGATCACCTTGCCGAGCGCCGTGTCGGTGTTGTGGCCGAGCGGCACGATGTTGCCCGGGAAGGTAGCGACGACGTTGTCGCCGGCCGCGCTGCAGTTGCTGTCGACGAGGCCGGGCTGGATGATGTTCTCGCCCGTCACCGCGCTGCCCGAGCGCGCCAGCACGTGGTTGTTGCTCAGGATGTACTGCACGCCGTCGCGCGTCACCAGCGAGCCGAGCGTGCCGGCGCAGCAGTACTGGGCCGAGATGTCGTTGGCGCTGCCGCCGGAGGTGCCGAGTTGGATCGGCGGGGTCTGCTTGCCGGTGTTGGCCGCGAACGCGGGGACCACCGCGCTCAGCAGAAGGGGGGCGATGAGAAGGATGGGACGACGTGCCGAGACCTGACTCATAGAAACCTCCTGGTAAATCCGCCGAAAGGCGTCGCTCCGCCCACCCCGGCGCTCACGGCAAGCGCACAGGACAAACCCACGACGTTCGAGCCGGCGGTCAGCTCGCGCCTGATTCGGAAGGCCATCTGATGTACGGCACGAGATTTAATAAACGTGCACGATCCCGAGACAGCTGACTTCGATCGAGGCACTCATTAATGTAGGTACACGGGATGGGCGGAGCGTGACAATCCGCTTAAAGAATCCTGGCGGCGAGGCTGCGGGAGGGGCTGAGCGCCCGAGGCCGTGGAGCGGCCCCGGGCGCGACGGTACGTCGGGCCGTGGGCGTCAGGCGCCCTTCTTCATCCCCTTCTGCTCCGCGATCCACCCCTCGATCTGCTCCTGGAGCACGCCGAGCGGCAGCGCGCCGGCGCCGAGGACCTGATCGTGGAACTGGCGGATGTCGAACCTGGCGCCGAGCTCCTTCTTCGCCTTCTCGCGCAGCTCGAGGATCTTGAGCTGGCCGATCTTGTAGGCGAGCGCCTGGCCGGGCCAGACGATGTAGCGGTCGGTCTCGCTCTGCACCGAGATCTCGTCGATCCCCGAATGATCATGGAAGAACTGCACCACCTGATCGCGGGTCCAGTGCTTGTAGTGGAAACCGGTGTCGACCACCAGGCGGATGGCGCGCAGCATCTCGTCCTGCAGGCGGCCATAGTCGTTGTAGGGGTCCTGATAGAAGCCGACCTCCTTGCCGAGCCGCTCCGAGTAGAGCGCCCAGCCCTCGACGAAGGCGGTGTAGCCCCCCTGCTGGCGGAACGGCGGCAGGGTCGGCAGCTCCTGAGCGATCGAGAGCTGCATGTGATGGCCGGGCACGCCCTCGTGGTAGGCGGTCGATTCCATGGAGATGGTCTTGCGGCTCTCCGGCTCGCCGGTGTTCACCTGCACACGCCCCGGACGCGAGCCGTCGGGCGCGCCGGTCTGGTATTCGGCGTCCGAGGCTTCCTTCTCGCGGAACTCCTCCGTCTTCACCACCTCGACCTTGGCCTTCGGCAGGCGGCCGAAGAGCTGCGGCAGACGGGCGTACATCTGGTTGATGTATTTGGTGTAGAGATCGAGGATCTGCTGGCGCGAGTGGGCGTGCAGCTTGGGGTCCTTGTCGATGGCGGCGTTGAAGCTCTTGAGATCCTTGGCGCCGAGCTTCCTGGCGAGCGCCAGCATCTCGCCCTCGATGCGCGTGACCTCGCGCAGGCCGAGCTGGTGGATCTCCTCGGGGGTGAGGTCGGAGGTCGTCGACTGCTTGACCTGGTAGGCGTAGCGGGCCTCGCCGTCGGGCAGCGACCACATCCCCGGCTCGGCGCGCCCCTTCGGAGCGTATTCTTCCTTCACGAACTTGCTGAACTTGACGTACGCGGGGAGGATCGAGTCGCGGATCGCGCCCAGCATCGCCTCCCGGATCCGCGCCTGCTCGGCCGCCGGAATGTCCTTGGGAAAGTTGTCGAGCGGCGCCGCGAAGGGGGACTTCTCGGCCGGCGTCGCGGCGATCCCCTCGCACTGCACGATGACCTTCTCGAGCAGGAACTTCGGCGGCATCAGGCCATCGGCCATGCCCTTGCGCATCTGGACGATCGTCTGGTCGAACGCCGTCGGCAGCTTCCGGTAGCGGGTGATCAGGTCCTCATAGTCCTTGACCGTGGTGAAGGTCAGGGCCGACGGGAACTGCGGCGCCTGGAGATGGATGCCGGAGATCTGGTTGACCGGCATCTCCCAGTCCTTGAACCTCGAGCCCTCGATCTCCTCCTTGAGATCGCGCACCATCAGCTCCTGGTTCAGCTTCTCCTGCTGCGGGAAGCCGGCCGTGTCGATGGCCTGGAAGCGCTCCAGGAACTGGCGCGACTTGGCGAGGTCGGCGTCGATGGCGCCTTGAGAGAAGTCGGAGATCTGGTCGTTCCAGCGCTTGTCGCCCAGGATCGAGGCGAATTCCGGCTGGTGAGAGAGGGTGTATTCCCACTGCTCGGCGAGGAGCTTGTTGAGGGCGTCGCGCCGCGCCTGGAGGTCGGACGGCGGAGCGGCCCAGACGGCGGCGGCGGAGGCCAGCAGGAGGCTGGCCAGGGCGATCGGCATACGCAGCTTCACGGGAACTATCACACGCATAACGGGAGATCTCCTTTTCATGGCAACCCCTATACGGCGAAACGCTCCGGAGGTTACAGGGCGATGGACCATCCGATGGACCATCCGATATACCATCCGGGACCATGATCACGAGCTCGCTGCTGGTCTGGTCCGCCTTCTCCCTCGCCCTCGCCGCGGCGGCCCCGGCTCCGCCGCCCGCCGCCGCGCCATCGCCCCCGCGCCTCGACGCCGCCACCGCCGAGCGCTTCGCCGGCCTGGCCCTCGCCTGCGTCCACAAGGAGTACCCGAACAAGATCGCCCACACCCTGAACGGCGACGCCGACGTGAAGCCGCCGCGCGTCCTCACCCCGGCGTTCTACGGCTGCTACGACTGGCACTCGGCGGTCCACGGGCACTGGCTGCTGGCGCGCCTGGCGCGGCGCTTCCCGGACGCTCCCTTCGCGGCCAAGGCGCGGGCCGCCCTGGAGGCCAGCCTGACGCCGGCCCACGTCGCGGCCGAGGTGAAGTACATGCAGGGAGAGGGGCGGGCGACCTTCGAGCGCCCCTACGGCCTCGCCTGGCTGCTCCAGCTCTCGGCGGAGCTCCATGAATGGGACGATCCGCAGGCAAAGCGGTGGGCCGCGGCGCTCGACCCGCTGGTCCACGCGGCCACGGGCCAGCTGCGCACCTGGCTCCCCAAGCTCTCCTACCCCATCCGCACCGGCGAGCACAATCAGACCGCCTTCTCGCTCGGCCTGATCATCGACTGGGCGCGGGGAGCGAAGGATCAGGAGGCTCAGGAGCTCTTCGAGAAACGGGCCCGCGAGCTCTACCTCAAGGACACCTCCTGCCCGCTCGACTACGAGCCTTCGGGCGAAGACTTCCTCTCCCCCTGTCTCGCCGAGGCCGACCTCATGCGGCGCCTCCTGAAGCCCGACCACTACGCCACCTGGCTCTCCTCGTTCCTGCCGCAGGCCCGCAGCGAGGAGTGGATCGTTCCCGCGACCAGCACCGATCCGAGCGACGGCAAGCTCGCCCATCTCGACGGCCTGAACCTCTCCCGCGCCTGGATGCTCGAAGGGATCGCCGCCGGCCTCCCCCCCACCGACCCGCGTCTCGACGACCTGCGCGCCGCCGCGGCGGCCCACCGCGAGGCCGGCTTGGCCGCGGTGACCGGCAAGCACTACGAGGGGGGGCACTGGCTGGGAAGCTTCGCGACCTACCTGATGACGGAGCGGGGGCTGGGGAAGTAGCGATCGCCCCTGCTCAGTTCAGCGCCGCGCCGGGCGAAGCCTTCCGCCCCACGAGGGATTCGAGGAAGGCGCGGTCCGAGGGGGCGATGCGCAGGAACTCGACGCCCACCTGGTGCTCCGTCGGGCTCTTGCGGATCTCGTAGACGACCCGGCCGTCGGTCTTCAGCACCCGTCCCTGGACCGCGATCGAAAGCTCCATCAGCGAGCCGTAGCCGAGCGACTCCTCGCTGACGAACATGCAGCCGCCCGGACCGATGATCCGGGTGCGGGCGAACTCCTCGAACGGGCTGACGCCGAGCAGACGCACCATCACGGCATGCTCGGCCGGGACACGGGGGAAACGCCGGATCTTGGGACGGGGCTGCATGCTGGAGTCCTCCTGGGCTGTAGCGCGAGCGCTGGCGTCATTTTAGCCAGGACATAGAAGAAGATCAATGCGTCGCCTGAGGTTTCCTCAGGAGCCGGTGCTTGAGGCGCACCGCCGCCTCGCGCAGCCGCCAGGCGCGGGTGGCCTTCATCTCGGCTTCCCGCTGGCGGCTCCAGGCCAGCTCGTTCTCGCGCTCCACCAGCCTGCGCTCGCGCTCCGCCAGGGCCTCCCGCAAGCCTGCCACCTCCGCCTCCCGCTCCTCCCGCCGGGGATCCTGGCCGGCCGCCAGGAGGTCGATCTCGATCTGCAGGCGGTCGCGCGCGGCGCGCAGGGCGCGGGCGTCGGTGGCGATGGCGGCGTTCTCGCGCTGGTACTGCTCGCGCACGTCGACGGCATACTTCGTGGTCGCGAGGAGCCGCTGGTGGCCTTCCAGCAGGATCTCCACGAGGTGATCCGCGTAGAGCCCGCGATGCTTGCGGTAGATGTGTCCGCGGACCTCCGGGCGGAGCCCCTCCTGCTGGGCGAGGGCGATCATCGAGTCGGGCCGGACCCGGTACTCGAAGGTGGGCTCGTCCAGACGGTGGAAGCGCCACCCCCGCTCGGCCGCCGCGATCCAGAGCTCCCAGTCCTCCCAGACCAGGGCTCCGGCGTCGTAGCCGCCGCACTCCTCCCAGACCTTTCGCCGGTAGGCGGCGCAGGCGTCGATGCTGTTGGCCCAGAGGAAGACGCCGAGATCGAGCTCGGGCACCTCGGTGCGGCCCGCGCGCAGGCCGAAGTCCAGGCGGTCCCCATAGACCACGCCCACTCGCGGGTCGGCGTCGAAGACGCGGAGCGCCGCGGCGGGATACCCCGGCAGCAGGCGGTTGTCGGCGTCCAGAGGGATGATGATCCGCCCGCGGGCCTCGCCGATGCCGCGGTTGCGCGCCGCCGCGAGGCCGGAGTTGGGCTGGTCGAGGACCGGGTAGCCGGCGTCCCGCAGGACGCCGAGCACCTCGAGGGTGCGCGGCTGTCGCGAGCCGTCGTTGACGATGATGATTTCGCAGGTGATTTCGCAGCGCCCGGCGCTCCGTTCGGCGCTCGCCAGGGCTTCCACCAGCAGCTCGCCGAGGTCGTAGCAAGGGATCACCACCGAGAAGTCGACCTCGCCCTCCGGCCGCCAGCGCTCGCCGCGCGGCGGTGCCGCGTTCCAGAGGTCTGTCGCGGGGAGATCCGCTTGCGCGTCGAGCGCGCCGAGAACCCGCGCGGCGGCCGGCGAGGTGGCGGCGACGAGGGGGATCAGCGGGTCGTCCGGCGGCAGCGAGACGAAGAGGTCGCGGTCGCGGACGCTCTCCAGCGGCGCGTCGGCCACGTTCAGTCCCAGCTTGCCGCGCAGGAGGTCGACGAAGCGGGCGGGATCGCGCATCAGCGCGTTGGTGCTCACCAGCACCGAGCGGTCGGGGTGACGGCGATGGAAGTCGAGCACGTGCCGGTTGTAGAAGGTCCAGATCGGATAGGCCCACTCCGGATGGCGCAGGAAGACGTCGGCGCCCAGGCGCTGCATCGAATCGGCGACCTCCCAGGGGAACCGGTAGACCAGGACGTAGCGCGCCTGGGGCCCCAGGACCTCGTCCCAGAAATCGAGCAGCAGGCTGGTCCGCGGGTCCTTCCACCCCCAGATGCCGCCGCGACGGATACGCCCTTCGGCGAGGTCGCGAGCCTCGCCGAAGTAGTCGGTGAGCACGTCGCGGTCGAGCCACTCGCTCTCGGTCCACCCCCAGTCCCGGTGCCCCGCCTCCCCCGCCATCGTGGCGGCGCTGAGGATGCGGCCGTGCAGCGCGACGAAGTCGGCGTCCTCGAAGTAGCCGTGAGGATTCCGGAAGTCGGCCGGCAGGAGCCGGTCTCCCATGTGGATGCCGAGGGACGACAGGTAGGACGCCACCAGCGACGTGCCCGAGCGGTGCATGCCGGCGATGACGACCGGGGGGACGGAAACGGTGGAAGGGCTGGAGGTCGGTGGCATGGTCGTCTTCGCGAACGGCGAGTAGGATACCCCGACGCGGGCGCCGCGCAGAACCCGTCCTCCCCACTCCAGCCATGCCTCCCTCCCCCTTCGACGATCCGGCGCTGACCATCGCCCTGGCGCTGGTCGCGGGGATGCTCGCGCAGTCGGTCGCCCAGCACCTGCGCGTCCCCGGCATCGTCCTGCTGCTCGCCACCGGCGTGCTGCTGGGGCCGGACGTGCTGGGGATCGTGCGGCCGGCCGCCCTCGGCTCATCGCTCGGCTCGCTGGTCGGCTTCGCGGTGGCCGTGATCCTCTTCGAGGGCGGGATGAGCCTCGACCTGAAGCGCCTGCGGCGGGAGGCGCGGAGCATCCGGCAGCTCGTCACCCTCGGGGCTCTGGTGACGGCGGCGGGAGCGGCGCTGGCGACGCGCTGGATCCTCGGCTGGGACTGGGTGATCGCGATCCTCTTCGGCACGCTGGTGATGGTCACCGGGCCGACCGTGATCACCCCGCTGGTGCGGCGGATCAAGCTCAAGGCGCGGGTGGCGACCGTCCTCGAAGCCGAGGGGGTGTTCGTGGACGCCATCGGCGCCATCGTGGCCGTGGTGGCGCTGGAGGTGGCGATCAACCATGGTGGCTCGCTCGCCCTCGCCGCCTGGCACACGGTGTCGCGCCTCGGCTTCGGCGCCGCCCTGGGGCTCGCCGGCGGCCTGGTGCTGAGCTGGCTGCTACACCGGGAAGGGCTGATCCCGGAAGGCCTGCAGAGCGTCCTCACCCTGGCGGTGGCGGTGGCCCTCTTCCAGGGGAGCAACGCGGTGATGCCCGAGAGCGGCATCGTGACCGTGGTGATGGCCGGGCTGGTGGTGGGCAACAGCCGGGCGCGCGCCGTCGCCGACCTGCGGGAGTTCAAGGAGCAGCTGACCGTGATGCTGGTCGGCCTCCTCTTCGTGCTGCTCGCCGCGGACGTGCGTCTGGCGCAGGTGCGGGCGCTGGGCTGGGCGGGCCTTGCCACGGTGCTGGCGCTGATGTTCGTCGTCCGCCCGCTCAACGTGCTCGCCGGCACCTTCGGCTCGGACCTGTCCTGGCGCGAGAAGGCCTTCGTCGCCTGGCTCGCGCCGCGCGGCATCGTCGCCGCGGCGGTCTCTTCCCTCTTCGCCCAGACCCTGACCCACGAGGGGATGAAGGGGGGCGTCGAGCTGCGGGCGCTGATGTTCCTGGTGATCGCCGTGACGGTGGTCGTCCAGGGGCTCACCGGCGGCTTCGTCGCCGGCCGGCTCGGTCTGCGGCGCCCTTCGGAGTCGGGCTATGTGATCCTCGGCGCCGACGCTCTGGGGCGGGCGCTCGCCGGCGCGCTGCGGGACGGCGGCGAGGAGATCCTGCTCATCGACTCCAGCCCCGAGGCGTTCCGCGCCGCCGAAGCGCAAGGGTTCCGGGTGCTGCACGGCAGCGGCCTCGAGCCGCGCATCCAGCTCCGCGCCGAGCTCGACACCCGCGCCGGCGCCCTCGGGGTGACCGCCAACGAGGAGGTCAACCTCCTGTTCGCCCGCCAGGCGCGCAAGGAGTTCAAGGTACCGCGGGCCTGGGCGGCCGTGCGCCACCGGCACCTCAGCGTCACCGAGGAGAACGTCCGCCAGGCCGGCGGCCACGTGCTCTTCGGCGCCCCCCACAACCTCGCGCAGTGGACCCACCGCCTCGATCAGGGCACGGCCGTCGTGGAGCTTTGGCGGCGGACAGGCGAGGAGGAGAAGACGGCGATCCCGGCGGACGCGCTGCCGCTCGCCGTGCGGCGGGGCCGGCGGACCTTCCCGGTCGACGAGGAAACCGCCTTCCGGCGCGACGACGAGCTGTTCCTCGCTGTCGATCAGGAGGCGCGGGAGAGGATGGGAATGAGCCTGCGCGAGGCCGGCTGGGAGCCGGCCGAGGCCGCGACCCCCGGCAGCGGGTAGCACCCGCCCTCGG
>DATBAW010000079.1:0-16118 GCA_036271335.1 Thermoanaerobaculia bacterium
TGGTCGAGTTCCTGGCTCCGGCCGCCAGCCGGGTGCTGGAGATCGGCCCCGGCGGCGGCGTGCTGACGGCGGAGCTGCTCGCCGCCGGCGGCCACGTGCTCGGCTGGGAGCTCGACCCCGAGTGGGCGGCCGTGCTGCGCCGACGTTTCCCTGCGAACCTCGCGCTGGTGGTGGGCGACGCCCTGGAGATCGCCTGGGACCACCTGCCCGCGCCGACGCTGGTCACGGGGAATCTACCCTACAACGTCGCCACGGCGATCCTCGAGGATCTGCTGCCGCATCACGCGCAGGTTCCGAGAGCCGCCTTTCTGGTTCAGAAGGAGGTGGCGGACCGCATCGTCGCCACCCCCCGCGCCGAGGCCTACGGCTCCTTCAGCGTGATCGTAGCGGCTTACGCCAAGGCACGTATCCTGGGCCGGGTCCGCCCCGGCAGCTTCCGTCCGCCGCCCAAGGTCGACAGCGCCTTCGTCGGCCTCGACCTCCAGCCGCCGCCGCTGCCGCAAACCGAGATGCCCGCCTTCATCGCCCTCGTCCGCCTCGCCTTCGCGCAGCGGCGGAAGACCCTGCGCAACGCGCTGGCGGCGGGCTGGGGGAGGGAGAAGGCAGAGGCGGCGCTCGCCGCGGCGGGGATTCCCGAGCGGACGCGGGCGGAGGAGCTGGGGCTCGCGGAGTTTTTGGGCATCCAGAGCGTCCGGGAGCGCGAAACAGAGGCCCGTGGGCAATGGAGTGCGTAGAGGTCTTGCAGGGCGCCCGCGAAGCCGTAAAGAACTCTCACTTCCGGAGCAGGAACAGATCCTGCGTGGGGTTGCCCAGCGCACCGCTCGGCACGAAGTCCACGATCCGCCAGTCCACGGCGAGCCTCTCTCGCACGTATGCCGGAGGCTGGAAGGCGTTGCAGAAATTGGTGCCGAGGTGGTCCTCGTCGACGACGACGAGCTCGCCGCGATCGTAGACCTGTCTCAGGGCGGGCGGCAGCTTCTCCCCGTAGGAGTCTCCGTGGGTCGTCATCAGCAGCAATCCGCCGGGGCGCAGGATGCGGCGCAACTCCTGGATCCAGGCGACCTGGCTCTCCTCCGGCAGGTGGGTGAAGACCGACAGGGCATAGGCGAGGTCGAAGCTCGCGTCGGGATAGGGGAGCGGAGGAGCGGGCTGGTTGACCACAAAGCGGCCGAAGGGCAGGTGACGGCCGCACCACGCGATGAGCCGGGAGTTGTAGTCGGCGCCGTGCACCCGAACGTCCGGAAAGGCCTGCCAGTACCGCGTGACTCGTCCGCAGCCACAGCCAAAGTCGAGGACGTCGGAGAGTCTGGACGCCTCGACGCCGTTGGTTTTGAGGGTATCCACGATCGACTGGAAACCGCGGCGGCCGCTGTCCAGGAACCAGGACGCGTCCGCGGTGCCGGCGACCAGATGGAGCAGTCCTGGTAGAGGGACCGGCAGCCCGTCCGGTCCCTTGCGCCACCAGTACGCGCCGTATTGGAACCAGGAGCGCGCGAAGGCTGGAGCTGAGCGCAGCGAGCGGATCCCGGCGACGAGCCAGGGGTATTTCTTGAGTCGAGCCCGCAGGCCAGGATTGGATCTTCCAGTGCTCACGAAGCGCAGAGGATAGAGGCTTCCAGGCGGGTGAGCAACGTGCAGCGCCCACGAAAGGCGCTGCACGGAACCGTGGGTCGTCCTAAGGCGAGCAGGCGAGGCTTCGGGGCGTCGCGCGTAGCGTTCTGGCGCTGCCCGCGAAATTGATCCGGATCGAGTGAGTCAGTCCATTCTTGAGGGAAGCCGGCGTGGGCACCGAAAAGCCATGAATTCCATTGCCGATCCCTGCGCTCTGCAGATCGGTACGGAAAATGTTGGCGATGGCCGTGGTCACCAGCGTATTGCCGTCGTAGATATCGACGCTGATGGGCATGTTGGGGAGCGAGCTGTCCCAAGCCCACCCTTCGATCGAGGTGCAGGTGGCGTTGTCGTGGAAGCCGTCGAGGTAGTCCGGACAGAGGAGTGGTTGAGGGGAGCCGCCGATCGCGTTTTGCGTGCCGGCGATCGTCACCTTGATCGAATGATTGAACGCGTCGCGGAGAGCCGAGGGAGCCGGGTAGACGAATCCGTGGTTGCCGTTGCCCTTGCCCGCGCTCAACAGGTCGGAGCGGAACAGGTTGGCCGCGACGGTCGCGATTTTCGTCGCGCTGTCGTAGATGTCGACGTTGATCGGCGTGTTCGGCTGCGACGGGAACCAGGCCCAACCGGCGATGTTGGTGCAGGCGGTCAGGTCCTGATAGCCCTCGTAGCTGAGAGTGCAGTTCAGCGTTTTCGGCGTCGCGCTCAGGTCCCCGCCAGTGTCCGCGAACTTCACGCGAATGGAGTGAGGTTGGCCGTTCTTGAGGGAGGTCGGCGTGGGCATGGAGAATCCGTGGATACCGTCTCCGATCCCCGTGGCCTGGAGATCCGGCCGGAACTGATTGGCGGAGACGGTCGCCAGCAGGACGGAGCCGTCGAAGATGTTGACGTTCAACCGGTTTGAGGGATTCAGCCGATCCCACGCCCAGCCCACGATCGAGTTGCAGTCGGCCGTCTCGTGGTTCCCTTCATACTGGGTGGGTTTTACCAGGATCGTCACCACGGCGGTCGCGGACAGGCCGGCCGATGTCGTCCGGTCGGACACGGTGTAGGTGAACTGATCGCTGCCCACGAAACCGGGTGGCGGAGAGTAGACGAAGCCGCCGGAGGCACAGCAGGAATTGGAGCCGCCATGGGCCGTTGCGAGGTCGTAGCTCTTGACCACGAGGGAATCGCCGTCCGGATCGCTGTCATTCGCAAGCAGCGTCGTAAAGGGAACCGTCAATTGAGTGTCGCGGTTGACGACGAGGGAGTCGGGATTCGGAGTCGGTGGATGGTTCCCGACCGTAAGGAAGACGGTAGCATCCGCCTCGAGCAGGGTCGCCTGGTCGTAGATCCGGTAGACGAAGGAGTCGGTCCCCTTGAAACCGGCGCTCGGGGTGTACCTGCGCTGCCCCGTCCCTTCCAGGACCAGTGTCCCATGCTGAGGGTTGGTCACCGGTTCCTTGAATGCGATCGCGTGCCCGTCCGGCGAGAAATCGTTGACCAGATACTGTGAATCAGCGATGGGCACGGACGAGTTGAGGGCGATGTTGTCGAAATAGTCGTCGACGGCGATCGGCGGACGGACCGCGGTGGCGACGCGCACCCGCACCGTCCCGGTGTCGTTGTTGCCGTGCCCGTCCGTGATCGTATAGAGGAAGGTGGCCTCTCCCGTGAAGCCCGAGGTGGGTGTGAAGTGCGCGCGATCGGCCAGGATCTGGACCTGACCACTGGTGGAGGTCCCGAACGAGACGACCGAGAGCGCATCGTGATCCCAGTCGAGATCTCCGGCGAGCATGGCGGCGAACGTGATGTCCACCGCGGTATTGGGATTGGTGGCGGCGTGGACGTCGCCAGCCACCGGTCCGCCGGTCGTGGGGAAACGGGTGTTGAGGAGCTTCTCGGCCGGGCCGATCTGCGCATCGGACAGAGCTCCGGCGGTGCCGTTGAGCTTGAGCGCCTTCTCCACGGTGGAGGGAGAGGCCTTGGGAAACCTGCCGAGCAGGATCGCCGCTGCGCCGGTGACGTGCGGCGCCGCCATCGAAGTGCCACTAAGCGTGCAGATGGCCGTGTTCGAGACGCGCGAAGCGGAGACGATGTTCGAAGCGGGAGCCCAGATGTCGACGGCCGGGCCATAGTTCGAGCCGCAATCCTTGATCTGCGTCGTGGTGGTGCAGAGCGGGTCGGTCGGGTCGCGGATCCAGCGGCCGTCCTTCTCGTCCGATCCACCGGCAATGATGATCTCGGCGGGATACCCGGGTCCCGTCATGCTCACGGCGGCGGCCAGGGAGTTGTCGTTGCCGGCCGACTGTACGAACGGTACGCCCCGCTCGATCAGCGTCGTCATGGCGAGCGCCAGGGCGCCGGAAGCTGGAAGATCGGTGCTGTTGGCGCTCATGTTGACCACCGCGGGCTGGGTGAAGTCATGGTTGGCCAGAATCCAGTTGATCCCTTCGACGACCGTCGAGATGGAAGCGAGGCCCCCGGTGCATCCCTGGTTGGCCTTGATCGAGTGCAGGACCACATCTTTCGCGACTCCGTAGGTCTTGCCGCCGAGGATGCCGAAGACATGAGTCCCGTGGCTGTTGCCGACACAATCGGTGAAATTGCCTCGGTTCGGGTCGAGGAGGTCGGCGACGGCATTGACTCCGGTCCCCACCCGCGAGACTCCCGACGCGTTGAGAAATTCTTGATGTTCGGGCGTGATGCCCGTATCGATGGTGTAGGCGTGGACCGTGACGCCGGCGGGGGTCAGGTCGAATCGATAGAAGCCGTCCCGGCTGGCGAGCCCATTCGCGTCCTTCCCCAGGATACGCTCATCGATGCGATCGAGGCCCCAGTTGTCGAAACAGCCCGTGGCGCCGGGCCTCGGATCGGCACAGAGAATGCTCTGCTGCGGTGGCGAAGGGAAGGGGCCCGAGCCGAGCGCAGGGTTGGCCACATTGCAATCCTGGGCGACATTCTGGACCTGGACTTCCGCATCCTGTTCGACGAATCTCACACGCGGGTCGCGGCTGAGGGCGAGGGCGATGTCGGGCGGCAGGTCGATCAGGAACCCGGGCAGGGCCTGGTCCCAGATCCGCAGAGCCGTAGCTGAATGCAGGCTCGCCAACTCATCCGCCACCTCCGCGACCCTGGGCCCTCGCCCTTGAGGCGGCCGCTTCCCGGCGCTGAACTGGTCGACGAGGACGACGATGTAGCGCCCCGCAATGCCATTCTTGGCAGTCCGGAGCCTTTGCGGAGGGACAGGGGCTTCGTTGATACCTTGCCGGGCGCGTGCCGCGGGAGCATCGAGGCTGATGCCAAGGGCCAACATGGCCAGCACGCGCGCTACCTGGGTCCTGAACGGACTTGTCGAGAGCATAGGTCTCCTTGGTTGCGGTCTGCCTCGCAATGACCTCGCTCCCGGATTCGTTTCGCGGCCCCTCTACTCCTCGCCCGCCCGCGCTTGACAGCCCCCCCTCCTTCCGGGATGCTGCGGGTGATGCAGCCGGAGACCACATCGACCCCCTCGCTTTCCGAGGTCCACGGCTCGGTCGAGATCCCGCGGCAGCTGACGTTCTGGCGCCGCTTCCTGGCGTTCAGCGGTCCCGCCTACCTGATCAGCGTCGGCTACATGGATCCGGGCAACTGGGCGACCGACATCGCCGCCGGCTCCAAGTTCGGCTATCGGCTGCTCTGGGTGCTGGTGATGTCGAACCTGATGGCGATCCTGCTGCAGAGCTTCTCGGCGCGGATCGGCATCGTCACCGGCATGGACCTGGCGCAGGCCTGCCGCGCGATGTTCTCGCGCCGGGTGTCGTGGGCGCTCTGGATCCTCGCCGAGATCGCCATCGCCGCCTGCGACCTCGCGGAGGTGCTGGGATCGGCGATCGGCCTCCAGCTCCTGTTCGGCATGCCGCTCCTCCTCGCGGTCTTCGTGACGGCGCTCGACACCTTCGTCCTCCTCCTCCTGCACCACAAGGGGGTGCGGCTGATGGAGGCGTTCATCCTCTGCCTGGTGCTGACGATCGGCATCTGCTTAGGCATCGAGGTCTTCCTCTCTAACCCGCACTGGGGATCGATGGCGGTCGGTCTGGTGCCGACGCTGCCGGGGCCGGGAGCGCTCTTCCTCGCCATCGGCATCCTTGGCGCCACGGTGATGCCGCACAACCTCTATCTGCACTCGGCGCTGGTGCAGTCCCGCCGCGTCCGCAACACCCCCGCCGGACTGCGCTCGGGGATCCGCTTCAACACCCTCGACTCGGTGGTGGCGCTCAACGGCGCCCTGCTGGTCAACGCCGCCCTGCTGATTCTCGCCGGGGCCACCTTTTTCAAGGCGGGCCTGTTCAACATCGCCGAGATCCAGGACGCCTACAAGCTCCTCGAGCCGCTGCTCGGCCACCGGATCGCGCCGATCGCCTTCGCCGTGGCGTTGATCGCCGCCGGCCAGTCGTCGACGATCACCGGCACCCTCGCCGGTCAGGTGGTGATGGAGGGGTTCGTCCACATCCGCCTGCGGCCGCTGGTCCGGCGCCTGCTCACTCGCGCGCTGGCGATCATCCCCGCCGTGCTGACCATCGTCTTCTTCGGCGAACGGGCGACGGGGAACCTGCTGCTGCTGTCCCAGGTGGTGCTGTCGCTGCAGCTCTCGTTCGCCGTCATCCCGCTGATCCAGATCGCCTCGGACCGCCGCTGGATGGGGCAGTACGTGGTCAACAAATGGATGCAGGCGGCCGGCTGGCTGGTGGCCCTGGTGATCGCCGTGCTCAACCTGAAGCTGGTCTACGACGGCATCGTGGACTGGCTGACCGGCTCGGGACGGTACGCCTGGATGCTCGGGCTAGTGACGCTGCCGGTCGTCCTCGGGCTGGTCTGGCTGCTGGGCTACGTGATCGTGAAGCCGATCCTGGAGCGCCGCCGCAACGAGCCGGTGGTGGCGCTGGCCGGCGTCCACGGACCGACCGCCATCCCCGAGATCGTGCCGCCGCGCTCGCCTCGCCTGATCGCGGCGGCGCTCGACTTTTCGTGGGCCGACAAGGTCGTCGTCTCCTACGCCGTCACCCTCGCCCGCGCCGCCGGCCGGGGCGCCAAGGTGATGCTCTTCCATGTCGTCGAATCCGGCGGCGCGCTGGTGATGGGGGGCGACTCCCGCGACCGCGAGGCCGAGGCCGACCAGGAGCGCCTCAAGCTCTACGCCGCCGAGCTGACCGAGCTCGGCGTCGAGGCCGAATACGACCTTGGCTTCGGCGATCCTCCCGAGGAGCTGGCCAAGCTCGTCGAGCAGCACAAGCCTGACCTGATCGTCCTCGGCAGCCACGGCCACCGCGGCCTCGGCGACATGGTCCACGGCACCTCGGTCGAGCGCCTGCGGCACAAGGTCAAGGTACCGGTGATGGTGATTCCGGCCGGGGCGGAGTAGGGACGCCCGCGATCGCCGGCAGCGTGTCCTTCACCACCAGCACCCGCCCGCCCTTCGGATCGCAGATCCAGACCTGCTGGTGATCGTCCGCCACGGCGCAGTGGGAGCCGACGGCGGTGGGAACGGTGGCGAGGAGCCTCATCTCGTTGTTGTCGCGGGAAATGCCGACGATCGCCATCTGGCCCGTCTTCGCGGCGGGCACGTAGAGATGGCCCAGGCTCGGATTGAAGGTGATGATGTCGGTGCCGGCGCCGAAGCGGAAGCGGCCCATGATGGCGCCCTTGTGACCGGCGTAGAGGAGGTCGGCGCCCCCTTCGGCACAGCCGATGAAGACACGCTGATGGGGAGCGTCGAGCGCCAGGCCGCGGGAGTCGCGGCAGCCGTTGGGCCAGGTCTGGACGACTTTGGCCGTGGCGAGGTCGATCACCACGGTCGAGCTCTTCCACAGGTTGGCATAGGCCATCTTGGCGCGGTTGTCGATCGCCAGCGACTCCGGTCCGCCGGGGACGGCAAGGAAGGCCTTGTGGGTCGGCACCGGTGGCGTGGCCTCCGAGAGGGCGAAGATCTCGATCCCCTCCTTGTCGGGCTCGGTCACCCAGACCTCGCGGGTGGAGGCCACGTAGCGCACGTAGTCCGGGCTTCCCGCCAGCGGCGCGCCGGCGACGATCGTGCCCTTGGCGGGATCCACGACCTCCAGGCGCAGAGCCGTGCGGTCGCTGGCGAAGAGATAACCCTGTCCCTCGTCCGCCGAGGTGGTGCCGCCGCCATGCTTGGCTCCCTCCGGCGTCTCCTTCCTGAAGCCGGCGATCTCCCGCAGCTTGCGGCTCTCCGGATCGATCAGGTCGATCCTCCCCGTGCGGCCGGCCGGCACCACGACCTGCCGCAGGCCGGGGGCGAAGGCGAGGTCGTCGAGGTCGATCCCCCCCTCGCCGCCGGGGAGAGGGAAGGGCTCGGCAGTGAGGGTGACCGGCTCGGGCGGAGCAGCCGCCTGGCCGGAGGCCAGAGCGGCGAGGAGGAAAAGGGCGAGGGTAGTTTTCATGGGTGAGCTCAGCGGCCGACGACGAGGATTGTAAACGTATCCGGCAGGATCGCCGGCCTCGGCCTCGGCTGCTCCGCGGTGGCGGCGGGCGCCGGGCCGAACTGAGCGGTGACCACATAGACGGTGTGAGTCTTCTCGTCGAGGGCCATGGTGCGCGCGCCCTTGCGAGTGGGGACGGTCTCGGCGACGCTGAAGCGGTCGGGCGCTTCCTCGCGGATCACGGTCAGCGTGCCGTCCTTGCCGTTCGAGCTGAAGCCGAGGCCGGTGCCGGGATCGAAGCCGTTGGCGTCCACCCCTTCGCCGATCGGCACGGTGGTCACCACCTTGCCGTTGCCGGTATCCATCACCGCCGCCATCTTGTTCTCGCAGCCGATCAGCAGCCGGTGGTGCTGGCGGTCGATCGCCATGCCGGAGGGAGACTCGCAGGGCTTGAGCGGCCAGTGCGCCTTGACCGCCAGGGTTTTGGCGTCGATCTCCGCGACCTCGCTGAGATCCTCGATGTTGACGAACACCTTCCCCTTCTGATCGGTAGCGGCGAACTCGGGCTTGCCGCCGAGCTCGATCGTGCCCACCACCTTCCCCGTTTTGGCCTCCAGCACCGTGGCGTTCTTCGAGCGGCCGTTGAAGGCGAAGACCCGCGAGGTCGCCGGGTCGTAGAGGATGGCGTCGGGATTCTCACCCGTGGACTTGACCTCGCTCAGCGTGGCGAGGGTCTTGAGATCGAAGATGGTCACGATCGAGGTCTTGCCGTTGCTGATGAAGCCGCGGCCGAGGTCGTGGGCGATGGCGATGCCGTGGACTCCCGAGAGCTTCTCGATGTCGCCGACCGGCTTGCCGCTGTCGACGTCGACCACCGTGACCTTGGTCGAATGCGAGACGTAGAGGCGGCGCCCAGCGGGGTCCACGGTCAGATAGTCCCAGCCTCCCTCGCCGCCGAGCGGGATCTCCTTGACGACGTGGTAGCCGGTCGGCGCGGGAGCGGCGAGCGCCACCGGCGCCGTCGATGAGGTGGCGAGGAAGGCGAGGGCCAGGATGCAAAGGGGCTTCATGGTGATTCCTTTCTCAGGATGATTTCGAAACGATCTCCCCGCAGGCGCGCCTCGCGGGTGAAGCCTAGGAGCTCGCAAAGGGCGGAGACCAGGCTCAAGCCCAGCCCCGCGTGTCGACCGCCGGAGCGCGCGGCGTCCTTGCGCCAGAAGCGATCGAAGATCCGCGGCAGGTCGGCGGGGGTCAGCTCGGAGGTGGAGTTGGCGATCCGGAGAACGAACGCGCCATCGGAGATCGTCGCCGAGCAGGCCACCGGCCGGCCCGGCGTTCCGTACGCGACGGCGTTGGAGAAGAGGTTGGACAGCATCAGGCTCAGCTTCTCCCCGTCGGTGACGAAGGCGAGATCCTCCGGGATCTCCAAAGCCAGCGAGATGCCCTGCCGCTCCGCCTCGGCGGCGATGGCGCGCCAGCACTCCCACGCGATCTCACGGGGCGAGATCCGCGAGGCCCAGACGGTCTGCTGCCCGCCGTCGTAGCGGGCGAGGGCGAGCAGGTTGACGACCACGGTCTCCATCTGCAGTCCGATGGCGTGGATCTCGGCGAGCGTGCCGAGAAAAGAGTCTGGATCCTCGGGCCACTTGAGGGCGACCTCGGTGGCGGCGCGCAGCTCCGCGAGCGGCGTCCGCATCTCGTGGGCGAGGTTGGCGGAGAAGGTCCGCTCGCGCTCGAACGACTCGCCGAGCCTCGCCAGCAGCCCATTCAGATGGCCGATGGTGGGGACGAGCTCGTCGGGAGCGTCCGCGATCACCACCGTCTGGCCCAGCGAGCCGGCATCCATCGTTTCCAGCCGGTGCGCGAGATCGTCGAGAGGCCGCAAGCCCAGGCCGACCAAGGTCTTGACGAGAATGGCCATGCCCACCAGTAACCCGAGGACTCCCAGCGCGAGGATCAGGTGCAGGGAGGCGAGGAAGGTATCGATCTCCGCACGGTTCTGGGCGACCACGAGAGTGACGCTGGGGCCGCCGGGAGGAGGGGGGACGAGGACGTCGCCCGGCATCTCGACCTGGGGGTGGTAGCTGATCTCGACTTGGCGGCCAGGCTTGCCGTCCGGCAGGACGGTGTCGGCAAAACGGAAGCCGCCGTCCGGCCGGTTCGAGCGCGTGAGGTCGCGGGTCCCGAGCGACGGCGAGCGCGCCAGGACGCGGCCATTGTCGATCCAGATCTGGAAATAGTCGGGATCCTTGCCCGGCGTGAACTCGGGCATGACGGCCAGGGTGAACTCCAGGACGATCGTGCCGTGCTCCTGTTCCGTCGAGGCCTGCAGGGATTTCGCCTGTTCGGTCAGCGCGGCGTCGAGCCCCCGCAGCAGGCGCGCGCCGAGGACCCGGTCGAGCAGCAGGCCTCCGGCCGCCAGCAGCAGGCCGGTGCCGGCGAGCAGGTAGACGGTCAGGCGGCCGCGGAGCGATCTCAAAGCTCCTCCTCCCCGTCCGGCTCGTTGGGCTCGATCACGTATCCCTGGCCGCGCCGGGTCTTGATCAGGCTCTGCGGATCGTCGGGATCGAGCTTCTTGCGCAGGGAGCAGATCAGGACGTCGACGACGTTGCTGGCGGTCTCGGAGTCGAAGTCGTACAGGCGCTCCCAGAGCTCGCGGCGGCCGAGGACCTCGCCGGCCCGCAGCATCAGGATCTCCAGAAGGCTGTACTCGCGGGGTGTCAGCCGCACCTCGCGATCGCCCAGCGTGACCTTGCGGGCGGCGGTGTTGAGCTCCAGCGGGCCGGCGCGAAGCATCGGGTTCTTGACCTGATAGGTCCGGCGGACGAGCGCCTCGAGGCGGGCGCACAGCTCGTCGAACGAGAAGGGCTTGACCAGATAGTCGTCGGCGCCGTTGCGGAGCCCCCGGATGCGGTCCTCCACCAGATCGCGGGCGGACAGGATCAGGACGTGAGTGGACTTCCCCCGCTCGCGCAGCGTGTGGAGGATCGTCAGGCCGTCGATGCCGGGGAGCATGAGGTCGAGCACGATGACGTCGTAGTCGTTCTCGGTCGCCAGCCAGAGCCCCTCGTGACCGTCCTTCGCCAGATCGACGGCGTACCCGGCCTTGCGCAGCCCTTTTTCGAGGGTGGAGCGCAGCCGCGGGGAGTCTTCGATCAGCAGGAGCCTCATGGGTGGAAACGTTCCTCGATTGCGAGCGAGGGAGACGCCCCACGGGGCGTCTCTACAGTGGGGGGGATGCCGCGCCTCGGGATCATAGCTATGCCTCCGATCCCAATATCGTAGAGACGCCCCGTGGGGCGTCTCCGCTGCCGCGTCGCCGCAGCGCCACATACGCCGAAGGCACGGCGAACAGCGTCACCAGGGTGGAGAGGCCGAGGCCGCCGACCACGGCGAGGGCGAGCGGCTTCTGGAGCTCGGCGCCGGCGCCGAGGCCGAGGGCGAGCGGCAGCAGGCCGAAGAGGGTGCAGAGGGTGGTCATCAGGATCGGCCGCAGGCGCACCCGCGCCGCCTGGGCGACCGCGTCCACGAACGGCGATCCCTCGGCGCGCAGGCGGTGGGCGTAGTCGAGCATCACGATGCCGTTCTTCACCACCAGGCCGACGAGCAGGATCAGCCCCATCGAGGAGGAGACGTCGAGCTCGGAGCCGGCGAGGCGGAGGAGGAGGAACGAGCCGCCGAAGGAAAGGGGCGCGGCGAGGAGGAGGATCAGCGCCGGGGTGAGAGCGCGGAACTCGATCACCAGCACCAGCAGCACCAGCGCGGCGGCGGCACCGAACACCAGCAGCAGCTCGCGGAAGGCCTGGCGCTGCGACTCGTACTGGCCGCCGACCTCGGTGGTGTAGCCCACCGGCAGCTTGAGTCGGCGCAGGCGGCTCTGGATCTCGGCGGCGGCGCTCCCCAGGTCGCGGTTCTCCAGGCGGCCGGTGACCAGCGCCACCTGCCGCAGGTTCTCGCGTGTCAGCTCGCCGTCGCCCGTGGCCACCACCGGCTGCGCCACCGACGCAAGCGGCAGGGCGCGGCCATCCTGCGTCCTCAGGCTGAGCCGCGTCAGGTTGGTGGGATCGAAGCGGTAGGCGTCCGGATAGCGCACGCGCACGGGAATGCCGCGGTCGCCCAGCCGCAGATCGGTGGCGGTCTCGCCGGCCCAGGCGGCGGCGAGCTGCGTCTGCACGGCCTCGACGGTGAGACCGGCGCGGCCGGCGGCCTCGGGATCGATGCGCCAGGTGGTCTCGGGCGAGCCCTGCTGCGGCCCCACCAGGTCGACCACCCCCTTCACCCCTTCCATCTCGTGCTGCACGGAGTCGGCGAGGTCGGCGAGGGTGCGGGAATCGTCGCCGAAGATCTTCACCTCGAGCGGCTCGGCGGTCCCCTCGAGGTCGCCGAGCATGTCCTGGAGGAGCTGGGCGAACTCGGTGTCCAGGCCGGGCACCGCCTCGGCGATCTTCGGCCGCAGGGCGGCGATCACCTCCTCGGCGCTACGAGTGCGTTGGGAGCGCGCCTTGAGCCGCACCAGGATGTCTCCCTTGTTGGGCTGGGTGGCGAACAGGCCGAGCTCGGCGCCGGTGCGACGCGAAAAGGCGGCCACCTCGGGCGTCGCGGCGAGGATCGCCTCGACCTTGCGCACCTTCGCGTCGGTCTCGGCGAGCGCGGTGCCCGGGGGCGTCAGGTAGTCGACGACGAATCCCCCTTCGTCCATCGGCGGCAGGAAGCCGCTCGGCATGCCGCGGTAGAGGAGGTAGCCAAAGACGGCGAGCACGACGGCGGCGGCCACGGCGGCCCACGGGCGGTGTACCGAGGCGTCGAGGGCACGCGCGTAGCCCCGCTCCCACCAGCTCGGCCGCTCCTCTCGCGCGTGCTCCCCCTGGCCGCCGGAAGGAAACGCGAAATGGGAGAGGAGCGGGATGAGTGTGAGCGAGAGGGCCAGTGAGATCAGCACCGAGACCGACAGGGTGAGCGAGAGAGCGCGGAAGAACTGGCCGACCACGCCGGAGAGGAAGCCGAGCGGCGCCAGCACCACCACGGTGGTGAGCGTGGAACCGACCACCGGCGCGATCAGCTCCTCCGTGGCCTCCGCGATCGCCCGCTCGCCGCGGCCGG
The DNA here is from genome assembly GCA_036271335.1 of Thermoanaerobaculia bacterium. GTDB lineage: Bacteria > Acidobacteriota > Thermoanaerobaculia > Multivoradales > UBA5704 > DATARR01. The sequence goes on from DATBAW010000079.1 coordinate 13,113, forward strand.
CGCGCAGCCGGCGGTGGATGTTCTCCACCATCACCACCGCGTCGTCGATCACCAGACCGATGGCGACCGCGAGGCCTCCCATCGACATCAGATTGATCGACTCGCCGAACAGCCGCATGAACAGGAAGGTGGCGAGCACGGTGAGCGGCAGGATGATGGCGGCGATCAGCGTCACCCGCCAGTCGCGCAGGAAGAGGAGGAGCACGATCACCGCCAGCGCGCCGCCGATCAGGATGGCGTCGCGCACGTTGGCGATGGCGGTGGCGACGAACTCCGCGAGGTCGTAGACCTTGGAGAGCCGCAGACCCGAGGGGAGGCTGTGGGCGAGATCGTTCAGGGTCGCCTCGATGCCGGCCTTGACGCCGAGGATGCTGGCGCCGGGCTGCTGCGAGACGCTGACCACGGCGGCGTCGTGGCCGTTGCCGGTGACCAGCGCGGTGCGGTCCGGCGAGCCGGGGAAGACCTGCGCCACGTCGGCGACGCGGATCGTCGCGCCGTTGCGCACGGCGACCGGAGTGCGCGCGATCTCGCCGGCCGAGCTCCAGAGGCCGGAGGCGAGCACCAGGTGCTCGAGGCCAGCCGCGGCGTAGCGCCCCACCGGCGCCAGCCGGTTGGCGGCGCGCAGGGCGGCGACCACGTCGCCCACGGTCAGCCCGGAGGCCAGCAGGCGGCCGGGATCCGCCACCACTTCGATCTCGCGCGTGTCGCTCGCCGCCACCTCGATCCGCCCCACCCCCGGCACCCGCGCCAGCGCCGGTCGGATGACCAGGAAAGAGTAGTCGTAGAGATCGGGGATCGGCAGACCGCCGGTGACGTTGAGGCTGAGCATGGGGAAGGCCGAGACGGTCAGCCGCTCGACCGTCAGCTCGGTCTCCGCCGGCAAATCGCTGCGCGCCTCGGCGACCCGGTTCTGAAGGTTCTGGAGGGCGCCGGCCATGTCGGTGGCGGGATCGAACTGGGCCGAGATCTCGGTCGAACCGCGGAAGGTGCGCGAGCGCACGCGGCGGATGCCGGGGACCTCCATGGCCGCCTGCTCCAGCGGCCGGGTCACCGAGGTCATCATCGCGCGGGCGGGGAGCGAGCCGCTGTGAGCGATCACCACCAGCCGGGCGAACTGGAGCGGCGGATAGATGTCGCTCGACAGCGTCGGCAGCACGAGCGCGCCGGCCCCCGCCAGCAGCAGGGTGATCAGGACGATCGCCCGTCCCTGGCGCTCGGCCATGCCGGCGAAGGTCAAGGCTCCGTCTCCTTGGCCGCCGCCGGCTCGACGGTCGCGCCGTCGGGCAGAGCGGTCTGGCCGCGGACCACCACCGTGTCGCCGGCCGCGATGCCGGACAGGATCTCGGCCTCGCCGGCCGCCACGACGCCCACCTGCACCTCGCGGCGGTGGGCCTTCTTCTGCGCGTCGACCGTGAACACGTAGCTCGCCGGGCCCTCGACCACCAGGGCGTCGGCGGGCACGAGCACGGCCGCCTGGCGCTCCGCGCCGTAGATCTCGACCTCGACGGAGAGGCCGGCGGGACGGCGCGTGTGAGAGTCGAAGCTCAGCCGCACCAGGCCGGTGCCGGTGGTGGAATCGATCGCCGGCGGCCGGGCGATCACGCGCGCCGCCTCGTCGGGGAAGCTGGCGCCGCGCACTTTCGCGGCGCCGCCGGCCTCCACCTTCCCGAGGTCTCCCGCCGCCACCGCCGCCTCGACCTGCAGCCGCGAGGGGTCGATCACGCGCAGGATCGGATCGGGAGCGGCCGGATCCACCAGATCCCCGACGCGATGGGTGCGGGCGACGATGACGCCTTCGAACAGCGCCCGCACCACCGCGCGGCCGGCGAGCTGGCCGGCCGCCGCCGTGGACGCGTGCGCCTCGGCGACCGTCGCCTCCGCCTGCGCGACGTCGCGCTTGGCGTCCTCCACCTCCTTGCGGGCGGCGATGCCGCGGTCGAAGAGGCCGGAGAGGCGCGCGAGGTTCTGCCGCGCCGTCTCGAGCTGCGCCTCCCCCCGCGCCAGGTCGGACCGCCGCGCCGAGGCATCCGCGTCCAGGCTCGGAATTTCGAAGCGCGCCAGCAGCTCGCCGCGGCGCACGTGGTCTCCGACGCCCTTCGGCAGCTCGGCGATGCGCGCCGGTTGCGGCGGCGTCACCAGCATCTCGGCGCCTGCCGCCGGCTTCACCTGGCCGGTGGCCGCGACGACCGCGCGGATCGGCCCGGCGTGCGCGGTGGCGGTGGTGACCGGAACGGCCTCGGTGGTGTCCACGGCCTCGGGGGCGGGTTTGTGGCAGGCGGCGACGGCGAGGAGGGAGAGCGCCAGGCAGAGAAGGCCGGCGGCTCTGAACGGAGCGTTATCGCCCTGGAGGGGCGACATTTGAATAGCCTGGGGTTTCAACCCCAGGCTGGGTCGCCGCCATCTCATCAAATCCCGGAGGGATGACAGATCGCGTTGGAATCGGCCGTCCTTCTGGAAGTTGATCTCGGCGTCGCTCCCAGCCTGGGGTTGAAACCCCAGGCTATTCAAATGTCGCCCTTTCAGGGCGAAAAAAGACGAATCTCTCACGGCAGTGGCGCTCCGATCGCCCGCTCCAAATCGGCGAGCGCGTTCTGATAGTCGATTCCGGCCTGTACCGCCTGGAGGCGCAGGTCGTGGACGGATTGCAGGCTCTGGAGGAGGGCGACGAGGCCGGTCTGCCCTGAGCGGTAGGAGTCCTCGGCCAGCGTCTCCACCTCGGCGGCGCGGGGGAGGATCTCGTCGCGGAAGCGCAGGAGCGCCCGGCGCTGGGTCTCGGCCTCGGCCGCCGCGGAGAAGACCTCGCCGCGGATGCGGGCCACGGTGGCATCGCGCTCGGCCTGTAGGCGCGCCAGCGTCGCCGTTTCCAGGTGGACCTGCGCCCGGCCGTTGTTGAACAGCGGCAGCGTCAGGGTGAGCGAGGCGCGCCAGCCCCAGTCGAAGTCGGGCGGCGAATAATGGGTCACCCCGGCGCCGGCGGTGACGTCGTGCGCGATCTCGGCGCGGGCC
>DATBAW010000080.1:0-5270 GCA_036271335.1 Thermoanaerobaculia bacterium
CCGCCTTGCGCCCTCCGCCCCGACCTTATACCTTTACCCGCCATGAGCAGCGCCCACGACAACCGCCTTCCCCACAACGTGCATCTCCAGTCGAAGCGGCGCGTCGAGGTGCGGCGGGTCGATGAGGTCGGCACGCTCGACGAGCTGTTCCGCTCCTGCCTGCCGGCGTTCGGCGGCGCCTACCTGCGGCGCGTGTACACCCTGCTCGATCAGGCGATCGGCGCCGGGTGCCCGCTGACGCTGGCGATCGCCGGGCCGGTGACGGTCTCAGGGCAGCACCAGACCTGGCTGATCCCGCTGCTGGAGACCGGCTGGGTGGCGTACCTGAGCACCACCGACGCGGTCTGCTACCACGACGGCCACCGCAGCCTCGACGAGCACCCCGACCCGATCTTCGAGGTGCCGATCTTCGGCGACGACGGCGTGCTGCGCGACGAGAAGACGATCCGCGTCACCGACATGGCGTTCGACGAGGACGTCCTGTTCCAGCAGGACCGCTTCATGACCGCCTGCCTGCTGCGCCCCGAGTTCCAGAAGTCGATGTCCGGCACCGAGCTGCGCTACCTCCTCGGCGGCATCTACGCGGCGCAGGAGGAGAGGAACGGCGTGGCGCCGGGGCTGCTGGCGACCTGCCACCGGCTGGCGGTGCCGATCCTCGTCGGCGCGCCCGGCGACGGCAGCCTGTTCCTCAACTCGATGAAGCTCTGGGCGATGAAGCAGGCCGGGCTGCTGGAAAATTACGAGTTCGCGCTCGACCTCCACGCCGAGGTCTTCGAGTCGTGCGCCTATCACTACTGGGGGCTGTTCAGCCACGAGGCGCATTCGCTGGCGACGCTGATCCTGGGCGGCGGCGTGCCGAAGAACTACAACCTGCAGCCGGAGCCGGCGCTCGGCCAGGTGCTGGGGCTGGAGGGGATCCGCGGCTACACCTTCGACGTCCAGATCGTCAGCGCGCCGGTGACCGAGGGCTCGCTCTCCTCCTGCCCGCCGGCCGAGGCGGTGACCTGGGGGAAGGTCGACCGCGACACCTACCAGCAGACCACCGAGAGCGCCCAGGCCGACTACTCGATGGTGATGCCGTTCCTGATCAAGGCGCTGCTCGACAACCGCGAGCGCTACGCCCGCCGGGCCGCGGAGATCGGCGAGGCGGCGCTCTTCGCCGAGGAGCCCAAGGCCGCCGGCTATCTGCGCTCAAGGGAAGGCTACCGTCTCTATCAACAGCGGGAGGCGCTCACCGGCGAGCTCTCGCGCGGCGTCCGCGACAACGGGGAGTGGCTGCGGAAGACGTTGAATTATCCTCTGGCCATCGGGAGCCCGAAATCATGAGCAAGACCACCGTCACACTCCTCGCCGGCGACGGCATCGGCCCCGAGGTCGCCAACGCCACCGTGCGCGTGCTCGACGCCGCCGGCGCCGGGATCGAATGGGAACGGCAGATCGCCGGCGCCGAGGCGCTGGAGAAGTACGGCAACCCGCTGCCTCCCGAGGTCCTCGAATCGGTCCGCCGCAACCGGCTGGCGCTCAAGGGCCCGGTCACCACGCAGGTCGGCAAGGGGTTCAAGTCGATCAACGTGCAGCTCCGCCAGGAGCTGGAGCTCTACGCCAACCTGCGCCCCTCGCGCTCGCTGGAGAGCATCCCCAGCCGCTTCTCGGGCGTGGACATCATCGTGGTGCGCGAGAACACCGAGGACCTCTACGCCGGGTTGGAGCACGTCGTGGTCCCCGGCGTCGTCGAGAGCATCAAGATCATCACCGAGAAGGCCTCGCTGCGCATCGCCCGCTTCGCCTACGAGTACGCCCGCCGCCACGGCCGCAAGCGGGTGACCGCCGTCCACAAGGCGAACATCATGAAGCTTTCGGACGGCCTGTTCCTCGACTGCGTGCGCCGGGTCGCCACGGAGTACCCGGAGATCCAGTCGGACGACCGGATCGTCGACAACATGTGCATGCAGCTCGTGATGCGCCCCGAGGAGTGGGACGTGCTGCTGCTGGAGAACCTCTACGGCGACATCGTCTCCGACCTCTGCGCCGGGCTCGTCGGCGGCCTCGGCGTGGTGCCCGGCGGCAACATCGGCATCGAGGGGGCAGTCTTCGAAGCGGTGCACGGCAGCGCGCCGGACATCGCCGGCAAGGACATCGCGAACCCGCTGGCGCTGATGCGCTCGGCGATCATGATGCTCTTCCACATGGGCAAGGACGACGTGGCCCAGCGCATCCGCCGGGCGCTGCGCGACGTGGTCGTGCGCCAGATGATCCGCACCCGCGACCTCGGCGGCGAGGCGAGCACGACAGGGTTCACGGATGCGGTGGTGAAGGCGATCGAGGCGGACACGGCGTAAGCGCGCGCGCCCGCCCGATCCTTCACCTCACGGCTTCATTGCATTCCAGACGATCACCGACTTGTAGAGCCGGAAGTTGCCCATAGGGGCCTCGGAAAACGAGACAACCTCGAGCTTGATGGGATCGCCGGGTGGATTATACGTTTGGGCTTGCCAGACGGGCTGGTTGTTCTCCATGTAGATGACCAGGTTGCTGTCGGTTTGGAAGGCGAAGCGGTGGCCCCTCTTGACGGTGACGGTACCGGACGACCAGACATCTCTGCCCCTGAGCTGGTCGCCGAATTTCTGCGGCGGAGGGCCGATGACTCGATAGAGGACGAGATTGCCGTCGCTCTGCATGATCAGGACGAATTCCTCGTCGTCACTGATGACCCACTCCTGATCCGCCATGAGCAAGGTGCCGGGATAGATACAGCCTTTGTCCCCGTACTTTTTCTTGACCTTCATCAGGACTTCCCTGGCGGCGACCGGCGCTACGGCGGTGTTCTCAGCGTCGACAATGGGTGTTTCCATGGCTTGGCTCCTCCCGGGCTGTCTCGCCCGGCCGCCTTTCAACTCGGATTTGAGCTGTGGCGTTCTCACTGGAGAGGTGAGGGAAGGAGCGGGAAAATTGCAGGTTTTTTGAAGCCTGATCGGACGAGGGTACTTTTGTCCGTCTGAAGCCGGCTCGCGGCACTACAATCAGACCATGGCCGAATCCCTGCGTGCCGCCGACATCTTCACCAGCGCCTGCCCGCTCGACTGCCCCGACGCCTGCAGCCTGGAGGTGCGGGTGGTGGACGGCCGGGTGGTGAAGGTGGACGGCGACCATCGCAATCCGGTGACGCAGGGGTACATCTGCGCCAAGGTGCGGAAGACGCCCGAGCACCTCTATGGGCCGGATCGCCTGCTCTATCCGGCGCGGCGGATCGGTCCGAAGGGCGAAGGCCGGTTCGAGCGGATCTCCTGGGATGAGGCGTTCGATCTCGCGACGGCCCGGCTGCGCGAGGCGCGCGACCGCTCGGGCGGCGAGTCGATCCTCCCCTTCTGCTACGGCGGCTCCAACGGCCTGCTGACCCAGGACACCACCGACGCCCGCCTGTTCCACCGTCTGGGCGCCTCGAAGCTCGCGCGCACCGTCTGCGCCGCGCCGTCCGGACGGGCGGCGATGGGGCTCTACGGCAAGATGGCGGGCGTCGCGTATACGGACTTTCCGTACGCCCGGCTGATCGTCCTCTGGGGAGCGAACCCGTCGGCGTCCGGCATCCATCTCGTCCCCTTCATCCAGGAGGCGCAGAAGGGGGGAACGAAGCTGGTGGTGATCGATCCCCGCCGCACGCCGCTCGCCAAGAAGGCCGACCTCCACTTGGCGCCGCGGCCGGGGAGCGACCTCGCGCTCGCCCTGGCCGCCATCCGCTGGTTCTTCGAGAACGACCGCGCCGACCTCGCCTTCCTGGCGGAGCATGCGATCGGCGCCGAGGAGCTGCGGCGGCGAGCGCAAAGCTGGACGTTCGAGCGCGCCGCGGCGGCCACCGGCTTGGACGCGGGTGAGATCGAGCGCTTCGTCCATCTCTATGCCGAGGCGTCGCCGGCGCTGATCCGCACCGGCTGGGGGATGGAGCGCAACCGCAACGGCGGCTCGGCCGTGGCCGCGACTTTGGCGCTGCCGGCGGTGGCCGGGAAGTTCGGCGTGCGCGGCGGCGGCTACACGATGAGCAACTCGGGAGTCTGGGGGATCGATCAGGCGCCGGCCATGGCCGCGCCGCCACCGGCCACGCGGACGATCAACATGAACCGGCTGGGCGAAACGCTGCTGGCGGGTGAGCCGCCGGTCGAGGTCCTGTTCGTCTACAACTGCAATCCGCTGGCGACGATCCCGAACCAGGAGAAGGTGCGGCAGGGGCTGGCGCGCGAGGATCTGTTCACGGTCGTCTTCGAGCAGGTGTGGACCGACACCGCGAAGTGGGCGGACCTGGTGCTCCCCGCCACCCATTTCCTGGAGCACTCCGAGATCGTGCGCGGCTACGGCTCCTACATCCTCCAGGAGGCCGGGCCGGTGGTCGCGGCGGCGGGCGAGGCGCGTTCCAATCCTGAGGTCTTCGGAGAGCTGGTCGCGCGGCTCGGTCTCGAAAAGCCCGAGGACCCCGGCACCGCCGGGGAGCTGACCGCGGCGCTCCTCCGCCGCTTCGAGCGGGTACGCGGCGAGCTGGAGCGCGACGGCGTGGCACTCCCGAATTGCGGCAACACGCCCATCCAGTTCGTCGACGCCTTTCCACAGACGGCCGACCGCAAGATCCATCTCGTCCCCGAAGCGCTGGATCGCGAGACGCCGCACGGCCTCTACGCCTTCCAGGACGATCCTGGAGACGCGCGGCATCCGCTGGCGCTGATCTCGCCGTCCACGAGCCGGCGGATCAACTCGACCCTGGGGCAGCTCGAAAAGGGGCAAGTCGCGCTGGAGATCTCGCCGCCGGACGCCGAGGCGCGGGGGATCGCCGCGGGTGACGCGGTGCGGGTCTGGAACGATCTCGGCGAGGTGCGGGTGGCGGCGCGGCTCAACCCCGATCTGCGGCCGGGCGTCGTCTATCTGCCGAAAGGGCTCTGGAGCCACAACACCCTCACCGGCGCCACGGCGAACGCCCTGGCTCCGGACACCTACGCCGACCTCGGCGAGGGCGCCTGCTTCAACGACGCGCGCGTGGAAGTCGATAAGATCCTCTGATGGCGCGCTCGCTCTTCGACGACCAGGAACCCCCGGAACCCTCCCGCACGTCATCGGAAGAGACGAAAGGCGCCGCGCCGCTCGCCGAACGGATCCGGCCGCGCACGCTCGACGAGGTGGTCGGCCAGGAGAAGGTGGTGGGGGAGGGGGCCTTCCTCCGCCGCGCGATCGCGGCGGACCGCGTGCCGTCGCTGATCTTCTGGGGGCCGCCGGGAACGGGCAAGACCACG
>DATBAW010000081.1:0-3113 GCA_036271335.1 Thermoanaerobaculia bacterium
CGCTGCTGCGGATCCAGCACATAGGCGCGGAGACCCGGGACCGGGCGGCCGATGGGCACCTCGCCCGCTCCCGCGAGCTCCGGCGTCAGCTCCGAACGGGTTGCCACGATCGTGCATTCAGTGGGGCCGTAGGTGTTGACCAGCTTCACCTGCCGGTACCCCAGAGAGTGCCAGACGGCCAACCGCTCGGGCAGCGCCCGCTCTCCACCCAGGATGACCAGCCGCAGGCGCGCGGAAAACCCGGGTGCCGCCGGGTCCGCGGCAAGACGCGCCACCAGCTCGTGCCAGAAAGCGGTCGGCAGGTCGAGCACCGAGATCTCCCACTCGGCGCAGGCGCGGAGGAACTCGGGAGTCGAGCCCAGCATGGCGTCGTTGCGCAGGACGACGGCCGCGCCGCTCGCCAGGGCCGGATAGATCTCCTCGGCGCTGGTATCGAAGCTGAGGGAGGCGAACTGGAGCACCCGGTCGCCAGCTCCCAAGCCGTGCTCTTCGCGGAAGGCCTCCACATAGTTCGCCAGCGCCGCATGGCGGACCATCACTCCCTTTGGCTTGCCGGTCGAGCCGGAGGTATAGATCAGGTAGGACAGGCTCTCGGGATCGACCTCGACGGCGAGATCCCCACCGGCTTGCGTCGCGATCTCCGCCGCGTCGGCATCCAGCCGGACGACCCGGGCACGTTCGTCCGCCAGCCCGGGAAGCGCGGCCAGCGTATGCCCCTGCGTGACCAGCACCGCCGCCGCCGAATCCTGCAGGATATAGGCGAGCCGCTCCGTCGGATAGGTGGGATCGAGCGGCACGTAGGCAGCTCCCGTCTTGAGCACGGCGAGCAGCGCCACGATCATCTCCGGCGAGCGCTCGACGACGATGCCCACGACCCGCTCAGGTCCGGCGCCGAGTCCGCGCAGATGGCGGGCGAGCCGGTTGGCCTCGCGGTTCAACTCGGAATAGGTGAGCCGTCGCTCGCCCGCGACCACCGCGACGGCGTCCGGAGCCGCGGCCGCCCACTCCTCGAACAGGCGATGGACGGGACGCGGCGACGACGACAGCGGCGGCTCCGCGCCCCAGGCCAGCAGCTCTGCTCGCTCCGCCGGGCTCAGCAGCTCGTAGTCCCAGATCGGGCGCGCGGGATCGGTCACGACGCCGGCGAGCAGGCGCTCGTAGCGATCGAGTAGCGCCTGGATCGTCGCGGCGTCGAAAAGCAGGGCGTTGTAGGTGATCGAGGCGACGATTCCGGCGAGGCTTCCCTCTCCTTCCGGCTGCTCCATCAGCGTGAGCCCCGCCTCGAAGATCGCCGTGCCGAGATCCTCGATCCGCTCCTCGGATTCGAGCCGTGAGAAGGTGAGCCCGGGAACCTCGATCGCCTGGACGGGGGCGTTCTGCAGCAGAAACATCACCTGGAACGGGGAACGGCCCGCCTCGAGGTTGGCGTGGACCGCCTGGAGCACCTGCTCCAACGGCAGGTCCTGGTGGGCGAAAGCGCCGAGGCAGGTCTCGCGGACGCGGCCCAGCAGCTCCTGGAAGGCCGGCTCGCCGGTGGCGTCCGTGCGCAGGAGGAGAGTGTTGAGAAAAAAGCCGATCAACCCTTCGATCTCGGTACGGTTGCGGTTGGCGATCGGCGCGCCGAGCAGCAGGTCCTCCTCACCGGTGACGCGGGCCAGGAGGGTCTTCCAAACGGCGAGCAGCGTCATGTAGAGCGATGCCGAATGACGGCGCGACAGCCTTTTCAGCCCCTCCGCCAGCTCAAGGGGAAGTAGGAGCGAGCCAACGCCGACCTGGAATCCGTGGACCGTGGCCCGCCGGCGGTCCGCCGGCAGCAGGAGCGGCGGCGGGCTGCCGGCGAGCTTGCCGCGCCAGTAAGCGGTCTCGGCTTCCAGGGTGTCGCCGCTCAGCGCGTCGCGTTGCCAGGTGGAGAAATCCACATACTGGACAGGCAGCTCGGGCAGCGGCGAAGCCTCCCCCGCCGCGAAAGCCCGGTAGAGCGTAGCCAGCTCCTGGACCAGCACGCCCAGCGACCAGCCGTCGGAGCAGATGTGGTGGACCGTCAGCAGCAGGGCGTGCTCGGCCTCACCCGTCTCGTCGCCGGCCAGCCGCAGCAGCGAAGCACGGAGCAGCGGCGCGCGGGCGAGGTCGAACGGTCGCGCCGTCTCCTCCTCGGCCCGGCGGCGGGACTCGGCGTCCCGGACCCGCGACGGGAGATGCCGCAGGTCTACCACCTCCAGCCGGATCGGCATCGGCGGCTGAATTACCTGCGCCGGCTTCCCCTCGATCAGAAGGAAGGCGGTCCGCAGCGCCTCGTGGCGGCGCACCAGCTCGGTGAAGCAGCGGTCGAGCACGGAGAGGTCCAGCCGGCCCCGCAGCCGGACCGCCTGCGGGAGGTTGTAGGCCGCCGAGCCCGGGTCGAGCTGGTTGAGGAACCACATCCGCTCCTGGGAGAAGGAAAGGGGGAAGGAGGCGCCGCGCGGCACCCGGACGATCGGCGGTAGCGACCATCCTTCCTGCTCGCGCCGGGCCTCCTCGGCGGCGCGGGCGAGACCGGCGACCGTCGGCGTCGCAAACAGCCGTTGCAGCGGCAGCTCGACGCCCAGCGCCGTGCGCAGCCGCGAGACCACCTGAGTGGCCAGCAGCGAGTGCCCTCCCAAGGCGAAGAAGTTGTCCCGCGCGCCCACCCGCTCCACCCGCAGCACCTCGGCCCAGATCGCCGCCACCAGCTCCTCCACCGGACCCTGCGGCGCCACGTACCCCGTCTCGGCAGGACCCGGCTCCGGCGCCGGCAACGCCTTGCGGTCCACCTTGCCGCTCGGCGTCAGCGGCAGCGACTCCAGGACGACGAAAGCCGCGGGGACCATGTACTCCGGCAGGCTCCGCCGCAGGAAGTCCCGCAGCTCGTCGGCCGCGGGGGCCACCTCCGCCACCAGCGCCACCAGATAGGCGACCAGACGCTTGTCTCCCCCCTCCCCGCGGACCACCACCACCGCCTGCCGCACCGACGGATGGCCGCCCAGCGCCGCCTCGATCTCTCCCAGCTCGATGCGGAAGCCCCGCACCTTCACTTGGGTGTCGATCCGGCCCAGGAACTCCAGCTCCCCCGACGGCCGGTACCGCACCAGGTCTCC
>DATBAW010000082.1:0-3039 GCA_036271335.1 Thermoanaerobaculia bacterium
GTCGATCCGCAAGGCCGGAGACCTCAGCCGCGAGGAGATCCTGGAAGCCCGCGAGCTCTGCGGCGGCAGCCTCGACGCCATGGTCGCCCGCCTGGAGGTCTCGAAGAAAGGGCTCGTGCAACGGATCACCCAGCTGGGAATTGAGTAGGAACCGAACTTGCCCTTTACATTCAATGGCCTCGGCACCCGGTATGCCGGCCGGGGGAATCTCTCGGTCGTGGAGGGGAGCTGCCGCTCCTGCGGCCGTTTCACGCGGCTGTCTTCCTTCGACACGCGCGAGTTCTTCTGCGTCCTTTACATCCCGCTGATTCCATTGCGGAAGTTCCGCATTCAGCAGAAGTGCTCGGTCTGCCGGCGGCATGGCCGAATCCCCTTCGACGAGTTTCAGCAGGACCTGTCGCAGCAGGTCGAGCCGTTGCGGGAGGAGGCCCGACGGTCGCCCTCCGATGCCGCGCCTCACATCCGGCTGGTGGAGCGCCTGCTCGACTTCCAGATGTCCTCCGAGGCCTTGCGGGCCGCCCGGGACGGGCTCGCGGTCCAGCCGCGGAACGCCCGGCTCAACCAGCTGGCGGGCGAGCTCATGGCCCTGAGTGGAGACGCCGCGGGCGCGCTTCCCTTCTACCGGCAGGCCGCGGCGTCGGCTCCGAACGACGCGGAGATCCGGACAGCCCTCGGCAAGCATCTCCTGGGGCGCGGAGAGACCGCCGAGGCAGCGCGCGAGCTCGAACAGGCGCAGCGCCTCGATCCGAGCAACGCCCAGCTCTCCAATCTCCTCGGCCAGGCCTTGGCGCGGGACCAGCGGTGGGCCGAGGCCCTGAACGCCTTCCAGCAGGTCGCCACGCGCGATCCCCGGCTCGCCGCCGACCGCGATCTCCTGCGCCGGACGGCGGAGTGCAAGCGGGCTCTCGGGTATCCGCTCGCCGGCGAGGAGCGGAAGGCGCTGCGCCGGTTCTGGCCGTTCGGCCGCTCCCCAGGAACGGCCACTCCCAAACCCAGGGTCGGCCGCAATTCCAAGCGGATCTGGATCCTGCTCGGCGTTGCCCTGACGGGGATCGTCCTCTACTTCTCCGCGACCGCGCTCTGGAAGCAGAGCCATGGCGATGTCTACTTCGACAATGCCCTGAGGAAGCCGCTCCAGGTGAAGGTCGACGGCGACACGTTCGAGCTGCCCGCCAACCTGCCGGTCGAGAAGACGCTGGGAACCGGCAAGCACGTGGTCCAGGTGTCCAGCGGAGGGAAGGAGGTCGAACGCACCGCGATCGAAATTCCGCGCATGGACTTCCTCGATGCGATCACCGGAGAACGCATCTTCGTCTACGACGTGGCCGCGGCGCGCACGTACCGGCGCGAGAAGATCGGCTACTCGGACGTGCCGGCGAACCGGTCCTATAAGGAGGAGCTGATCGGCCTCCAGCGCTTCTTCGAGGAAGACGACGTCGACTTCGTGTTCGAGAAGGCGCCCGAGACCCTTCGGGTGGATGCCGGCTCGCCCCCGGTCGTCAAGGTCGCCCTCAACGGCACCGACTTCGACCTCAACCAGCTCGGCGTCGCCTAGTACAAGGAAGGCAAGACGCGCGAGGCCGAGCGGGCCTTGCGCAAGGCGGTGGAGACGGAGGGGTGTTCCAGCCACGGGCATGGCAATTTGATCCAGATCCTGCTGAACGAGAAACAGCCGGATCAAGGGTTGATCGAGGCACGGAAATGGATCGCGGACTGCCCGGATTCGGGAGTCGTCCCGCACCGCGCCTATCAGAACGCCATGCTGAAGCTCGACAGAGGCGAGGAGCTGGAGAGAGAGTACAAAGCCCGGCTCGACGCTCATCCGGAAGTCGGCGCCAACCACTATCTCTATGTCCGCCTGTTCAACGACCCTGCGCGCACCCTCCCCCTCTACCGGGAGGCGGTCCGCCTCGATCCGGGCCTCTCCTGGGCCCAGGCCGCGCTCGGCCTGGAGCTGCTGAAGGTCGAGCAGGACGCCGAGGCGGCGGACCATCTGGAGAGCAGCCTCCGTACACCCGATCACGAGCCGTCGTTCGCCGTGGACTACGCGCAGGCCGCGATCGGCGCCGGCATCCTCCCGCACGCCGAGGAGGCGCTGAACGCGGCGCCGAAGATCGGCGGCGAGGACGCAGAGCTCTGGAAGGCGCGCTGGCTCCTGAAGCTCGCCAGCGGCAAGTACGACGAGGCGGAGCGTCTCCTGCGCGGACGGACGTCCGAGGGCGAGCCGGACGACGAGGAGACCTGGGAGCTCCGCCTTCAGCTCGCCCATCTGCGAGGCGATTCGGCCGAGGTGACGAAGCTCCTCCTGGCCGGCAAGCGCTTCCAGGACAATCAGGGGCGGATGTGCGCGCTGCGGATGGAGCGCGCGCTGGAGGCCGGAAACTACGCCGAGGCCGTCCGGATCGTCGACTCGGCGAAGAACGACGATCCGACGCTCCAGCTCTACACCGCCGCCGCGCAGTTGATGGCGGGAGACCGCAAAGGAGCCGAGACCCGGCTGGCCGCCGTGGAGGCCGGCTTCGGCGAGAGTTGGAGCGCCGACCTGGAGCTGGCCCGCTACCTGCGAGGCCAGATCAAACTAGAGAGCGCGCTGATGTCGAGCCGCGCGGCCGGTTTCCAAACCCTTCCCCACGCCTACTTCCTGTTCGGCGCCCGCGCCGCCGCCGACGGCGACGCCGCCAAGGCGCGGGCGTGGTTCGAGAAGAGTCGCGCCACAGCGCTCGATCTCGACTTCCCCTACTTCGCCGCCGCGGCCCTGGCGAAGAAGTGAGCGGCCCTCTTCAGGGGAGCTGCGGCGCCGCCTCGCCTTTCTTCGGATAGATCAGCGACTTGTTCGGGTACGCCGGCGCCTTGGGGACCGGCACCGGCTCGGCCTTGATCTTCTCCTCGAGGTACTGGATGGCGGCGTCGAGCTGGGCGTCCTTCCCCTCGAAAGTGGCGTGGGGAGTGTCCTCCACCACGACGTCGGGATCGACGCCGTGCCCCTCGATCAGCCAGAGGCCGTCGGGGCCGTAGACGCCGAACTCGGCCGCGGTCGCG
>DATBAW010000083.1:0-21987 GCA_036271335.1 Thermoanaerobaculia bacterium
CGCCCGGCGGCGGACGATCCGCAGGCGTCCACCCCCCGGCCGCTCCTCCTCCGTCGAGTCGGCCGCCGAGGAGAGGCCGGCGAGGACCACGTCCTCTCCCTGCCCGGCGCGCTCGCGGGCGCAGAGGAGAGCGTACTGGCCTACCGCGCCGAAATCGGGAGGCAGCCAGTCGCAGAGGTAGACCAGCTTGTGCACCAGCTTGTGCGGTATGGCCGTGGTCACGAGCGGGCGTCCAGGAGGGCGATCGAATCGCCGTTGGCGAGGCCCACGGAATAGCCGCGCTCGATCAGGAACGCGGCGCAGTCGGCGTGTTCCCGCGGGCTCAGGTGCTTGTGCTCGAAATGGACGATCCTGGCCCGCCGTCCCCCTTGGTGGAACAGCTTGATGATCTCGAAGTCGGCCCCCTCGGCATCGATCTGGAGGAGGTCGATCGTGAGCCCGGGAAAAGGGGCGAGAAGGGTGTCGAAGGTGACGCAGGCGACCTCCTCGGTCGCGATGAGAGCGCCGATGCCGGGGATGACGTCGCGGTGCGCCAGCAGGGTCTCGCGCCGGAACGAGGCGAGTTGCGGCGCCCACGTCGGGAGGCCCGGCGCGCCGCGGCGGATCGTGTACAGGGGGCGGTGGCCGTCGGCATCCGCCACCGCGGCGCGACGGAGGATGAGCTGCGGCTCGTCCCGATAGGTGGCGGTGAGCGCGGCGAAGGCTTCCGCCTGCGGCTCGAGCAGGATGCCTCGCCAGTGGAAGCGGGTGACGAAAGAGTGGAGCGGATCGTTGGTGACGCCGTCGTAAGCGCCTACCTGGACGAAGAAGAAGTCGGCCGGCTGATGCGACATCAAGTGGTGGGCGATCGCGTGCGCCAGGCTCGGGCGGAGCTCGGCGTCGCGCTGCCGGATCAACGGTGCCGGCAGCCGGCGGACCTGCAGGTTATAGCGGGCCAGGAATGTCTGGGCGAGATCGGTGAGGTTGCGCAGCATGACGGGCGCCTGAAGTCTACCGCACGGCCGGGCGCCGGATGCTACGATCGGCGGCGATGACCCTACCGCCGCGACGGGTGGCGAGCCTGCTCGGCCACCGCCATGTGGATCTGGCGATCCGCTGTCTCGGCAGTCTGCTGAAGCGCTCGGCGGAGCCCCTGGCCCTGCGGCTTCATGACGACGGCTCCCTCGACCCCGAGGATCGCGATCGCCTGGCCGAAGCGCTCGGCGAGCCGGAGGTGATCGCGCGCCGCGAGGCCGACGAACGAGCGGCCGGCGTGCTGGCCCGGCGCCCCGCGCTGGCGGCTTTCCGGCGGTCCAATCCACTGGCCCTGAAGCTGGTCGACGCGGTGCTCCATGCGGGCGACGAGCTGCTGTACTGCGACGCGGACGTCCTCTTCCTGCGCCCGTTCTCCGGTCTCTTCTCCTCCGGCGGAGAGGCGGCGGTCTTCATGGCCGACCGTCAGAACGCCTACTCGGTGCGCTCCTGGCATCTCGCGCTCCACCCCCGGCTGCGTCTCGCCGGGAACGTCAACTCGGGGCTGATCCGTTTTCCCACCGCGGCCTGGGACCCCGATCTGCTGGAATGGTATTTCGCGCGGCCGGAATTCGCCTTCGCGCCGGTGTGGAGCGAACAGACCGCCTGGGCGCTGCTGGGCTGGCAGGCCGGCTGCCGCCTCTGGGACCCCCGGCTCGTCCGCTTGCCCGAGCCTGGGGAGCGCGGGCCAGGGGATGCCGTGGCTCTCCACTTCGTCACTCCCCTGCGCGGCCTGCTGCCGGAATTCCTGGAGGGCGCCACGGACCGGGCGGAGGAGCAGCCGGTGCTGGTCGGGACGGTCCCGGCGCGCCGCTGCCACTCCTGGGATCTGGCCTGGAGCGAGGTGGGGCGGCGATGGCGGCGGCTCACCGCTTGAGGCCGAAGCGGACCAGGAAGAGCGGCCGGAGGATGGAGTACCAGCTCTTGAACGGGACCATCTTGGTGTTCTTCCGCATCTCCTGGTGATAGATCTTGCGGACCGGCGCCTCGCCCACCTTGTAGCCGAGCTGCACGGCCTTGATGAAGAAATAAGGCTCCAGCTCGTACTGGATCAGCCACTCCTGCCAGAGGTCCAACCGGGGGTCGGCGAGGAGGCGGCTGTCGAAGACGCGGAAGCCGTTGGTGGCGTCGGTGGCCGGAAAACCGAAGAGGGTCCGGAACAGAAACGAGTAGAGGCGGGTCAGAAAGGAACGGGAACGGGTCATGTTGACGCGGGTCCCCCCCGCCATCCAGCGCGAGCCGTGCACGTAGTCGTAGCCCCCCTCCAGCAGATGGTCCACCACGTGGCGGATGTCCGCGGGATCGTCCTGGTTGTCCCCGGCCAGCTCGAC
Source organism: Thermoanaerobaculia bacterium (assembly GCA_036271335.1). Classification (GTDB taxonomy): domain Bacteria; phylum Acidobacteriota; class Thermoanaerobaculia; order Multivoradales; family UBA5704; genus DATARR01. The sequence goes on from DATBAW010000083.1 coordinate 2,343, forward strand.
GATCAGGTCGAATTCTTTGCGGAGACCGTAGAAGTATCCCGACCGGTAGCCACCCCCGGCGCCGAGGTTCCGCGGGTGGGAGATGACCACGGCGCCGGCCTCCCGGGCCTCTTCCGCCGTGCCGTCCCGGGAGCCGTTGTCGACCACGCAGACGGTATCGACGAGGTCGCGCGGCACCGCCCGCACCCCCGGGCCGACCTTCCCGGCTTCGTTCCAGGAGGCCATCACCACCACCAGCGACTTGCCGCGGTACCGCACCCGCCGGTCCGGCGGCGAGGCCGGGGCGGCGTCAATCCGGGCGAGGATCTCTTCTCGGGGCAGATCTCTCATGGTGGCCCCTGGAAGACCGGGGGGCTCGCGGCGTTCCGGAGCAGCTCGGTGGCGGGGACCTCCCGGCCGTCCACCAGGACCTCGCGGACGCGCAACGAGCCCTGGCCGCAGGCCACGGCGATCTGGCCGTCCGAACCGGAGACGACCTCTCCCGGTCGCCGTCCGGCCAGATCGGGACCGATCCCGACGGGCGCCCGGAGCTGGACCTCCCGGCCGTCGAGCCAGGTCTTCGCCGCCGGATGGGGAGGGAAGGTGAAGGCGCGGATGAAGCGCTCGATCCAGGCCGCGTCCCGGCTCCAATCGAGGACGCCGCCGAAGGGGATCTGTTTGGGATGGTACGAGGCCTCCGCGGCGTCCTGGGGGAGGGCGGGAGGCGGGCTCAGCGCGCTCATCCAGTCCAGCTGCTCCAGGAACAGCGCCTTGCCGACCTCCACGAGCTTGCCGTAGAGCGTCTCGTCGGTCTCGCCGGGACCGAGGGGGACGAGGGCGCGGGCGATCACGTCGCCGGTGTCGATCCCCGGGTCGATGCAATGGAAGGCCACGCCGCCGGGCTCGTCTTCCAGGATCGCCCACTTGGTGGGGAAACAGCCGCGCAGGCGGGGGAGAGGCCCGAAATGGAGGTTGTAGGAGCCGTGGCGCGGGATGGCCAGCAACGGCGGCTTGAGGATGCGATCGTACTGCACGGACAGGAGGAGATCGGGCGACCGCCGCCGCGCCTCTTCGAGGAACGCCGGATCGCTCGGATCGGTGGCCGTGAAGACGTGGTGGCCGGCCCGGCGGGCCGCGGTGTAGACGGACGGGGCGTCGTCGCGTTCGGAACGGTCGGTGGCGCGGCAGAGGACGCCGGCGATCTCGAAGCCGGCCTGCTCCAGCGCGGCGAGGCAGAAGCGGCCGATCTCGCCGTATCCCATGTAGAGCATGCGTGGGGTCATGCCGCGATCGCCTTCCGCAGCTCCGCCACCACCCGCTCCTGCTGCTCCGGCGCGATGTGTGGGTCCATCGGCAGCGACAGGATCTCCGCCGCGGCCCGCTCGGCCACGGGGAAGTCTCCCGCGCGGTAGCCGAGGTCGTTCAGGGCGCCGTGGAGATGGAGCGGCACCGGGTAGTGAATGCCGGCGCCGATCCCGGCGGCGTTGAGGCGGGCGAGCACCTCGTCCCGTCTCGCGACGCGGACCACGTAGAGATGCCAGACGTGCTCGTTGCCGGGGAGCGTCTTCGGCGGCTCGACGCCGGGCAGACCGGCGAGGAGCTCGTCGTACCGCGTCGCCGCCCGGCGCCGCGCCGCGTTCCAGGCGTCGAGCCGCTTGAGCTTCGCCGAGAGCACCACGGCCTGGAGGGTGTCGAGCCGGGAGTTGAAGCCGATCTCGGGGTGGTGGTACTTCGTCTCGCTCCCCCAGTTACGGAGTCTGCGCAGCCGCCCGGCGATCTCTTCCGAACCGGTGACGACCGCGCCGGCGTCGCCGTAGGCGCCGAGGTTCTTGCCCGGGTAGAAGCTGACGGCGGCGGCCGCGCCGAAGCTGCCGGCCGGCTTGCCGTGCCGCCGCGCCCCCTGGGACTGGGCGCCGTCTTCGATCACGGCGATCCCCCGGGCCGCCGCGATCCCGGCGATCGCCTCCATGTCGGCGAGCTGGCCGAAGAGATGGACGGGGAGCACGGCGCGGGTGCGCGGCCCGATCGCGGCCTCGATCCGGCCGGGAGCGAGGAGCTGGTGCTCGTCACAGTCCACGATCACCGGCCGGGCCCCCGCCCGGATGACTCCCAGGGCGCTGGCGATGAAGGTGTTGGCCGGCACGATCACCTCGTCGCCTGCCTTCAGCCCGAGCGCCCGCACGCTGAGCTCGATGGCATCCGTCCCGTTGGCCACGCCCACACAATGGGGGAGCTCGCAGAAGCGGGCGAACTCATCCTCGAAGGCGCGCACCTGAGGGCCGAGGATGAACGCGGTGTCGGCGATCACGCGGTCGAAACCGGCCGCCACCTCGGCGGCGATCTCGGCGTGTTGCGCCCGGAGGTCGACCAGGGGGATCGGCGCGGCGCTCATACGGCCACCTTCCGGCCGTCGCCAGCCATGGACCGGTCGAATGCCGCGAGCACGCGCACGGCGGCGGCGCCGCTCCGGCCGTCGGAGAGCGGCCGGGCGCCGCTGGCGACGCATTCGAGGAAGTGGTCGCACTCGGCCCGCAGCGGCTCGTTGGCGGCGACCTTGGGGATCAGGATGTCCCCTTCGCGGATGCTGGTCCGGAAGGAGGCGAAAGTGTCGATGAAACCGGGGGACCGCTGCTCGGTCACCGTCTTGTCATAGAGCCGCAGGGGCTCGGAGAGGTTCATGTCGTCGAAAGTCAGCATGCCTTTCTCGCCTACGATCGTGATGTCGCGTACCTTGCGGGGGTTGAGCCAGGAGACCTGGAGGTGGGCCATGACGCCGTTGTCGTACCAGAGGTTCGCGAACGCCGCGTCCTCGATGCCGGCGTTGATCCAGGAGCCGCCATGGGCGGTGGCGTGCGTGGGAACGCTCTCCAGCCAGTAGTTGACGATGGCGACGTCGTGCGCCGCCAGGTCCCAGGCGGCGTTGACGTCCATGCGGATGGGACCGAGATTGGTCCGGGTCATGGAGATGTAGAAGATCTGGCCGAGCTTCCCCTCCTCCAGGTACGCCTTCACCCGGCGGATGGCGGCGTTGAACAGGAAGACGTGGCCGACCATGAGGACCCGGTCGTGACTCTCGGCCAGGGCGCAGAGGTCCTCGGCCTCCTCCAGCCGGGTGGCGATGGGCTTCTCGACCAGCACGTGCTTGCCGGCCCGCAGCGCGGCCGTGGCGAGCGCGTAGTGCGTGGAGGTGGGGGTGGCGATGACGACCGCGTCGACGGCCGGGTCGGTCAGGACGCGGTCGACGTCCGACGTCACCTGGATCTCGGGATAGCGACCCTTGGTGAGCGCCAAGCGCGCTTCGTCCCGGTCGGCCACCCAGACGACGTCGCTCGCCTGATGGTTGTGGAAGTTGCGGATCAGGTTGGGGCCCCAGTGGCCCGCTCCGATCACGGCGATGCGCAGCATACGCTTGGAATCCTTCATGGGGAGTGCAGATCCGTGGAGTAGATGGACACTTCGGAATCGGCGGGGACCGGTGCCGGAGTCCAGCCTCCGGCGGCGGGGAAGCGCGCCTGCAGGCCCGGCAGGAGTCCCTGGCTCACGACGTCGCGAGCCACGACGAGGACCACGCGCAGAGGCGCCGTGGAGCGGAAGGGGCCGGCGCCGCGCAGGTCCGCCACCGGCACGTAGCGGGCGCCGAGCGGGGCGAAGAACGGCGCCACCGGGAACGTCCGCTGGGGGAACTCCAGCCATGGCACGAAACCGGAGTATCCACCCCAGACGTCCCCCGCCAGGATCACGACGTCGCGGGGAGACCGCAGGGTGGCGGCGACGGCCGCCTGTACCGCCGGCACGTCGTGCCGGGAGATCTCCGGTACGAACAGACCGGTCGGGGAGGGGACGTAGCGCAGGGCGAGCCGCCGGAGGACGTCGTCCTTGACGAAGACGCCGCAGGTGAAGGCGACCGGCAGGGCGAAAAAGAGCGACAGTCCGGCCACCGCGAGAGGGCGGAGCTTCACCCCCGGCCGCGGCTGGAGCGGCAGCCACTCGGCCAGCGCCAGACCCTGGACCCAGGGGAGAAAGGCGATCGCGAGCCGCGCCTCGTTGGCGAGGTAGTTGTAGCGCACGAAGGCGGAAACGGCCGTCAGCTCCAGATAGAAACCCACGGTGAGGAGAAGGGCGAGCGAGGCGGCCTCGCTCTGGCGGCGCCGGGCGCGCGCCAGCCCCCAGGCGAGCATCAGGGTCGCGGGGATGCCCAGGAGAGCCTTGAGCGCCAGCCGCTCGCGATCGTCGAACCGCCGCAGAAAGGCCAGGCGGGAGTCGCTGAAATAGGTCAGGTGAGTGATCCACTGATCGTTCTGGAACAGGCTGAGGCCGGGAGCTCCGGCCAGCGTGAGCAGGAGGAAGGGCGGACTGACGGCCCGGGCGTCGTGGCTCCACACCGAGCGCTTGCCGCTGGCGCTCTCGGAGAACCCGGCTTGGCGGAGATTGAGGGCGAGCAGGATCAGGATGGGCAGGGCGAAGCCGGTCCCCAGGGCCACCAGCGGACGCCAGCGCAGCAGGAGGTCCCGGAGAGAGAACCGGCGGCCGGCCGCCGCGACGCGGAGAGCCATCCAGGCGAGGATCGGCACCGCGGCCAGGAACAGGGCGTAGCGCACCCAGTAGGTGGCGCCCAGGGCGAGGCCGCAAAGAAAGAGCGGCAGCGCCCGGGATTCCCGGCTCGCCTGGCGCAGGGCCATGAGAGCCAGCCACGGACCGGCGGCGAAGGCGACGATGTCGACCGTCCGCAAGGTCGCCGCGCCCCCGATCGTCAGGGCGTAGACCGCCAGCGAAAGCGCGTAGAGGATACGGACCACCCCGGCGAGCCGCATGCTCTCCCCCAGCCGGAGGAAGCCCAGGCAGCCGGCGAGGAAAAGCAGGAAGCTGCCGACCCGCAGCGTCGTCGCGAGAGAGAGGCCCGCCGCCGCGAGGGGAGCATAGAGGTAGGGAAACGCGGGGGGCCACCAGTTGCTCGCGACGAAGGAATCCCGGCTGAGGTCCTGAGGATCCGGCAGGCGGAGCGTGGCTGGATTCGGCGAGTCGCCGCGCGTCCACTGCGCGATCGATTTGAGCTGGAAGGCGACGTCGCTGTCGACCTCGTAAGGCACCCGAGCGGCCGCCAGGTAGATTCCGCTGACGAGGACCACGAGCAGAAGGTAGGGAAAGGCGGCGGAGCGCCAGGGCATGGTGAATCTCTGCAAGCTCATCGGGGTCCGCCGATTTCCTCTCGAACGATGGCCAGGATTTCCGCTGGAGTATAGACGGTCGTCCGCCCTCCCGGCTCCTTGCCGAGGCTGCGGCTGAGGCCCGGATAGCCCCATTGCTCCTGATGCTGGAGCGCGGAAGAGAAGGATTCGCCGAGGGGCACGACCGTCCGCTTGCCGAACGCCGCGGCGGCGTGCAGGACCATGCTCGAGTTGGCGACGACGAGGTCGGCGGCGGCCACCAGCGCGAAGACCTCCCGGAGCCGCGGCGGCTCCGGGAAGGCACGGGCCGCCGGCGCGGCCGTCGTCACCGCCGCCACGAGCGCCTCCTCGCGCGGGCCGCCGAGCGCCAGGATCGGGAGGCCGGGAAGCCCCGCCGCGACGGCTGCGAAGCATTCCGCGGGCCAGCGTCTGGCGGCGAGCCCGCCGCCGGGAGCGATCACGATCCGCCGTCCCTCGCCGGCCGCGGCCCACCAGCGCTCGGCGCCCTCCTTCTCCTCCGCGGTGAGAAAGATCTGAGGGCGCGCGGCGGGCAGCTCGGTGGCGCCGAGGATCTCGGCGAAACGCAGCGCGGACCTCCCGACGTGCGCGCGAGGATCGAAGGTCACCGCCGCCTGAACGGCGGAGTGGCCGCCGGCGTAACCGCGCACGCCGAGGCGGTGGGGGATCTGGGCCCGCAACAGGAGGAGCGATCCCCAGGCGCTGCCGAGCACGTCGACGCCGACCTCGAAGCGGCGCTCCGCGATCGCGTCGACCTCGGGCGAGGAGCGGACATAGGCGAGCCGTTCCAACGGACCGGACCGGGCCTGGTACTTGTTGAACCAGGGAGCGTTGACGGCGAGCACCTCCGAGAGGTGGGGATTGCCGCGCAGCGCCTCGCGGCTCCAGTCGCCCACGCCCGCCGCGATCCATGCCGCCGGGAAGCGGCGCCGCAGGGCCTCGAAGAGCGGCGTGACCACCAGCAGGTCGCCGATGTCGTTGTTGCGCAGGACGAAGATCGAGCGCGGCGCGCGCGGGAGCCCCGGCGGGGCAGGCGTCCGCAGGGCCGCGAGGCGTACGGCCCCCTCCATCCCGGCGGCGGCGACGGTGTGGCCGGTCCGGCGCAGCGCTCTCAAGGGGTGCAGACCGCCCAGAACGGCTCCTCCCGCCGGCCCGACCGGCAATCGGCCGCCAGAGTCTCCACGTCGGAGATCCGGCGGACCTGCCGCCCGAGGTAGCGCGCCCTCGCCTTCTCGAAAAAGGTCCCCTGGGGCGCGATCTCCAGCAGCTCGATCCGCGGCTGGATCTCCCGCAACCCGGCCAGGATTCCCTCGACCGTGGAGGGAGGCGCGAGGAACCCGGGATGGATCTCCAGGAAGAGGATGGGCCGCTGCTCCCGCAGCAGGCGCCGGGCGCCGGCCAGCACCTCCCCTTCGTACCCTTCGACGTCGATCTTGATGAAGTCCACCGGCCCCTCCAGGGCGGAGTCGAGGCAGGTCAAAGGCACGGTGAAATCCCCACCGCCCTCGCCGGCCACGGCGGCGTTGATCCCCGTCCGCATGGCGATCCGGCCCTCTCCGGCGCCGACCGCGGCGGCGACGACGCGGACGTTGCGCAGCCGGTTGGCCTGGACGTTCCGCTCCAGCTCGCGCAGGTTCTCGGGCTCGGGCTCGAAGCAGACCACCGTGCCGCCAGAGCCCACCGCGCTCTCGAGCAGCAGAAGGTAGTAGCCGATGTTGGCCCCCACGTCGATCGCCCGCATGCCCGGGCGGAGCAGCCGGCGGACGATCCGCCACTCCGGCATGAAGCGCTCCCCCTCCAGGTAGAGGAGGCGTTGCGGGTTGGCGCGGGCCACGTCGACGCGGAGGCGCAGTCCGAAGAGGGAGCGCTCCAGCACGCAGGGCGCCGCCAGACCGGCGAACAGCCGGTCGGCCAGGGGGAGAGTGTTGAAACGCCAGAGGAAGGCGCGCAGGCGGCCGAGGAGAAACCTCATGACGCGAGCACCGCCTCCTCGTAGGAGCGGGCGATGGCGTCCCAGTCGAAGCGCGCCAGGTAGCCGTTGGCCTCCAGGTCCTCGCGGTCCGGCCCGGGCGCGAGGCGCGCCGGCGGCGGGAAGGATCGGAGGGACCGGGGGAAGAAGGGCCGGAGGTCGGCCACCGCGCCCGCCTCGGTGGCGAAGACCGGCAGGCCGGACTCCAGCATCTCGTTGAGGCTGAGACCCCAACCCTCGACCGTGCTGGTGAACACCCCCGCGTCGTGGTCGGCCAGGAGCGCGGGGAGAGCGGCGCGCGGGAAGGACGGCACCAGGCGTAGCCGGCCCGGGAGCCACCCCCGCGGCAGATCGCGCTCCGCCGCGGGGCCGCAGCCGGCGAGGGTGAAGGTGTCGCGGGGGGAGGCGGCGGCGCGCTCGGCGATCCAGCGGGCGAGCCGGCGTGTCCCCTTGTGCGGGGCCCAGCGCCCGATCCAGAGGAAGCGGATCCCGCCGTCCGGCGGTCCTGCCGGACGCCGGCGCCGGACCTCAGCCAGGAGCGTCTGCTCGCCGGGGAACGGGGCGCAGACGTAGGAGCCGAGCTTGGCGCTCCAGCGGGGAAACCGCCGGCGCATCCAGGCGAGCTCGATGGCGCCCAGGCAGAGGATCCGGTGAGCCCGGCTCCAACCGGCGAGGATGGCCCTGGCCTGCCGGGAAGCGATCGCGGCGTGGACGAGCGAGCGGGGCGAGGGGACCCACCGCCGGCCCAGGTCGGACCGCACGTTCTGCCAGAGATAGAGCAGCTCCGGCTGGACGCTGCGCACCACCAGACGGCCGTGGCGCGCCAGCTCGCGGCTGGCGGAGATCGCCGGGGTGTCGATGACGTCGAAGGGCCCCTCGGCCGCCGCGAAGCGCTCGACCCCCAGGGTCTGTCGCCGCCAGTAGTTCCACCAGCGCGAGCCTGGCGGCAGCGGCTCCGGCGACCAGGCGAAGGCGTCGTGCCCGCGAGCGCGCAGGCCGGCGGCGAGGGCGAGGGCGATCTGCGCCGACCCGAGCTCCGCGTCGAGGCGGGGATGGCTGACGACGAGGATCCTCATGTGCGGGTGAGCACGACGTCGCCGAGCACCAGCCGGTCCATGCGGGTGCGCAGGAAGCAGTCCAGGGCCTCGGCCGGGGTGTTGACGATCGGCTCGTTCTCGTTGAACGAGGTGTTGAGCACCATCGGCACCCCGGTGCGGCGCTCGAAGGCGGCGATCAGCGCCCAGTAGCGGGGGTTGGCCCGCCGGGCGACCGTCTGCAGGCGGCCGGTGCCGTCGACGTGGGTGACCGCGGGGACCAGCGGCCGTTTCTCCGGCCGGATGGGGTAGACCTTGATCATGAACGGATCGGGGACGTCGATCGTGAACCACTCGCCCGTCCGTTCCTCGAGAATCGAGGGGGCGAACGGGCGGAACGACTCCCGGCGCTTGATCTTGAGGTTGAGCACGTCCTTCATGTCCCCCCGCCGGGGGTCGGCCAGGATGGAGCGGTTGCCGAGGGCGCGGGGGCCCCACTCGGAACGCCCCTGGTACCAGCCGACCACGTCGCCGGCGGCGATCGCCGCGGCGGTCCGGTCGGCCAGGAGCGCCTCGTCGCGGACGGTCTCGATCCGGATCTCTCCCCAATCGCCGTCCTGCCCCGCCGAGCCGGGGAGGGCGGCGGCGATCGCCTGCCGGATCTGTGCCTCTCCATAGGCGGGGCCCCAGTAGGAGTGCTCCATGACGAAGCCGTTCCGCGGCGCCCCGAGCACGGCGTGATGGACGTGGAGGGCCGCGCCCAGCGCGGTGCCGGCGTCGCCTGCCGCCGACTGGATGAACACCTCCTCCACGTCCGTCTGGCCGAAGAGCTTGCCGTTGGCCAGCGAGTTCATCGCGCAGCCGCCGGCGAGGGCCAGCCGCTTGAGGCCGGTGTGGCGCTGGAGGGCGCGCACGAGGGCGAAGAAGCGCTCCTCGTAGACTTTCTGGAGGGAGGCGGCGAGGTCCTTGTGGCGCTGGGTCAGCTCCTCGCCCGGCTGGCGCGCGGGGCCGAGCAGGCCGGCGAGCGCCGGGGTGAAGACGGGCCCCAGCTCCGGCGAGCCGTCCTCCCAGGTCATGTCGACCCCCGCGGAGAGGTGGCGGAAGTAGCGCAGGTCGAGGACGAAGGTGCCGTCCGGCCGCGCCGGCACCACCCTTCCGAGCCGTTCGGCGAAGACCGGCTCGCCATAGGCCGCGAGGCCCATCACCTTGTACTCGTCCCCGAAACCGGGAAAGCCGAGGAACTGGGTGATGGCGGTGTAGAACAGGCCGAGCGAGTGGGGAAAATGGACCCGGTCGAGCACCTCGACCGCGCTGCCGCGCCCCACCGCCATCATGGTCGAAACGAAGTCGCCGAAGCCGTCCACCGTCAGGCACATCGCCTCCTCGAACGGCGAGCAGAAGAAGGCCGAGGCGACGTGAGCCAGATGGTGCTCGACGGGGTAGAGCCGCGGCGCCGGGCCGCCGAAGGCTCCGGCGAGCCGCTCTTCCAGGGAGGCGACCTGCCGGAGGTTGCGGGCGCGGCCGAGGGCACGGCGCAGGCTGCGGGGGTGGGAGAGCGCGAGCAGCGCCTTGCGCGCCAGATAGGCGCGGGGCTGGCGGGCCACGGCCACGGCGCTGACGGCCGCGGGATCGCCGCCGGCCATCTCCTCCAGACAGAAGCGGATCGCGGCCTCCGGGAAGCCCGCCCAGTGCTTGATCCGCCGGAAGCGCTCCTCCTCGACGCCGGCCAGGAAGCGGCCGTCCACCACCGCCGCCGCCGAGGCGTCCGCGTGGTAGACGCTGAGGCCCAGGATGCGGCTTGCCTCAGCCACGGCCGAAGGCACCGCGTCGGGCCGGGAGAACGCCGGCAGCGCTCATGGCGGGTCCTCCCAGACGGCCGGCAGGTCGGCGGGATCGCGGGACGCCGCGATGAAGTGGACGTCGTACAGGCCTTCCACCCGGGAGAGCATGGCGGGGTCGATCCGCCCGTAGCCCGTGGGATGGAGATGGGGCCCCACCTTGCCGGCGCACGCATAGCCGAGCTCGTGGAGCAGGCCCAGCACCTCGCGCGCCACGGCGGCGCCGTGGAGCTCGACGACGAGCCGCGGCCCCCACTGGCGGAGGGTGTCGGCGGCGCCCCGGAGCAGGAGGGCCTCGGCCCCTTCGACGTCGATCTTGATCACGTCCGGCGGCGGCAGCTTTTCCTCGGCCACCACGGTGTCCAGCCGCCGGCAGAGCACGCGATCGGTCAGGGGGCCGAGACGCAGGTTTCGGCGCCCCTCCGAAGGCCGTCCCCCGGTGACCCGGCTCAGCGTGCCCGAGGTGGTCTGGACGTCGTCCACCTGGAACTCGGCGACGCCGTCCTCATCCGCCAGAGCCAGGGGGAGAACGGTCACCCGGTCCGCGATGCCTCCCAGGGCCAGGTTGGCGGCGAGGAAGCGCCGGTTCTCCGCCGACGGCTCGAAGGCGACCACGCGGCCGGCGCCCAGGGTGCCGGTGAGGAACCGGTCGTAGACGCCGAGGTTCGCGCCGCAGTCGTAGACCACGTCACCCGGCCGCACCAGCCGGCGGAGCATGGCGAAGGGGAAGCTCTCGCTCTCCAGCGGCTTGCGCAGCCAGAGGGAGCGGTTCCGCCGCAGGCGGATGCGGCAGGGGCCGATCCCTTCGACGCGGAGGGTCCAGGGGATGTCGGGGATCATCCGCAGGGCCCAGCGCCCCAGCCGGGGCCGGGTGCGCAACGAATAGGCGATGGAGCGGACGATGGGGATCAAGCCTCACCTTCGGGCCGCTCACGGAGCAGCTCCTCGAGCCGGATGTCGACGATCAAGCGGAACCAGAAAGCCTGGAGGAAGTGGAAAACGAACCCGGTCTTGCCGTCCAGGATACCCAAAAGAAAGAAATAGCGATAGAGGAAGTAGAGCATCGGACGGACGATCAGCGGCATGCGGTAATAGCGCCCCTTGAGCCAGAGCACGCGCTGGTCCGGCGTGCCGAAGAGGCGGGGGGGCGTCTTCCAGGGGAGGTCCCGCCGCCGGCGCTCCAGCTCCTCGCGGGCGAAGGCCTCCGCGTAGCGGAGGTGCTTCTGGAGGTAGAACTGGATCGCGTCCTCCTTGAGGTTGTGCTCCTCGAGCGGCGCGCGCAGGCGGCCGACCGGGCCGCGCACATAGACCCGCGTGTCCTGCTCGACCGGGTCGAGCCCGGAACGGCTGCGCCGGAAGAGCTTCAGCAGGACCTTGCTGCCATAGCCGCCGAAGCGGAGCGGCCGGCCACGGAAGATCTGCCGCCGATGGATGTAGAAACCGTCCTCGCGGACGTCGTCGGGCCGGGTGAGGAGGGCCGCGATCTCGTCCCGGAGCGCGGGCGTCACCGCCTGGTCGGCCTCGAGGATCAGCACCCAGTCGTTGCGCAGGGGGAGGTTGTCGAGCCCCCACTGGAAGATCCAGGGGATGATCCGGCCGTGCTCGTAGGCCAGATTGCGGACCTCGGCGTAGGCCCGGGCGATCTCCACCGTGCGGTCGGCGCTGTCGGAGTCGAGCACGAAGATCTCGTCCGCCCAGCCGTGGACGCTCCGCAGGCAGCGCTCGACGTTCGCCTCCTCGTCCCGGGTGGTGACCAGGACCGTCAACGCCACCGGCATCAGGAGCCCCCGTCCAGGGGCCGCCGGGCCATCAGGGTGATGAACCGCTCGCGCGCGGTGAGCCGCTGAACGACGTCCACGAAGCCCGCGGCCCGCAGCAGCCGCGCGGACGATTCGAGCGAATGGTGCGCCAGGTGAATGGGGAGCTGGAGGTGAGGCAGGAAGGGAGAGGAGGCCAGATCCTGCACGTCCAGCCAGGGATAGATCGTGGGGAAGGTCATCACCAGGAACGCCCCGGGCCGTAACTTCCGCATCAGGGAGCTCAGGACCGCGAGCGGGTCGGCGAGGTGCTCGAAGACGTGCTCCAGGCGCACACAGTCGAGGGACGCGTCCGCCAGGTCGGACAGGCGCGGGACGATCCGCAGTCCCTGGGCCGCGAGCTCGTCCCGGCGGTAGGTGTTGGCGGCGATGTCATAGCCGAGCAGAGCGGAATAGCCGCGCCGCCGCATCGACAGCAGCCACGATCCCGTGCCGTAGCCGTAGTCGAGGATCCGCGAGCCCTTCGGCAGGGCGAGCGGCACGCCGAGCGTGAAGGTGAACGTCTTGCGGGTGAGGCGCTCTACCAGGGCGGCGAAGCCCTTGGCCAGGCGATGGCGGAGGCCCGGGGCCAGGAGAGCCCGATAGCGCAACCCGGCGGCCCGGTACTTCCAGGACCTCGCCTCGCTCGCCGGCTGGCGGCCGGCGTCCTGGTAGTAGGCGTAATCACTGGCGTAGAAGCAGGCGAGCACGTCCTCCGCGGGGACCGGATGCACGAACCCCAGGTGGCACCGGTCGCAGAGCCGAAGCTCATACGGCAGCTGCTCGGACCGCCCGTCGCGCGTATAGGCGGCCGCGCCCGTCAGGAGCACACGGCTGTTGGCGAGCGAACAGTCCGGATCGGTGCAGAAAGGGGCGGGCATGTCGGGTCTCCGCGGAGGATCATCGCAGATCCGCGAGATCCCGCACCCCTCCGGCCTCCGGCTCATGCCGGCCTCCGAAGCCTCTGGGCGACGGCCAGGAGGTTGCGCCAGGTGGCGGCGTAGTCCCAAGCGGCGAGGAGGCTGGCGCTGCGCTGGCGGACCCGGTCCGGATCGAGGCGGAGCGCCTCGCCGATCCGCTGGGCCAGCCTCCCGTCGTCGCCGGCGGGATAGACGAAGCCGTTGTCGCCCGCCACGATCAGATCGTGCCCCGCTCCGACGCGGGAGGAGGCGACCACCGGAAGGCCGCAGGCGAGCGCCTCCTGGACGGAGACCCCCCAGCGCTCCTCGCGGACGGCGTGGACGAAGAGGTCCACGGCCGCGTAGAGAGCCGGCAGCTCGGGGTAGGGGACGTAGCCGGGGAAGCGCACCCGCGGCAGCCGGCGGGCGAACTCCTCGAGCGCCGGCCGGGCCGGGCCGTCGCCGGCGAGCACCAGCCAGACGTCGTCCTCCGCGATCCGCGCGAACGCCCGCAGCAGGTCCCACGGCGCCTCGCGCTCGTTGAGCTTGGCGAGGCCGAGGACGACGCGGGCCGCCGGGGGCACGCCGAGCCGCTCGCGGACCGCCGCGCGCCCGGCCGGCGACAGGCGCGAGCCGTCACGGAAGCCGTCGACGTCCACCGCATAGGGGAAGAGGCCGATGCGCTCGTCCGGCACGCCGAAGGCGCGGAGGTAGTCGAGAGTCAGGGTGCCGGTGCCGAGGAAGAGGTCGTACGCCCGTTTCAGATGGGTGGCGAAGAGGAGCCGCTTGGCGAGGTGGCGGGGCCAGGAGGTGTCCCAGAGCACCGAATCGAGCCGCAGGGCGGTGGGCACTCCCGCGCGCCGGGCGATCCGGGCGCCCAGCCGGTAGGTCCGCTGCGTGTAGCCGTTGACGATCAGCAGATCGCATCGCTCCGGGCGCAGCCGCTCGGCCAGCCAGCGGGGCGCGTCCGCGGCGGGACAGGCCTCGTGGGGATAGCCGCCCAGCAGGTCGATCCCCCAGGCCACCGGCCTCCCGAGCTCCGGATCGAAGACCGGTTCGGCGAGGTCGCGGCCGGTGAAGAGGACGCGGAGCTCGTGCTCCGTGTCCCGCGCTGCGAAGCGGTAGAAGGGGGCCTCGAACTGCGTCGGGCGCTCGACGAGGAAGGCGATCCTCATCGCGCGATCCTCGCATAGACGGCTTCCATCTCCCGCGCCACCGCGGGCCAGCCGAAACGCTCCCGCGCCGCCTCCGCCCCCCGCCGGCCCATGGCGTCGAGCGCCGCGGCGTCGCCGAGCAGCCGGCGCAGGGCGGCTCCAAGGTCCCCGTCCATCACGGCTCCCCCCCCGGTCGCGCGGACTGTCTCCGCCAGGCCCACCTCGGGGGTGACGGCGACGGGGCGTCCCGCCGCCCAGGCTTCGAGGACCACGTTGCCGAAATTCTCCGAGCGCGAGGGGAGGACGAGCGCCGCCGTCCGATGGAGGAGAGCCGCTTTGTCCACCCCGTGGACCGGCCCGGGAAAAGAAATGCGGTCCGCCACGCCGGAGTCGCGGGCGAGCCGCTCCAGGCCGGGCCGCAGCCCCTCTTCGTCGTTGCCGGCGACCGCGAGCACCGCGCCGGGGACGGCGGCCAGCGCGGGGATCAGCCGGTCGAGCCCCTTCTTCCAGGAGAGGCGGCCGAGGAACAGGAGAAAGGGGGGGCCCTCGGCGACGGCGCGGACGGCGGGCGCGAGCGCCGCGAGGTCGCCGTCCCAGCTTCCGGCATCGATCCCGTTCGGCACCACGACGACGGGCGGCAGGGAGAATCCCAGCCGGTCCAGTTCGGCGGCTTCGAGCGCGCTCGTGGCGTGCAGGGCGGCCGCCCGTTCCAGCGTGCGGCGCTCGGCGAGGGCCAGCCAGGTGAGCTTGCGCCAGCGCCCCCGGGCGCGGATCAGCTCGGGCACCAGCATCCCCCGCGGCGAGAGCAGGTAGGGCACGCCGGCCCGCTCGGCGGCCCGGGCCGTCGCCGAGGTGGGCCAGAGGAAGACCGAGTGGAGGTGGACGGCGTCGAAGCGGGCGACCTCCTCCTCCACCGCTGCCGCGAGCCCGGGAGCCCGATAGAGCCGGCGGGGCGGGCGCACCGGGAAGTAGCGGACCTCGACGCCGTCGATCGTCACCGGTTGCGCGAGGGGGACGTCGAGCCTCCCCCGGCCGTGGACGTCGGTGGTGAAGACGGTCACCTCGTGGCCCCGGGCCGCCAGCGCCCGGCAGAGTCCATGGATCGCCAGGATCGGCCCACCGTGGCGCCAGGCGGGGAGATAGGTGGGGACGACATGGAGGAGCTTCAAAGGAGCCCTTCCAGCAGGGCGGCGAGCCGGCGGTGGTAGGCCGGCCAGGTGGCGCTCTCCGCCGCCCGCCGGCAGTCCGGCGCCATGGCGCGCACCTCCCGCAGGTGGCCGGCGCACCAGGCCATCCGCGCCGCGAGGGCCGTGATGTCCTCCACCGGTACGATCCAGCCGTTCCTCCCCTCGGCGACCAGATCCTTCGCCCCCACCATCCCGGAGACCAGGACCGGGAGGCCACAGGCCAGCGCCTCGGCCACCACCATCCCGTAGGAGTCGTTGCGCGAGGGGAGCACCAGGAGGTCGGCCCTCCGGAGCTCCGCCGCCAGAGCGGGTTGGGGGAGCGCTCCCAGCGCCTCGATCCCGTCGCCGCCGCGCCGGTCGAGCAGGTGGGAGGAGTCGCCGCGGGGCCCGGCGAGGCGCAGCCGCAGGGCGGGGGCCTCGGCCCGCGCGCGGTCGAAGGCGGCGAGCAGCAGGTCGAACCCCTTGCGGTGGATCGCCGCGCCGGAGAAGAGGAGGACGCACTCGGCCCCTGTCTTCTCGCGGGGGTCCGGCGTGAACAGGTCGAGGTCGGCCCCCAGCGGCACCGCATGGACCTTCTCCGAGGGGACTCCGGCTTCGACGTAGGTCTCGCGGGCGAGATCCGAGACGGTGAGGATGTGGTCGGCGAGCGCGATCTCGGCGTCCTTGACCGCGACGATCCGGCGATGGAGCCGGGGTGGATCGGTGGTGCCGTGCAGCCGGTCCTGGGCGGCGTGGTGGATCGACGGCGCGTCGAGCAGGGTCGCGAGGCCCCGCCGCCGCGCCTCCCGGAAGGTGGCGAGAGCCGAGATCTCGCAGGCGATCACGGCGTCCGCCCCGCTGTCGCCCACGCCTCGCGCCACCCAGCGGTCGAAAAGGCGGCAGGCGGCGAAGTCGGTCCAGGCGGCCGGCCCGGCGGGGAGCAGGGAGTCGGCCGTCCGCCGCAGCGCCGGGGTCCAGGGAAACCACCGCGTCCTCGCCGGGTCGAGCGCCACCGGCGCGTAGCGGGCGAAGCGGGAGCGCAGGAGCGCGGGCACCCTCCGCGCCTGGGCCGCGACGGCGGGCACGCCCGACCAGTAGCCGGCGAGTCCGCCGGCGGCCTGGAGCGCCAGCGCCGCCTGGTGGGAGTGCTGCCGGCCGGGGTGGGTCACCAGGATCCTCATCGCTCTCCGCGGGCTCAGCCGGGCGACCCCTGCAGGGCGGGCGCCGGGATGCCCTCCGCGATCCGCGGCGATGGCGCTGCGGCGCGGGCGGTTTTCCGGCCCGTCTCCTGGTCGAGCCGCACGACCGTCATCAGGAGCCCGGCGAAGAACCAGTAGAAGAGGTCGGAGGTGACGTCGAAGACCACGCCTCCGGGGAGCGCCGCCAGGAAGAAAAGGAAGCTCGCCGTGGCCAGCGCGCGATGGAAGCGGGTGCGCAGCCCGCGGGCCTGGCGCAGGGCGTAGAAGGTGAGGAGGAGCCGCGCGAAGTAGACGAAGAGGAAGCCGAGCGGCCCCAGCTCCAGGATGATCCGGCCGCTCTCCACCTCGACGGTCAGCCCGTGCAACCAGCTGTAGGGCACCACGCCCGGCGCCAGCGCCGCCGCCGTCTGATGGGTGGCGCCGATGCCGAAGCCGAGGAGGCCCACCTGGGGGAGCAGCTCCCAGGGGGTCAGCAGCGGCGCGTTGACGCGCCCCGAGACGTCTCCGACGCCCGCAGCTCGGCCGAGGAACGCGTCGACCGCCTTGTTCCCCGTCGAGGCGAGGACGCCCGCCACCAGGGCGAGGACGATCACCAGCCGGCCGAAGGCGGCGAACCCCCCCCGCTCGCGGATCACGGCGAGCCACCAGTAGAAGGGGAACAGGAGGATGAGGATCAACACCGGGCCGCGCGAGCCGGACATCAGCATTCCGAGCAGCGTCATGCCCAGGGCCCCGAACAGCAGCAGGTGGCCGCGGAAGCGCCAGCGGCCGGCCGCCACCAGCGTCAGGATCAGAATAACCGCCGTCATCAGGTAGGCCGCGTAGCCGGTGATGAACGAGAAGGTGGCCGTCACCCGCACGTAGGTCGAGCTGCCGAAGGTGGCCACGTAGGCGTCCTCGCTGCTCCGCGCGTAGGTGTTGAGGAAGCTCGAGGCGGGGCTGAAGAACTGGGCGATGGCGAGCAGGCCGACCGGGATGGAGGTCAGCGCGTAGCGCCAGAGGAAGCGGTGGAGCTCGGCGTCGCTGCGGAAGGCCGCCGGCAGGACGAAGAGGAGCGGCACGTAGAAGAAGTAGGCCTTGAAGCCGAAGATCCCGACCAGCAGGTTGGGGAGCGCCGGATTGAAGATCTCCATCACGCCGAACAGGGCGCCGAACGCCAGCACGGCGTAGAGCACGGGCTGGCGCGGGAAGCGCAGCCGCAGCTGGGGACGCTCGCGGAAGAAGCCGGCGTAGACGCCAAGCAGCAGGACGTCCTTGGCGAAGTAGACCAGGTCCTGGGCGTCCGGGAAGACCCATTTGCGGATCGCCCCCTCGAAGATCAGCAGCACCATGACGAGCTGGACGGCGAGACGCCAGCGCCGGACCGCCCAGATCGCCGCCGCGCAGCCGGCCAGCACCACGAGGACGCGCGGGTTCATGCCCGGACCCCCCGCCGCGCCGCGCCCTCGATCTCCCGCCGGTAGGCCGCGCCCACCCGCTCGCCGGAGTGGCGCGCGAGATGGTCGGCGGCGTGCCGCCGGGATTCCGCGTCCAGCTCCGGCCGGCGCCAGCGGCGGCCGAGCACGCGGGCGAGGTCGGCCGCGTCGCCGTTGCGGAAGGTCTCGCCGCAGGGGCCGATCGCTCCCTTGAGCCCGCCGCCCGCCGAGCCCACCACCGCGCAGCCGCAGGCGATCCCCTCGAGCGCCACGATGCCGAAGGGCTCCTCGTAGCGCGAGGGGACGACCAGGATCCGGTGGCGGTTCAGGGTCTCCACCAGCTCCTCTCCTTGCCGGGCGCCCAGGAAATCGACCTGGCCGTCGAGTCCGCGCCGCGCCGCCTGCTCCCGGAGACGGGGGGCCTCGGGACCGTCGCCGATCACGGTGAGCCGCGGGCGCACCCCCTCCGCCGCGAGGAGCGCCAGCGCGTCGAGGAGCACGTCGGCCCCCTTGTCCGTCACCAGGCGGCCCAGGAAGACCAGATCGCCGGTGCGCTCGACGTCCGGGAGGCGGCGGAAGAGGTCGTCGCGATAGGCGTTGGGGATCACCACCGACGGCGTCGCCAGATCGTCCGCGACGGCCTGGCTGACCGCGATCGACGCCGCGGCGAAGCGGAGGAGCCAGCGCTTGAGCCGGTCCTGCCAGGCGATCCGCCCGTCCGGGCGCCGGTACCAGCTGTGGTGGGAGACCACCCAGGGGCGGCGGACGAGGAGCAGGGGCCAGAGCCCGCGCAGGCTGACGTTGGCCTGGTAGAAGACCTCGCACCAGCGGGTCCAGCGCAGCGTCGCCGCGGGCGAGGGGCGGCGGACGACGCGGAAGCCGGCGCGCTCGTCCTCCCCCGGACCGACCGTCGTGGTCAGCACGGTCACCTGGTGGCCCGCCCGCTGGAGCTGGCCGGCGAGCTGCGCCGTGGCGAGCTCCAGGCCGCCGAGCTGCGGCAGGAAGGCGGGGGAGCTGACGAGGATCTTCATGAGGACAGGAGGCTCCGGAAGCGCCCAGCCTGGATCGCCAGCGTATGGCCGGCGTACCAGTCGTGGGCGGCCCGCGCGGCCCCCTCCGGATCGCCGCTCCCCGTCCAGCAGGGCGCCGCGCTGCCGTCGGCCGCCGTCGGCCGGTCCCAGGCGCAGACGGGCAGGGTCCCGTGCGCGCAGTAGGCGGCGAAGATGGTCGACTTCGGCAGGAAGTCCGGAGGATAGGCGAGGAAGCCGGCCATCGAGCTGAGCAGGATCTCGCTCACCTCGCCGGCGGCCAGCACGCCGAGGGGGCGGATGGGGACCGTCCCCGCCCTCGCCGGCAGCCGTGACGGCGGCAGCGGCGATCCGACGTCCCAGATCTCCTCGGCCGCGAGCTCTCGCGCCGCCCGCGCCAGCGCCGGGAGGAAGGGACCGTAGGCGCGTCCGCGCGCGCCGGCGCCGCCGAAGACCACGAGCCGCCGCGCCCGTTGCCGCCAGGGCGGCAGGGCCGCCGGCTCGCCCACCGTCGAAAAGACCGGCAGCACGGCGATCTCCCGGCCTGCCGTCCAGGGGCGGAGCATGCCGGCATAGACCTCCAGGGTGGTGGCGACCGCCTCGCTCCGGCGCGCCAGCCGGGCCGCCAGGCGCCGCTGGAGCGGGCGGAGCCAGAACGAGCTCCGCCAGGGTGGGCCCGAGGCGCAGACCTCGTGGAAGACCGTCACCAGCCGGCCACGCCAGCGCTCCAGCCCCTCGACGAGCCAGGCGGGGCAGCCCCGCGACTGGTACCCGTAGTTCGCGTAGTGGAGGAGAACCGTGCCGGCGTCACCGATCCCGGCCAGGAGGTCCTCCGCCGTCCTCGCCGCGAGGCCCCGTCCTTCCGCACCCGTCCAGGCGGGATCGCCGACGAGGAAACGGGCCGGGCCGCCGAGCGCCCCGGCGAGCGCCGCCGCGTAGGTGCCCACCCCCTCGAAAGGAGGGGGCAGATGGGGGACGATCTGGA
>DATBAW010000084.1:0-2503 GCA_036271335.1 Thermoanaerobaculia bacterium
TCGGCGGTGAAGCCTGCCGGCCATGCCAGCGAGCGCTCCGCCACCACCAGCGCCGCCCCGGTGTCCGCCAGCAGGAAGCGCAGCCGCTCGGCCGGAAGCGCCGGATCGAGCGGCAGATACGCCGCACCGCTCTCGAGCACCGCCAGCAGCGTCACCACCAGCTCCGCGGTCCGCCCCAGGCGCACGCCGACGATCCGCTCCGGCCCCATGCCGAGCTGCGACAACCGCCCGGCCAGACGCCGCACCCGTTCGGCGAGCTCGCCGTAGCTCAGCCGCTCGGTGCCCGCGATCACCGCCGTCGCCGCCGGCGTCCGCGCCGCCTGCGCCGCGAACACCCCATGGAGCGTGCCCGAAAGCCGCGGCACCGTCTCCGCCTGGCTCCATTCCCCGACCAGCTGCTGCCGCTCCGCGGCGGTGAGGAGCGGCAGCTCGGCGAGCCGCGCCTCCGGCGCCGCGGCCAGGGCGCCGGCCAGTGCCGTGAAATGGCCGAGCAGGCGGACCGCGGTCACCGGGTCGAACAGGTCGCGGCGGAACTCCAGGAGGACCGCGAGATCCGGCCCGCCCTCGATCAGCTCCAGGGTGAGGTCGAACTTGGCCGCACGCTCGGCCGTGGCCAGGCTGCCGAACGGAGCGAGCGTGAGACCCGCCAGCTCGCCCTCCTCGACCGGCGTGCCGTGCAGCAGGAACATCACCTGGAAGAGCGGCGTGCGCGCGAGGCTCCGCTCGGGCGCCAGCTCTTCGACCAGGCGCTCGAACGGCAGGTCCTGGTGGGCGTAGGCGGAGAGCGCCGCCTCGCGCACCACGGCGAGCAGGCCGGCGAAGGTCGGCTCCGGAAGGCCCGGGATCTGGGCGCGCAACGCCAGAGTGTTGGCGAAGAAGCCGATCAGCCCTTCGAGCTCGGGACGGCGGCGGTTGGCGATCGGCGTCCCTACCACCAGGTCGGCCTCGCCGGTCAGCCGGTGGAGCAGGGCGTAGAAGGCCGCGAGGAAGGTCATGAACGGCGTCGCGCCGGCCTGCCGTCCCACCGCCCTCAACGCTTCGGCACGCTCCGCGGAGAGAGCCGAGGCGGCCACGCCGCCACGGCCGCTCGCCCGCGCCGGGCGCGGCCGGTCGGACGGCAGGTCGAGGACGGCCGGAGCGCCGGCCAGCGCGCCGCGCCAGAAGGCGAGCTGGGTTGCGAGCTCCGCTCCGCGCAGGCTCGCGAGCTGCCAGAGGACGAAATCGGCGTACTGCACCGGCAGAGGCGGGAGGGGCGATGGCAGGCCCGCGGGGGCCTGGGCCAGCGCCGGATAGAGAGCCGCCAGCTCGCGCACCAGGAGGTCGATCGACCAGCCGTCGCCCACCATGTGATGCAGGGTGAGGAGCGCGACGTGGCGCGCGGCGTCCAGGCGCAGCAGCGCGGCGCGCAGCAGCGGCCCGCGCACCAGGTCGAACGGGCGCATCACCTCCTCGGCGGCGAGCCGCAGGGCCTCCGCCTCGCGCGCCTCCTCCGGCAGGCCCGCGAGGTCGATGCCGGGAAGCGGCAGTGGGGCCGGCGGGGCGATCCGCTGCACCGGCTCTCCGTCAGCATCGTCCGCCAGTCCGAAGGTCGTCCGCAGCGCCTCGTGCCGCGCCACCACCTCCTCCAGGCTGGCGGCGAAGGCCGGGCGGTCGAGCGGGCCGGTGAGCAGGACCGCGGTCGCCAGGTTGTAGGCCGGGTTCCCCGGCTCGAGCTGGTCGAGGAACCAGAGCCGCTGCTGCGCGAAGGAGAGCGGCAGGGTCGAGCCGGGGGCCCGCCGCGCGACCGGTCCCCAGGCGCCGGCTCCTTCCCCTGGGCGCGCCGCGAGGGCCACCGCGAGCTCCGCGGCGGTCGGCGACTCGAAAATACTCCGCAGCGTCAGCTCCGCACCCAGCTCCTGGTTCAGGCGCGCCACCAGATGGGTGGCCAGGAGCGAGTCGCCCCCGAGATCGAAGAAGCCGTCGTGGCGGCCCACCGCCTCCACGCGGAGCAGCTCGCCCAGGATCTCCACCAGACGCCGCTCGGTCGCGCCGCGCGGCGGCGCGTAGGGGACGTGGAGATTCGGCCGGGCATGCCGCCGGATGGGCGCCGGGACCGGTGCCTCGACCGGACGCGCGGCCGCAGGCGGCACGCCCAGCTCGGTGCGCGGCTCGATCCGCGGCTCGATCCGCGGCTCGATCCAATAACGCCGGCGCTCGAAAGGGTAGGTCGGCAGCGGCACGCGGCGTCGCGGCGGGTCCGCCCAGAACGCGGGCCAGTCGAGGCGCAGGCCGGTGAGCCAGAGCCTCCCCACGGTCTGGAGCAGGAAGGCGAGGTCGTCCGTGCGCTCGAAGGCGTGGCGCAGAGTCGGCAGCGCCACCGGATCGGCCCCGCCGGATGCCGAGGACTGTTGCAGCGCCCAGGAGCTCAGCGTCTGGCCCGGCCCGACCTCGACCAGCACCCGCCCGGGCTCGCGCCACAGCTCGCTCACCGCATCCGCGAACCGCACCGTGCCGCGCAGGTGCT
>DATBAW010000085.1:0-41927 GCA_036271335.1 Thermoanaerobaculia bacterium
CGCTCCTTGCCGTCCTCGTCGACGTAGCGCACCGCGATCTCGGGGCCGTCGAAGTCGAGCACGGCGAAGCCGAAGAGAGCCCAGCGCTCCAGCTTGTTCTCGAGGTAGTCGCGGAGCTCCCAGGTGGCCGGCGCCGGGTAGGGGTCCTTCTCCCGATGCGTCATGTAGACCGGCACGCCGCCGTGGCCGATGCAGCGCGCGTATTCGATCTGGTCGTGCGGCGCGTAGAGCACGCAGCGGTGCTCGTGCCCCCAGAACCAGCTCCGCACCCGGCCGGTCTTCAGCACCGGCTCGATCTTCCCGCGCAGCCTTTCGCCGCCTCCGGGCTCGTAGGCGCTGAAGAGCTGGTGGTGCGAGAGGAGCATCGTCTTGCCGGGCGCGCCGTTGACGAGCCCCAGCGCCCATTCGCTCTGATCGCCCTCCAGGCCGTGCTCCTCCCAGGCGGTGTCGAGGCCCAGGATCGTCCAGTGGTCGTTGCGGAAGGAGAACCAGCTCGAGCCCTGCTGGCGCGCGAACCGGGGATCCTTCAGGGCGACGTCGAAGAAGGCGTGGCCGCCGGCGTACATGTCGTGGTTGCCGTTGAGGTTCCAGGAGCGGATGCGCTCCTGCTCGCCGATCTCGACCGGCCACCAGGCGAGGAAGCGATCGCGGTACTCGTACTCCCAGCCCGCGTAGTAGATGTCGCCGAGATGGACGAGATGCTGCTCGCGGCCCGCCTCCAACCCTTCGTCCAGCACCTTGCGGATCTCCCGCGCCACCTTGCGCGCCCGGGGCACGCCGGAGCCCCAGTCGCCGACCAGGACGAGCCGGGCCTGATTGCCGATGGTGAGCGGCTCGGCCGGCTGGGCTGGAAAGGGGTGGCGGTCGCGGAGCTTGCGGACGCCCATGGCGAACAGGCTGCTCACCCAGCGGACGTCGGACACCGAGAACTTGTCGAAGATCCGCCGGCCGTCGCGGTCGCCGGACGGCTTGCCGCCGGAGATCGACTCGTCCGTCACGAGCGCGTTGCCCGCGCCCCGGCGGCGATCGGTGCGAACGGTCTCGACCTTCTTCTGGTCGCGGAGGAACTGCTCCAGCGCCGATTGCAGGTTGCTCAGCGCCGGGTCCCGGCTGAGGAAGGAGGACTCGTCGAGCGGCGGCGGCTCCTCGCCCCGGCGCTCCGGCGGTGGCGGCACGAAGCCGGGCTGGCCGCTGGAAGCCGCCGCTTCGCTCTTGAGCGCGGCATCCGCCGCCTCCAGAGCCAGCGCGGCATCTTCGGGCGAGGCATCCGGCCCGCGGTAGGGCACCGACCGGCGGTCGTCGGTGGCCGGCGCGGCCAGGTAGCGGCGGACCTCTGCGAGGCGCTTGAGGACGAAATCCCGATTCAGAACCTGGGCGATCATGGGTGTCTCTCCCTTGCCGCGATCGTGCCACGCCTTGTGGTCCCTCAGGAAGACGCCGGCGGATGGAGGAAGGTTTAGAGCTCTTCGGGTGGATCGCCTGGGGTTGAAACCCCAGGCTATTCAAAGCCCGCCCCTCCAGGGCGGTCCCCCACCCGTGACATCCGACGCCAACTCGCAGAGAAAGGTTAGATGCCTCTGCGGGAGGGGGATCGCCCTGAAAGGGCGGGCTTTGATCAGCCTGGGGTTTCAACCCCAGGCGGTCCACCGCCCCGCCCGCGGGCCCAGATGCCCGGGACAGACCGCCCTCCCGCCGGGACGAACCGCGTGGTTTCGCGGAAGAGCCTCCGTGGGTCTAACCTGGAGTGAGTCGTCACAGGGGAGGTAACGCGATGAGGCGGATCTGGAACAGGTCTACGATCGGCGTCGGGATCGCGCTGCTGGCCGTCGCGGCCGGAGCGCAGCAGGTCACGCTGCCGCTGGACAAGTACGAGGCTCTGCGCGCCCGGGCCAATCCGGGACAGGAGGCGCCCACCACGCCGCCGGCGCCCTATGCGCTGGAGCTCGCGGAGTACGCGGTGAAGGTGGGTCCGGAGAGCGCCCGCGTGGTGCAGACCCTGCGCCTGACGCTCTACGACGACAAGTGGCAGACCGTGCCCCTGGGCGAGGCGGGCTCGTTCATCGCCGCCGACTTCAAGGGCGCGGAAGGGCGGGTGGAGGTCACGGACAAGGGGCTCGCGATGCACGTGCGGGGCCCCGGCCGGCGCGAGGTGCGGCTGGAGTCCGCCGTGCCGGTGACCCGCGACGATAAGGCCACGCGGCCGACCTGGCGCTTCGGCCTCCGCTTCCCGGCGGCGGCCGTGGTGCGCGGCCGGGTCGAGGCGTCGATCGCGGCCGAGGAGCTCGAGGCGGGGGGCTCCGGCCTGGTCGTGCCGGGACCCCCGGAGAGCGGCTGGTCCTTCGTCGCCCTGCCCGGCACGGAGGTCCACTGGACGCTCTCGGGGCGCGCCACCGTCCCCCGCCGCGCCCAGCTGCCGCTCCGCTTCGAGGCGACCTCGGCCACCGCCTCCACCCTCTCGCGCACCCGCTTCCAGGTGCTCGGCTGGATCGAGGTCCGGGTCGCCCAGGGGCGCCTGGAGACGCTGCGGGTGCCGGTGCCCGCCGGCCTCGAGGTAGCCGACGTCCGCGGCCCGGTGGCCGGCTGGAAGGTCGACGCCGGCACGCTGGTCGTCACTCCGCTGGCGCCGGTCGAGGACACGCTGGCGGTGGAGATCTCGCTGACCGGCGAGCCCAAGGACCGTTTCGCGACGCCGTTGCTGCTGCCGGAGGGGAGCGCCCGCACCACCCTGCTCGCCAAGGCGGCGCTGAAGGGGGACGGCATCCTCTCGCTGGCCGACGCCGGCGCGGCGCGCGGACCGGAGGAGCGGGAGACGGCCCGCTTGCCGGAGTCGGTGAAGGCGGTCGACGGCCGCCTCTTCGCGGTGGCCGACGCGGCCCGGCCGCCGCGCTGGGAGGCGGCCTGGGCGGAGCGCACAGAGGTGCTCGCCGCCCAGGTGGACCGGATGCTGGTGGACGTGGCGCTGGGCGAGGCGGGCAAGGCCTCTTACCAGCTCTGGGCCGAGGTGCGGAACCGCGGCGCGCAGCAGCTCACGGTTACCCTGCCGGCCGGCTTCGAGCTGGCGGTGGGGCATCGCGACGGGGTCAACGTCGTCCCCGGCAACGCGGGGGGCGCCCTCGCCATCCCGCTGCTCACCCAGGACGCCGCGCAGGTGGTCCATCTGGAGGGGGTGATCCCGCTGGCGCTGCCGCCGGGGGATGGCGCCCTCACGGTGCCGCTGCCGGCGCTGTCCGCTCCCGTGGCGAGGGTCGAGGTCCGGCTGATCTTGCCGGGCGGCCGCTCCTACCAGCTGAGCGAGAAGGCGCGGGCGGGCCAGGTCTCGGCGCCTCCCGGCGTGGCGGCGCGCAAGGCCGTCTCCGGCATGAGCGCGCAGGCCAACGCGCAGATCAACGCCGGCCAGGCGCTCTCCACATCGGAGGCCGCGCCGGCGTTCTTCAACCTTCCCCCCGGCTTCACCTCGATCCAGGCCGCCTGGAGCGCCCTCTCCGCCGCGCCGCCGCCGCTGGCCGTCCACGTCGAGAAGGACAAGGAGAAGCGCGAATGGTTCTGATCAAGACGGAAAGGATCTCGGTTCAGGGCCTCTGTTCTGACGGGGGCGTTCAGCCCTCCGAGGCCTCACCCCCGGCCCCTCTCCACGGGGTGGAGAGGGGGGGCGCGCGATCCGAAGGGCCGGGTTCACGGAAGGGATCTGGTTTCCCCCTCTCCACGCAGTGGAGAGGGGGCCAGGGGGTGAGGCTTCGGAGGGCAGGGCGCGCCAGAAACATCGTCCTCCTGTGTGCCGCCCTCCTGTGCCTCCCCGTCCTGGCCGTTCAGACCGCCCACGCCGCGGAGCCGCCACGGTCGGAGATCACGCTCGCCCTCAAGGACTATCTCGACCTGGTCGAGAAGGGGGACGCGGCGGAGAAGGAGCAACGGCAGCGGCAGGCCTCCCGCGAGGCTCCCGTGGCCGAGGTCACCTCGCAGCGGGTGCGGGTCGTGCTGGGAGACAAGGACGTGGCCGAGGTCACGGCCGACTATGAGGTGCTGGTCGAGGGCGTGCCCAGGGGGCCCGTGGTGCTGCCGGTGACCGGCGTGCCGCGCGAGGCGACCGTCACCCCGGCCGGCGCTGGCTTGAGCGCCGGCACGAAGGCGGGGGAGTGGCTGCTGGTGGCTCCAGCTCCGGGGCGCTACGCGGTGCGGGTCGCCGGGCCGGTGCCGCTGTCGTCCGGCGGCGTCAGCCGTCTCTCGCTGGCCCCGGCGGCGGCGCCGGTGGCGTTGACCGAGGTCGAGCTGCCGGCCGATCTCGCCTGGACCGCGCCGGGGACGGTGGTGGTCGAGGATCAGGTGGCGGGCGCGCGGCGCACGGTGCGTCTGACCTCCAACCGCGGTGAGGCGCAGACCCTGGAGGTGCGGCGCAAGGTGGACGGCGGGGATGCCGAGAAGCTGCTCGCCCAGAGCGTCGTGCTGACCCTCGTGCAGCTGCGGCCGGACGGCCCGCGGCGTCATGACGTGGTGATCTACGAGGTCTCGCGCGGCGGCCTCGGCAGCTTCACCGTCGACCTCCCCCCGGGCCTGACGGTGGAGACCGTGGGTACCGACGAAGGCGAGATGGCGCCGGCCATCGAGGGGCGGCGGCTGACCGTGCAGCGCCGCCAGCAGCTGCGCGGCGTCGGCTATCTGGTGCTCAGCTCGACCCCGGCGGTCTCCACGGCAGGCGGTGCCGACCTCTCCCTCGATCCGGTGACTCCTGAGGGGAATCCGCAGTCGGTTCGGGCGCGCTACGTGGCGCTCGCCTCCTCGGTGGCGGCGGACGCCCATCCGCTCCCGGAGGCCGCCTGGTCGCGGGTCGATCTCGACGACCTGCCGCCGACCCTGCGCGAGGCCCTCGGCGGCGTCGACCTCGCGGCGGCTTGGCGGCTGACCGGCACGGCGCCGGCAACGGCGCCGGCGGGCCTGCGGATGGCCGTCGCCTCGCTCCCCGCCGCGCCCGCCCTGCCGGCCCTGGCGAGCTACCGGGAGACCACCACGCTGATCACCCTCGACGGCACCCTGCTGCACCGCGACCGCATCGTCGTGCGGCCGGCGGCCATCGGCACCGCCCTCGAGATGACCCTCGCGCCCGGGGCCACCCTCTGGTCGGCGCAGGTGGACGGCGTGGCGGTCCGCCCCCTGGAGCGCGGCGGCGGCAGGATCTCCGTGCCGCTCGGCTTCGATACCGGCAAGGACGCGCGGGTCGAGGTCGTCTCCGTGCAGGAGAAGGCGATCCCCAAGGGGCGCTCGGAGCTGGCGCTCGACGTTCCCCGCCTCGCGATCCCCGTCCAGCAGCACCGCTGGCGCCTGCTGCTGCCGGACGGCGCCCAGTACCGGTTCCTCGCCGGCGACCTGAAGCCGGCCAAGGCGGCGATCACTTTCCGGGGGGGCTCTCCACGAGTGGAGAGAGACGACGGCAGGATCTCGACGGGAGCGACCATTTCGCAGTCGGAGCTGGAGAAGATCCCCACCACCCGGGACCCCTGGGCGGTTCTGCAGAGCACCCCCGGCGTTCTCACCGACCGCCTCAACGTCGGCGGCAACGAGTCGGGGCAGCAGGCGGGATATGCCGGTCCGGGCGCCAAGGCGGTCAACGCCCCCAAGCCCGCCGCCCCGCCCCCCGCGTCGGCGCCGGTCTACTACGACTTCGACGCCTTCGAGGAGCTCAAGAAGGGGCTGGTCGGCGGGGTCAAGCCGCTGCCGGTCGCCATCCCCGAGACCGGCAAGCTGCTGCTGCTCACGGGCGTCCTCCCCCCCGAGAAGATCGGCGTCGAGATCGAGGTGAAGGGGAACAAGGAGAAGCGCGGATGGTTCTGAAAACTCGCATCCTCGTCGTGATGTCCCTGGGGGCGCTCGCTCTGGCGCGCCCCAGCGTGGCCGCGGACGTGCCGCGGCCCCAGGAGGTCGTGCTCCCCGTGAAGGACTATCTCGCGCTGGTCGAGAAGGGAGAGGCGGCGGAGAAGGAACGGCGGCGCCGGGAAGCCTCCCGTGAGGCGCCGGTGGCCGAGATCACCTCCCAGCGCGTGAGGGTGGTGCTGGGCGACAAGGACGTCGCCGAGGTGACGGCCGGCTACGAGGTCCTCGTCCAGGGGGAGCCCAGGGGGCCCGTCGCACTGCCGGTGACCGGCGTCCCCCAGCGAGCGGAGGTGCGGTTGGTGGGGGACAAGACGGCGGAAGGCAAGACGTCCGGAGCCGCCCTCACCGTGGGCACGAGAGAAGGGGAGTGGCAGCTGGTCGCTCCCGCGCCGGGGCGGTACGCGGTCGAGATCTCGGGGCCGGTGCTGATGTCGGGCGGGGGGGTGAGCCGGCTCACCCTGGCGCCCGCCGCGGCGCCGGTGTCGCTGACCGAGGTCGAGCTGCCGGCCGATCTCGCCTGGAGCGCTCCGGGCACGGTCGTGGTGGAGGACCGGGTGGAGGGCGCGCGGCGCACGGTGCGCCTGACCTCCCGGCGCGGGCAGGCGCAGACCTTCGAGGTCCGGCGCAAGGTGGACGGCGAGGACGCCGAGAAGCTGCTGGCCCAGAGCGTCGTGCTGACCCTGATCCAGCTGCGGCCGGACGGTCCGCGGCGGCACGACGTGGTGATCTACGAGGTCTCGCGCGGCGGCCTCGGCAGCTTCTCTGTCGACCTCCCTCCCGGGCTGGCGGTGGAGACGGTGGGCACCGACGAGGGCGAGGTGGTGCCGGCGATCGAATCCCGCCGGCTGACCGTGCAGCGCCGCCAGCAGCTGCGCGGTGTGGGCTATCTGGTGCTCAGCTCCACGCCGTCGCAGGGAGCCGAGCTCCCCCTGGAGCCGATCGTCCCCGACGGCACCGTCCGGGCGCGCTACGTGGCGCTCTCCTCGTCGGTGGCGGCGGTGGTGAATCCGCTGCCGGCGGCGTCCTGGTCGCGGGTCGACCTCGACGACCTGCCGCCGACCCTGCGCGAGGCCCTCGGCGGCGTCGATCTCGCGGCCGCCTGGCGGCTGGCCGGAGCGCCGGCCGGCCTGAAGATGTCCGTGTCACCGCTGGCCCCGGCGGCGTCCCTGCCGGCGGTGGCGAGCCTGCGGGATACGACGACCCTGATCACCCTCGACGGCACCCTGCTGCACCGCGACCGGATCACCCTGCGGCCGGCGGCGATCGGCACCGCCCTCGACCTCACGCTTCCGCCTGGGGCCACCCTCTGGTCGGCGCGCGTGGACGACGTCGCGGTCCGCCCGCTGGAGCGCGGCGGCGGCACGATCTCGGTGCCGCTCGGCTTCGACACCGGCAGGGACGCGGTGGTCGAGGTCGTCTCGGTACTGGCGCGGGCCATCCCGCGCGGCAGGTCCCAACTCGCGCTCACCCTTCCCCGAGTGGCCCTGCCCGTGCTGGAGCATCAATGGCGGTTGCTGCTGCCGGACGACGCCCAATACCGGTTCCGCTCGGGCGACCTGCGGCCGGCGGTCGAGAACGAGCCCGTGCCGCCGGTCGAACCGGTCCAGCCTCTGGCGGTCCCCGATTCCGTCGGCAGAACCGATACCTACGACGGCCAGGGCGGGAGCTCAGCCCTCTATGGGACGGTCTCCGACGATAAGCACAATGCGCTGCCGGGAGCGACGGTGACCCTGGTTGCCGCGGACCATGCCCCGCTGGTCCTGGTGACGAACGCCCAGGGAATGTTCCGATACCGCAAGATGGCTCCCGGCACCGTCACGGTGAAAGCCGAGCTCGAGGGGTTCAATTCCCTGGAAGACCCCAACGTGCAACTGAACGACGGCCGGAACACCACGCTCGAGCTCACCTTGACGATCGCCGTCGAGGACGTGATCACCGTCACCGCCGAATCTCCAATGATGCCGGGTGCCGTCTGGCGGTCGAAAGACGAGGCGAAGCGGAAAGAAACGGTGGCGAAGCAGGGGTATGCGGACGAGGTCAAGACCCTGCAGCAGGGTCTCGTGGGCGGCGTCAAGCCCCTGCAGATCGCCATCCCCGAGACCGGCAAGCTCCTCCTCCTGAGCGGCGTCCTGCCGCCCGAGACGATCAGCGTCGATCTGGAGGTGAAGGGGAAGAAGTGAAAGCCCCTCACTCCCCAACCCCTCTCTCCCAGCCCTCCACCCGCCCTTCCGGGGAGAGAGGGGCTGCTCGTAGGGGCGCAGCATGCTGCGCCCTTTCCGGTCCGGCAAAGTTGAGGGCGCAGCATGCTGCGCCCCTACATCTTCTACATCTTTTTCAGTTTTCTCCCTCTTCTCCCCGGAAGGGTGGGTGGAGGGCTGGGAGAAGAGGGCCGGGGTGATGAGGGGCCTCCCTTGTACAGCCCCGGGCGCGAGATCTCCATGTGCGCCTCGGGCCGCGCGATCTCCGTGAAGCCGAACGGGCGGTAGAGCTCGTGGGCGTCGCGGGTCACCAGCGAGAACCGGCGGAGCCCCTGGACATCGGGGTGGGCCATCACACACTCCATCAGCCAGGTGCCGAGCCCCTTGCCGCGCATCTCTGCCAGCACGTAAACATCGCAGAGATAAGCGTAGGTCGCGCCGTCGGTGATCACCCGCGCCAAGCCGATCTGGCGCTCCCCCTCGTAGAGCCCGAAGCAGAGGGAGTTGCCGATCGCCCGCGCCAGCAGCTCGCGAGGGATCTCCTCGGCCCAGTAGGAGGTGGAGAGGAAGGCGTGGATTGCCCCGAGGTCGAGGCGGCCGGGGTCGGTCGAGACCGTGAAGCCGTCGCGGTGGTGCTCGCGATGCATGCAGGGTTTCGGCTCAGGCGTCCGGGGTCAGGCGTTCCCGCGCCCCATGCGCTTGGCGATCAGCAGCGCCATCTCCAGCGCCTGCTCGTAGTTCAGGCGCGGATCGACCTGCGAGCGGTAGGCGCGCTGGAGGTCTTCCTCGGTGAGGCCGCGGGCGCCACCCATGCACTCGGTGACGTCCTCGCCGGTGAGCTCGAAGTGGACGCCGCCGAGGTAGGAGCCGAGCTCCTCGTGGAGGTCGAAGGCCTGCTGGAGCTCGGAGAGGATGTGGTCGAAGCGCCGCGTCTTGAGGCCGTG
This sequence comes from Thermoanaerobaculia bacterium, assembly GCA_036271335.1. Lineage (GTDB taxonomy): Bacteria > Acidobacteriota > Thermoanaerobaculia > Multivoradales > UBA5704 > DATARR01. The sequence continues at coordinate 9,005 of DATBAW010000085.1, forward strand.
GGCGACCGCTTCGGTGTTGCCGTGCATGGGGTCGCAGACCCAGAGGACCGTGCGGCCGGCGCTGCGCATCGCCTCGATCAGCGGCGGCAGGCCGTCGGCGATCTTCTGATGGCCGAAGCGGTGGATGAAGGTGAGGCGGCCGGGCTCGCGGAAGGGATCGAGCAGGTCGGCGACCTCGACGAGCCCCTGGGGCGTCACGGTGGCGCCCACCTTGACCGCGATCGGGTTGGAGATGCCGCGGAAGTACTCGGCGTGCGCGCCGCCGAGCTGCGCCGTGCGCAGGCCCATCCAGGGGAAGTGGGTCGACAGGTTGTACCAGCCGGCGCGGCGGGGCACCCGCCGGGTCTGCGCCTGCTCGTAGTGGAGGTGCAGACCCTCGTGGCTGGTGAAGTAGTCGACCCGGCGGATCTCTCCGGCCTGGCTGCCGGCGAGCGACTCGAAGAACTGGAGCGAGTCGCGGATCGACGCCACCCGCTTGCGGTACTCCTCGGCGTGGGGCGAGTGCTTCATCCAGGAGAGGTCCCAGTACTCGGGGTGGTGGAGGTCGGCGAAGCCGCCGTCGATCAGGGCGCGGATGAAATTGAGCGTCAGCGCCGCCCGCTCGTAGCCGCGCAGCAGCAGCGCCGGATCGGGCGTGCGGTCGGCGAGCGTGAACGGCACGTGGTTGATCAGGTCCCCCCGGTAGGAGGGGTAGCTGACGCCGTCCCGCGTCTCCATGTCGTCGCTGCGCGGCTTGGCGTACTGGCCGGCGAAGCGGCCGACGCGGATCACCCGGCGGCGGGCGCCGTGGACCAGAACCAGGCTCATCTGGAGCAGGATCTTGATCTTGTTGGTGATCACCTGCGAGGTGCAGTCGGCGAAGCTCTCGGCGCAGTCACCCCCCTGGAGGAGGAAGCGCTCGCCGCGCGCCGCCTCGGCGAGCTGCGACTTCAGGCTCTCGATCTCCCAGGAGGTGACGAGCGGCGGCAGGGCGGCGAGATCGCGCAGGACCGCCTCCAGGCGCTCGGCATCCGGATACGTCGGCTGCTGCAGCGCGGGCTTCTCCTGCCACGAAGTCGGGGACCAGTCAGCCATAGGGTGCGGAAACTCTATCTCATCTCCGGGATCGTCTCATCTCCGACATGGAGGTGCGCCAAAACCCTGGAGGCGGGACGACGTACAATGCCCTGGGAGGTATCGCATGGGTGGTTTTCCGGATGGTCTCTGGGTCCTCATTCCGTTGGTCGCCATCCTGTCGGGTTCCTTCAAGACCTGGCTGAAGGTCAGGGCGCAGCAACGTGTCCTCGGTGCCTCGAACCGCGAGCTGGAGTCTGAGGTGACCGCCCTGCGAAAGGACCGGGACACCCTACACCAGCGCCTGGAGAACATCGAGGCCATCGTGGTCAGCCAGACGTGGAACGTGGTCCACGACCAGTCCCTGCCGGCGGCCGAACGGGAGCGTCTGATCGCGTCCACCGTCCGCCGTGAGGTGGCGCCGGCGCCGGCCGCGCCTTCCAACCAGCAGCGCGCCGAGCAGCTCGCCCGCCGCCTCCAGGGGTGACCCCGCGGGTGACCCTCCAAGAGACGGGCGGGCTCGCCTCTTCCTCTTACCCGACCGGACAGGCGCAGCTCTGAATCGGCTGCGAGCAGATGATCCCGCAGGTCTCGCAGTCCGACCACTGGCAGGAAGCGATGACGGTGTTGTTGGCGCCCTTCACCCCGTGCAGGGCGCGCTCGGTCAGATGGCTCAAGGTCTCGCGGCTGAGGGTGAGCTTCGTGGCGGTTCTCTTCATGGCGTCTCCTTGGTAAAGGCGTTGGATTGAGATCGGGACGGTAACGAAGCCCGCGAGGATTTCCCCTCAGGGGAAATGAAAAAGGGAGGATCTCTCCTCCCTTAGTCCGTCCATGGCTGTCCGCGGTTCAGCCTACTTCTTGACCTCGAAATCCTTGACTCCGGACGAGACGCCGTCCGCCGAGATCTCGACGTGATACTGGCCGACGGGCCAGCCGGTCACCTTGGAGATGTGGAACTCGGTCACCGTGGGGCCGGTGGGGGTGATGGACTGGTCCTCCTCCTTGACGACCTTGCCGGCGGCGCCGAAGGTCCACTTGGCGTGGAGCTTCACGGAAGGCGCCGTGCCCTCGCTCGATACCGCGGCGTAGATCGTGTCCTTCGGCGCGAAGGTGGTGGCGGCGTCGGTGACCTTCTTGTCGGCGCCGACGGCCTTGCCGAGGTCGACCGAGTCGACCTTGAAGGCGGCCGCGACGGGCGCGGTCGACACCTCGGGCGCCGGCGCGGGAGCGGTGGAGACTTCGGGGGCCGGCGCGGGAGCCGGCGGCGGAGCCTCTTCCTTCTTCTTGCAGGCGGAAAGGGCCAGGGCCAGGGCCAGGATCAACAGCGTAGTGCGGTAGAAGCGCATTGGATTCTCTCCTCTTTTACTCGGCAGGGATCTTCAGGGTTTGTCCGGGGTAGATCGCGTCGGGATCGCTGATCTGGTCCTTGTTGGCGTCAAAAATCTTTCGCCAGTGATTCGCTTCGCCATAGACCTTGTGCGCGATCTTCGAGAGGCTGTCTCCCGCGACCACGGTGTAGGTCTGTTCGGCCGGTTCCGGCGCGGGCGCGGTCGATGAGGAACCGCCCTCCACGTCGGAGAAATCGGGATTCTCGTCACTGCTCGCCATACAATCCTCCTTTTCGACTGCGGTAGAAACTACGAGGCTGGGCCGTAGGACGGGGGAAGGCAAGGCTGGGTCCACGGGCTTACGCCCTAGCATACCCCGGGGAGGTTACGAAGTCGCTTACAAAAAGGTGACGGCGAGCGGGGGCCACTTTGCCGGACGGCCGGGACGGCGGTACTCTCTCCGGCGGTCTGCCGCGAAACCCAAGGAGCCAGCCGATGAATCGACGTCTCGCCATCCCACCGATGACCCTCGCCCTGCTGGGCCTGGCCGGCGCCGCCTTCGCCGCCGAGGCGCCGGCGCCGGCCGCTGTGGAGCGCCCGCTGACGGCGATCCCCTATACGCCGAGCCTCGACCCGACGGTGATGGACCGCGCGGTCGATCCGTGCGTCGACTTCTACAAGTTTTCCTGCGGCAAGTGGCTGGAGAAGAACCCGATCCCTCCCGACCAGTCGTCATGGGATGTCTACGCCAAGGCGGCCGAGGACAACCGGCGCTTCCTCTGGGGGATGCTCGAGGAGGCGGCGCGGCCGGATCCCAAGCGCGACGCCAACACCCGGAAGATCGGCGACTACTTCGCCTCCTGCATGGACGAGGCGGCGATCCACAAGGCGGGGGTCGATCCCCTGAAACCGCGGCTGGCGGCGATCGCCGCGCTGGAGTCCAAGGCCGATCTGGCCGGCCTCCTCGGCCAGCTCCACCTCGAGGGGGGCGCCCGCTCGATGCTCTTCAGCTTCGGCGCCGACCAGAATCCCGAGGCCAGCTCGCAGGTGATCGGCATCGCCCGCGCCGGCGGCCTGGGGCTCTCCGACCGCGACGACTACCTGCGCGAGGACCCGCACTCCAAGGAGGTCCGCGAGCATTACCGGGCCTACGTGCGGCGGATCTTCGAGCTGCTTGGGCGTCCGCAGCCGGAGCGGGAGGCCGAGGCCGTGCTGCGGCTGGAGACCGCTCTCGCCAAGGCCTCGCTGACCCGTGTCGAGCGCCGTGACCCTCACAAGACCGTGCACCTCATGAAGCGGCAGGGGCTCCAGGCGCTCACTCCCGACTTCCACTGGGATGCCTACCTCAGCGCTCTCGGCCAGCCGGGGCTCGACGAGTTCAACGTCACCGAGCCGGTGTTCTTCCAGGCGGTGGAGACCGAGCTCTCCTCGATCCCCCTCGACGACCTCCGCGCCTATCTCCGCTTCCATCTCGCCAACCGCGCCGCGCCCAACCTCTCCGCACCCTTCGTGCAGGCGAACTACGAGTTCTTCTCCGCCTACCTGCGCGGCGCCAAGGCGATCGCGCCGAGGTGGAAGCGCTGCGTCGCGGACGTCAACCGGGACCTGGGCGAGGTGCTCGGCGAGGTCTTCGTGCGCAAGGTCTTCCCGCCGGCGGTGAAGGGCGACGCGGAGAAGATGGTGACGGAGATCCGCGCCGCCATGGCGAAGCGGATCGAGACCTCGCCCTGGATGAGCGCGGAGACCCGGCAGCAGGCGCTGGTCAAGCTGCGCGGCATGCGCGACAAGATCGGCTATCCCGACCGCTGGCGCGACTACTCGGCCCTCGAGGTGCGCCGCGGTGACTTCGCCGGCAACACCGCGCGGGCCGCCGTGTTCCAGACCCGCCGCGACCTCGCCAAGATCGGCAAGCCGGTCGACCGCGGCGAGTGGCGGATGACGCCGCCGACCGTCAACGCCTACTACAACCCGCTGATGAACGACATCAACTTCCCGGCCGGCGTGCTGCTGCCCCCTCTCTACGACCCGAAGATCGACGCCGCCCCCAACTACGGCAACACCGGCGCCACCATCGGGCACGAGCTGACCCACGGTTTCGACGACGAGGGGCGGCAGTACGACGCGGAGGGGAACCTCCGCAATTGGTGGACGCCCGGGGACGACAAGGAGTTTCGCCAGCGCGTCTCCTGTGTGGCCGACCAGTATGCGCAGTACACGGTGGTGGACGACCTGAAGATCAACAGCCAGCTCACCCTGGGCGAGGACGTCGCCGACCTCGGCGGGCTGATCATCGCCTACCTCGCCTGGCAGGACGACACCCGCGGCCAGACGCTCGCCGCTCAGGACGGCCTGACGCCACCGCAGCGCTTCTTCGTCGGCTTCGCCCAGTGGGCCTGCGGCGGCGACCGTCCGGAGGCCCGGCGGCTGTCCGCCCGTACCAACCCGCACTCACCCGCCGAGGCGCGGATCAACGGCGTGCTGGTGAACGTGCCGGAGTTCGCCCAGGCCTTCGCCTGCAAGGCGGGCCAGCCCATGATCAAGGAGCCGGAGAAGGTCTGCCGGATCTGGTAAACCCCAAGGAGCCTTCGAATGAATCTACGTTTCGTCCTTCTTCCGGTCCTCGCTCTGCCGCTGTTCGCCGCGGGATCCGCCGGCGTGGCCCGCGCCGCCGAGGAGCGGCCGCTCGCGGCCCTCCCGTACACGCCGAGCCTCGATCCGTCGGCGATCGACCGCTCGGTCAACCCCTGCGACGACCTCTTCCGCTTCTCCTGCGGCAAGTGGCTGGACAAGAATCCCATCCCCGCCGACCAGTCCCGCTGGAGCGTCTACTCCAAGGCGGAAGTCGACAACCAGCGGTTCCTCTGGGGGATGCTGGAGGCGGCCGCGAAACCGGTCCCGGGGCGCGACGCCAACACGCAGAAGATCGGCGACTATTTCTCCTCCTGCATGGACGAAGCGGCGGTCGAGAAGGCGGGCGCCTCGCCGCTCAAGGACCGGCTCGACGCCATCGCCGGCCTGAAGTCGAAGGCCGATCTCGCCGCCCTGCTCGGCCGGCTGCACGCGGTGGGGGAGCCGGGCTCGATGTTCTTCGGCTTCGGCTCCGGCCAGGACCCCCGCGACGCCTCGAAGGTGATCGGCGTCGCCGCCGCCGGCGGCCTGGGGCTTCCCGACCCCGAGGACTACATCAAGGACGACGCCAAGTCCAAGGAGGGGCGCGAGCACTACCAGGCTTACGTGAAGAAGATCTTCGAGCTGCTGGGCGATCCGGAGCCGGCGCGCGGCGCCGAGACCGTGATGCGCCTGGAGACCGCGCTCGCCAAGGCCTCGCTGACGCCGGTCGAGCGGCGCGATCCCTACAAGATCTCGCACCCGATGAAGCGCGCGGAGCTGGCTGCGCTGGCCCCCGGCTTTCAGTGGGATGCCTACTTGAAGGCGCTCGGCCTCGCCAGCCTCGGCGACGTCAACGTCACCGAGCCGAAGTTTTTCCAGGAGATGAACGCGCAGGTCGACGCCGCCAGCCTCGACGACCTCAAGACCTATCTGCGGTTTCATCTGGCGAGCGACGTCTCCCCGTACCTGTCCAAGCCCTTCGTGCAGGCGAACTTCGATTTCTACAGCGCCTATCTCAACGGCACCAAGGAGCTCTCGCCGCGCTGGAAGCGCTGCGTCGAGTCCATCGACCGCGATCTCGGCGAGGCGCTGGGCGAGGTATTCGTGCACCGGATCTTCCCGCCGCAGGTGAAGCCCGACACCGAGCGGATGGTGACCGAGATCCGCCACGCCATGGAGAAGCGGATCAACGAATCGCCCTGGATGAGCGCGGCCACCAAGAAGGAGGCGATCGTCAAGCTCCACGCGATGCGCGACAAGATCGGTTATCCGGACCACTGGCGCGACTATTCGAAGCTTGAGATCCGGCGCGGCGACTTCGCCGGGAACGCCACGCGGGCGGCGGTCTTCGAGACCCACCGGGACCTCGCCAAGATCGGTAAGCCGGTCGATCGCGGCGAGTGGGAGATCACGGCGGTGACCGTGAACGCCTATTACAACCCGATGATGAACGACATCAACTTTCCGGCCGCCGTCCTGCTGCCGCCGCTCTACGATCCGAAGATGGACGCCGCCCCCAACTACGGCAACACCGGCGGCACCGTCGGCCACGAGCTGACCCACGGCTTCGACGACGAAGGGCGGCAGTTCGACGCCCAGGGCAACCTGCGCAACTGGTGGAAGCCGGAGGACGACAAGGAGTTCCAGCAGCGCGCCGCCTGCGTGATGGACCAGTACGCGCAGTACACCGTGGTGGACGACGTCAAGATCAACAGCAAGCTGACGTTCGGCGAGGACATCGCCGACCTCGGGGGGCTGATCCTCGCCTACATCGCCTGGCAGGAGGAGACCCACGGCCAGAAGCTTGTCCCCCAGGACGGCCTGACGCCCGAGCAGCGCTTCTTCGTCGGCTTCGCCCAATGGGACTGCGGCGGCGACCGTCCCGAATCTCTCCGCCTCAGCGCCCGCATCAATCCCCATTCGCCGGCCGCGGCGCGGATCAACGGCGTGGTGGTGAACATGCCCGAGTTCGACGCCGCCTTCAACTGCAAGGCTGGGCAGGCGCTGTTCAAGGAGCCGGCGAAGGTCTGCCGGGTCTGGTAGGAAGCTCGGTGTAGCGGGTGGGGGACCGCCCTGTAAGGGCGGGCTTTGAAGAGCCTGGGGTTTCAACCCCAGGCGGAGGTCGGCTGGCGGTTCTTCCTCCAGGCCGCGGTTCGCCCCGCCGGCCATCCATTTGACCTCCGGCGGCGGTTCGCCCGCCGGCAGTCCGTTCGCTCAGGCGGGCCTGCCGGTTCTCCCGCCGCCCGCCCGGGCGGGCCCGCCGGTTCGACCTCCGCCCGCCCATATTCAACCCCGCCCCGCCGGTTCGACCCCCGCCGCCCGCCTGGGGTTGAAACCCCAGGCTCTTCAAAGCCCGCCCTTTCAGGGCGATCCCCCGCCCCTCCGTCAGGCTCTTCCTACTCCCGCACCAGCAGGTATTCCGAGATCCCGTGCTTCAGCAGGAAGGACCGGTCGACGCGGAACCCCTTCAGCAGGTTAGTGACCTCGGCCGGTGCCAGGCGGGGCGAGGGACGCTCGGCCGTGGTGCGGCGCTCGTAGATCAGGTGCTGCTCGTCGTGGATCCGGAAGCGGTAGGGCTGCGCCGGAATCGTCTTGTGGTACGAGATCAGCGAGAAGATCAGCGCTCCCCGGTTGGTGAAGCTCCGGAGCTGCTCCGAGAAGGCGGCGAGCTCCTTGCGCTGGAGGTAGTCGAAGAGATCCCAGGCGAGGATCACGTCGAAACGCGTCTCCGGCGGGATCGAGAGAAATTCGGCGAAGAAGCCGGGGCCCGCGAGGTCGCCCTCCCCGGGACCACGGGTGGAGAGGGCGGTGTAGAGATCCTCGATGAACAGCTTGCAGCCGAACTGGGAAAGGAATTCGACGTTCGAGCCGACGGCCGAGCCGAGATCCAGCACCTGCATCTTGCGCCGGCGGAGCTCCTCGCAGAGAGCCGCGAACGCCAGCGACCGATGGAGGTCGGGCTCGACGGTGGATGGGCTCCGGCCCTGCTCCTTGCCGGGGGTGGTACCGCGGGGTGAAAACCAGCTCATCAGGCGGTGGCTTTCACTCCCGCGGGTTCAGGTCGGTTCGCCTCATGGCTCGGCTCGGAGTGCCGGACCGACGCGCCGCCGCCCATCTCCTTCGGTGACTCCATGTCGATGCTCCCCTTGAAGCGCGAGCCGTCCTCGAGGATCACGCGCGGCGCGGTGATGTTCCCCCGGATCGCTCCGGACTGACGCAGGATCGCCTGCTCGCGGGCGAAGACGTTGCCGTCCACCTCGCCCTCGATGACGACGACCTTGCCGAAGACGTCGGCCTTCACGCGGCCATTCTTGCCGACGGTCACGTTGTTCTGCTTGAGGTCCACCTTCCCCTCGACCCGGCCTTCGATCACCAGATCCTCCTCGCCGGAGAGATCGCCCTTGATGAAGATCGACGGACCGATCGTGGCGCGGCCGGAGATCGGCCGGGAGGGCTCGTGCTGAATCGGCGCGGGAGCGGGCGTGGAGGCCGAAGCGGTCATCGGACGGGGGGCGGGAGTGGGTTCGGGTTGATGGGTCGGCGGATCGTCACTCTTCTTCCAGACCATGGATACTTCTCCTTCTCGACGATGGGAGTGAGTAGCTGGAGGGTATGGGCGGGACGAGGAGAAGTCAAGGAGAAAATAGACGCTTGTCGATATCTTCTCCAGTCCCCGCCACCCCTCCGCCGCTTCAGCCGGCCAGCCGCGCGTTGAGCGTGATTTCGACGCCGCCGAGGGCCTGCGAGACCGGGCACCCTTCCTTGGCTTTGCGGGCGTACTCCTGGAAGGTCGCGTCGTCGATTCCCGGCACCGTGGACTCGTTGTCGAGCTCGATGCGGGTGATCTTGAACCCCTCGCCCACCTTCTCGAGATGGACCTTGGCGGTGGTGGCGACGCGCGTCGGGGTGATCCCGCCGCGGCCGAGGCCGGCGGAGAGGGCCATCGAGAAGCAGCCGGCGTGGGCGGCCCCGATCAGTTCCTCGGGGTTGGTCCCCGTCCCCTCCTCGAAACGGGAGCTGAAGGAGTACTGCCCTTCGAAGGCGCCGCTCCCCAGCTTGACCGTGCCGTGACCTTCCTTGATGCTCCCTTCCCAAACCGCGTTGGCTTTCCGTACCGGCATAAATGACCTCCTTCGTAAGCTCCTTGTGATTTCGATGTCTGGAATTGCGACCTTTGACGTCAGGGCCTGGCGGGAGGGTGCGCCGCGCGAAAGTCCAGAAACTGGCCGGGTGCGAGCGTGCGCAGGCCGGTGATCTCGACCGGGCGGTCCGCCTTCCAGTCGACGTGCAGGATGACCTCGATCTTGTCGCCGCGGTGGATCCGCGACAGCGGCACGGTGCGGGCGACCAGGAAGGGCATGGTCATCGAGTCCATCCCCTCCGCCTTGCCGTCGCGCGTCACGAAGTCGTCGATCGGCTCATGATGCAGCACGAACGTCTGTCCGTTGGCCGCCTCCGGCATCTCGATCACCTGCGCCCGGACCACGTAGTTGTGACCCCGCGGCGGCCGGCAACCAACGGCGATCAGAGCCGCCAGGCCGGCCAGGACGAAACCCCATTTCAGCGCTTCCCGCATCGCTCTCTCCCTCGGGAAGGGATCGTAGCATGGGGATCTTTCCCAGTACCCTGGTGGTACAATGTTGTTGAAGATTTCAACAACAAGGGGTCATTCCATGGCGACCGTCAACTTCAGTGTTCCCGAGGAGATCAAGGAGGCCTTCCAGGAAGCCTTCGCGAACGAGAACAAGAGCGCCGTCATCGCGCGCCTGATGCAGCGCGCCGTCGAGGAAAAGAGGCGCGACCAGAGTCGGGCCGCGGCCATCGACAAGCTGCTCGAGCTGCGGAGCCGGCAGCGTCCGGTTTCGGCCGCCGAGATCGCCCGAACGCGACAGGCCGATCGCTCGTGAGGGTCGTGATCGACGCCAGCGTGGTGGTGAAGTGGGTGTTCCCCGAATCCGCGGAAGAAGAGAACGTCGGAGAGGCGCTGGCTCTGCTGACCGCCATTCAGAGGGGAAGGGTCGATCCACTACAACCCCCGCATTGGCTCGCCGAGGTCGCCGCGGTAGTGAGCCGCCTCCAGCCGGAGATCGCGGAGCCGGTGCTCGATTTTCTCGATGCCATGGAGTTTCCGGTCGCGAACGATCTGGTCGTTTTCAAGCGAGCCTCCCGGATGGCAACCGAGCTGGACCATCACCTCTTCGACACGCTTTACCATGCCGTGGCCTGGGAGTACGAGGGCATGCTGGTCAGCGCGGACGATCGCTACGTACGAAAGGCAAAGCGCCTGGGGCGGATCGTCCCGCTCGCGAGCTGGCGGGATGCCTCGTCCGGATAATCCACCATGACCACCCATGCCGGTCCCTGGGGCGCGGGGGATCGTTTCCCGCAGACCCGCCGTTCCGTGCTGCTGGCGGCGCGCGACGCCGATCCGGAGGTGCGCCGGCAGGCCTGGGAGGTGCTGGTCAGGAGCTACTGGAAGCCGGTCTACAAGGTCCTGCGGACGCGCTGGCGGCTCGACCGCGAGGACGCCGAGGACCTGACCCAGGAGTTTTTCGCGGCGGCGCTGGCCAAGGGCACGTTCGAGCGCTACGATCCCGCCCGCGCCCGGTTCCGGACCTACCTGCGCACCTGCCTCGACGGCTTCGCCGCCACCCAGCACAAGGCCGCCCATCGGCTGAAACGGGGCGGCGGCCAGACGCCGATCCCTCTCGACTTCGCGGGCGCCGAAGCGGAGCTGGTCCGGCATGGAGCCGCCGACGGGCTCGATCCGGAGGAATACTTCCATCGCGAATGGGTGCGCGCTCTCTTCGATCTTGCCGTCGGCGACCTCCGCCGCTGGTGCGCGGCGACGGGTAAGCAGGTCCATTTCCATCTCTTCGAGCGTTACGACCTGGAAGGCCCGGACGCGCCGGAGCGGCCGACCTACGCCGAGCTCGCCGCCGAGCACGGCCTGCCCACCACCCAGGTCACCAACTTCCTCGCCGCCGTCCGCCGCGAGCTCCGGCGTCTGGTCCTCGGCAGGTTGCGCGAGCTGACCGCCTCCGACGAGGAGTTCCGGTCCGAGGCGCGCCACGTCCTCGGCATCGATCCCGGAGAGGATCCGAAATGACCGGGATCTCCGACGCGGCCCTCCGCCACCTGCGCGAGATGGCCGACCTCCCTGACCTCGACGGCACCCCCTACGAGATCCTGGAGACGCTCGGCCGGGGCGGCATGGGCACCGTCTATCTGGCGCTCGACCACCGGCTCGACCGCGAGGTCGCCCTCAAGATCGTCCAGCTGCCGGGGGACTTCGGCGAAGAGTGCGAGCGTCTGCTGCGCGAGGCCCGGGTGCTCGCGACGCTGGAGCACCCCGGCATCGTCCCCGTCCACGACGCCGGCCTGCTGCCGGACGGCCGCGCCTTCTACGCCATGAAGCGCGTGCGCGGCCTGCGCCTCGACGAGCATGCCCGCGCCGTCCCGCTGCCGGACCGCCTGCGCGCCTTCGAGCGCGTCTGCGAAACGGTCGCCTTCGCCCACGCGCACGGCGTGATCCATCGCGATCTCAAACCGGAAAACGTGATGGTGGGCCCTTTCGGTGAGGTGCTGGTGCTGGACTGGGGAGTGGCGAAGGTGCGCTTGACGCCTCCTCCCAGCCCCTCACTCCCCCGGCCCCTCTCTCCCAGCCCTCCGCCCGCCCTGTCGGGGAGAGAGGGGAGAAAGGAAGAAAAAGTAAAACCAGGAAACCTTGCAGGGGAAGATGCTTTTCTCCCTCCTCTCCCCGGAAGGGCGGGTGGAGGGCTGGGAGAGGAGGGCCGGGGAGGTGAGGGGAGGGTGGGGGAGGCTTCCTTCGGCGAACCACCCTCCACCGCCCATGGCACCATCCTCGGCACCCCCGGCTACATGGCTCCCGAGCAGGAGCGCGGCGAGACCGACCGCATCACCGAACGCACGGACGTCTACGCGCTGGGCGCGCTCCTCGGCTTCCTGGTCGCCGGGGAGGAAGCGCCGAAGGCGCTGGAAGCGATCCGCCGGCGCGCCATGGCGGCCGATCCCGAGGACCGCTACCCGCGAGTCGAGGAGCTGGCGGCGGACCTCGCCTGCTATCTCGCGGGCCTGGCCGTCAGCGCCCATCGCGAGAGCTTCCTGGACCACGCGCGCCGATTCGCCCGCAACCACCGCACGGCGATCCTGCTGGTCCTCGCCTATGCCCTGATGCGCGTCCTGTTGATCCTCATCCTGGGCCGCTAAAGGAAATCCCGGAGGCGTCGAATAGAGAGGCAGGACGAATCGACTCAATTCCAAGGGAGAGACGGACCATGAGCAAACCGTTGTTCGGGCTTCTGCTGGGCGGATTTCTGGGCATTCTCGACGGGCTGACGGCGCTGATCTCCGCGCCGGAGACGCGGACTCAGATCATCAGTATCGTCATGGGCTCGCTGGTCAAGGGCCTGATCGCGGGCGTCCTCATCGGCTGGTTCTCCCGCAAGGTGAACAACCTGGCGCTGGGCATCCTCTTCGGCCTCGTGGTGGGCGGTCTGCTGGCCTATGCCGTGGTGCGACTGGGCGGCAACGTCTACTTCTGGGAGATCATGCTACCCGGCATGGCCGTCGGCATCATCGTGGGCTTCGCCACCCAGCGGCACGCCGAGCGGTCGTCCGCCGCCAGGATCGCTTCCTGATTCCGATCGCTTCTGAAATCAATCGAAGAAAGGGCATCGAGATGAACGAGATGAAAAAGACCGTGCTTCTCCTCCTCGTCGCCGCCACCCTGACCGCCGGCGCCCGGGCGGCCGACCTGCCGGCCGGCAAGGTCGACGGCAAGGCCGCGTTCGCCAGGCTCAAGACCCTCGCGGGGGACTGGAGCGGCAAGGGCGACGGCGGCATGGCGACGCCGGTGAGCTACAAGGTGAGCGGCAACGGCAGCGTCGTCATGGAGACCCTGTTCACCGGCACTCCGCACGAGATGATCACCATGTACTACCTCTCCGGTGACGACCTGGTGGCGACCCACTACTGCGCCGGCGCGAACCAGCCGCACTTCAAGCTGGACACCGCGAAGTCGACGCCCAACGAGCTGGTGCTGGCCTTCGACGGCGGCACCAACCTGGACGCCGCCAAGGACTCCTTCATGCACGGCGCCAAAATCGCCTTCCTGCCGGACGGCGCGGTCGATTCCCAGTGGGAGACCTATGACGGCGGCAAGCCGGCGGGCGCGCATACGTTCCACCTGACGCGGGTGGGGAAGTGACGAGGGCGATCGCGGGTCTCCCCTACAGCACTCCCGGCGCGTAGGGGCGCAGCATGCTGCGTCCTCGACGTCGCCGTAACGGGAAAAAGGCGCAGCATGCTGCGCCCCTACATCCTCCGCTTTTCTCCCTCTTCTCCCGTCAGGCGGGGGGGAGGCTGGGAGAAGAGGGTCGGGGTGATGAGGGCCCTCACCCCATCGGCAACTCCACCGTGAACACCGACCCGCTCGGCACGTTGTCCTCGACGCGGATCGCCCCCTGGTGGTCGGCGACGATGCGGTGGACGATGGCGAGGCCGAGGCCGGTGCCGCGCCCCTTGGTGGAGAAGTAGGGGCGGAAGAGCTTCTCCTTCGCGTCCTCGGGAATGCCGCGGCCGGTGTCCGCCACCTGGATCTCCAGATGGCCGTCGACCGGCTGGGCGGCGACCGTCACCCGGCCCGGAGCGTCGGTCGCCTCGACGGCGTTGTCGAGCAGGTTGATCAGGGCGCGCTTGATCTGCTCGCCGTCGATCCAGACGGCGCCGAGCCCGTCGCCGACCTTCCCCTCGACCTCCACGCCCGGCTTCAGGTTGCGGTAGAGGTGGAGCGTCTCGCTCACCAGCTTCGGCAGGTCGACCGGCGCCGGTCGCGGCCGGGGCATGCGGGCGTAGCGCGAGAACTCGTCGACCATCTGCTGCAGCGTCACCACCTCGCGGACGATGATCTCCACCCCCTCCTCGATCGATTGCCCGAGGGCGGGGTCCTTCTGCTGATGCTTCCTGAGCAGCCGCTCGGCGGCGAGGCGGATCGGGGTGAGCGGGTTCCGGATCTCGTGCGCGATCCGCCGCGCCGCCTCGTTCCAGGCGGCGAGCTGCTGGGCCTTGATCAGCTCGGTCAGATCCTCGATCACCACCACGCCCCCCTGGATCGTCCCCGCGGCGTCGCGCAGGGCCTTGACCTTGAGCTCGAAGGTCTTCCATTCGCCGCCGAGCGACAGGTGGATCTCCTGGCTACCGTGTCCGCCGCGCCCCACCTCGCGCACCGCCGCCGCCAGCCGCTTGCGGTCGGGATCGCCCCACGCCTCCTCGAACGGCCGCCCCACCACGTCCTCCTCGCGCTGGCGGAGCATGTCGAGCGCCGCGCCGTTGCAGGTGAAGATGCGCCCCTGGGAATCGATCGAGACGACCCCCGCGGCGACGTTTTCGAGCACGGCGGCGATCAGCGCCCGCTCGTCCGCCAGCCGCTGGTTGCTGGTCGTCAGCTCGCGGTTGCTCCGCTCCAGCAGCTCCTTGTTGCTCGCCAGCTCCTCGGTCATCCGGTTGAAGGAGTCGACCAGCACGCCGAGCTCGTCGTCGGCCACCGCCTCCACGCGATGGGAGAGGTCGCCGCCGCTGATCCGCCGGGTCCCCTCGGCCAGCGCCTGGATCGGCACCGTCACCCGCCGGGCGAGGTAGAGGCCGGTCCACGACGAGGCGAGCAGGATCACCATGGTCACCATCAGGAAGAGCAGGAAATGGCTGGCGCGCACCTCGTCCTTCTGCACCACGAGCTGGCGATAGGCCTGGAAATCCTGCACCAGCTTCTCGCGCTGCGCGGTGAGCGTGGGATCGAGGAGCGAGCCCACCACGACGATCGTCGGCGCGTGCGTCGCCGGGCTGCCGCGCGGGCTCGCCGCCGCGGCCACGGCGGCGGAGAGGAGGCTCCCCTCGGTGCCGTCGGGCGTCTGCACGGCCGTGGCCTTCCCCTCCTTCATCGCCGCCTGCAGGAAGGAGCGGTCGGTCTCCGGCAGCCGGGCGACCCCCGACTCCACATTGAGGATGGCGTCGACGAAGTCCGGCCCCTGGTAGACCTCCACGATGTCGAGCTTCAGCTCGGTGAGCAGCGCCTGCAAACGGCGATCGAGCAGCGGCCTCTGCTGCGGATCGTCGAGGTCGATCCCCTTGAGCTCGCGCAGCACCCGCGCGGCGTCGCGCAGGTTGGTCTGCTCGATGCGGTCGTAGAGCGCCTGGGCGACCGCGTTGCCGCGTTCGAGGACCGGGGCCAGGGGGGTGTTGAACCAGCGGTCCATCGCCCCCTGGAGGAGCTCGGAGGCGATGGCGAAGAGCAGCAGCACCGGGATCAGCGACAGGCCGATATAGGTGGCGACCAGCTTGAACTTGAACGTCGAGCCCAGCACCCGGTGGCGGCGCTCGACGATCAGCTTGATCAGGTTGCGCAGCAGGACGAACAGGATGACCAGGATGAGCAGGACGTTGACATACCAGAGGACGAAGAAAAGCACCCGGTTGGTGACCAGGGCGGTCGGCAGGTCGCGCCCGCGCTCGGCGAGATAGAAGAGGCCGGTGAACAGGAGCATCAGGGCGACCAGCCCCGCCCCGATCAGCCGGTTGTTCTTGCGGTAGCGGCGGAGATTGGCGCGCAGTCCCATGGCCTGATTTCGATCCGATCGCGATCCCGCGGCTTCAGGGGAGCCCCGGCGCCCGGAACTTCGACGATTCCTTCCAGTCCGTGCTGATCGTCGCCGGGATCAGGGAGAGGATCGTCCGCGAGCCGAGCTCGGCCTCCAGCTTGATCAGCAGGCGCCACTCGTGCGGCAGGCCGGCGACGGAGAAGACGGGGAGCTGCTCGACCCTCGTCATCGCCTCCTCCAGGCCCTTGCGGTCGCGCACGGTGCGGCTCTCGATCAGCTTGTCGTTCAGCTTGTAGTGCACGGTGTAGGTGCGGGCCACGGCGTCGTAGATCGCCACCACCTCGAAGGTGGTCTCGCGGAGCCGCTGGTCCCACCAGCGCTTGCGGTCGTGGGCGAGGATGAAGCGATAGAGGATGGCGGTGGGCAGGCCGCTGTCCACCCGCTCGGAGAAGCGCTGGTCGAACGCGTCCTCCAGCGTGAAGGTCGCCAGGGTGCGGTCGCCGTCGAGGCCGATCTTGAGCTCAGAGATCCTGGCTTCCGCGAAGGCCTGAGAGGCGAGCAAGAAGAACCCGAGGAGCGCGAGTTTCGCTCTCATCAAGGACGGAACTCTATCACTGTACAGGGGTTCCGGTGCGCCTGCCGCAGACCGCCTCAAGCTCGGAGCTTTCCCTTCCAAGGTCCAGGTCCCCTGCACCTGGGTCCCGATCATCACCTCGAGATCGGCAAACTGCAAGGCGATCTCGGGGTGATTCCCGGAAAGGTCCGGCTCTCGCCGATCACGGTCTGGGAGCTCCGGACCGCGGTCGCGATAGCCGTACTTAAGTCGGAGAGCTTCGGACCTCGGTAGGGACGGCTTCGAGATCGGGTGGAACGCACACGTCCGGCCGCTTTCGTCTGATCCGGTCGCGTCCTAACTCGCAGAATCCTCATCCGCAGAGAGCGGCTCCTCGAGGTCGGTCCAGGGCTCACAATCACAACGGCATCGCATCCGGAAACTTTATCTCATCCTACATACCTGATCAGCGCCCGGGGACCTGTGAATCCGTAACGCCGCAAGATTCTATAGTCTACCCCTAGACGTCGGCGTCAGGGTGCGCGTATATTCATCGAAACGATCTGAATTGAGTCGATTCAATCCGTCAGTGAAAAAATCAGCCTGTCCCGATAATCCAGTTCTTCTGAACCGAATGATCGGTCCGGATGTTTCGACAGGAGACGCGGTATGGAAACTCAGAAGGTGGTTCCGAACCCGACCGGTGTGACGTCCGCGGCCGCCAAGGCCGACGGGACGCTCAGGCTGGCGACGATCGAGGTCGATCTCAAGCCGGAGCGGGTGCAGGACAGCCTCGGCGCGGCCGGAGGGGCGACGCCCGCTACGCCCTCGGTCAGCCTGCGGCTGGCGATCCATCAGCCGCAGACGGTGACCCTCGGCACCTCGGGGTCGGCGCTCACCATCGCTTTCACCGCTGGCAACGGCATCAACACTGGCAATGGAACCGCGGCTCCGGCCGCCTGAGAAAGGAGAGGAATCATGGGTAAGGTCAGCTCACAGGCCGATGTGATGACGGACTGGGAGTCGCTGCTCGACGCCGTGCAGAAGAACCCCGATCTGCAGCCGAGCGTCGAGACGGAGCGTCAGTCGCTGGCGCAGTCGCTCGTCGACGTCCAGAGCCTGAAGGGGCGCCAGAACGAGCTACGGGGTCTCCGTCAGGAGGTCACGCAGCAGCTCGCGGCGGCGATCCAGAAGGGGAAGGATCTGGCGATCACGGTCCGCTCGGTGGTGCGGGGCAAGATCGGACCGCGGAACGAGCGTCTCGTCCACTTCGACATCGCTCCGATCCGGAGCCCCAGGCGCAAGAAGAAGGAGAAGGAGCCGGCCGGGGAGGCTTCGGATGCGAATCCGTCCACCGCCCCGTCCGGTCAGGCGCCGTCGGGTCACTAGAACCCGGGTGGGGCGTGTTGCGAGCACGCCCCGCCTTCTTATGAAGAAAGCCGATTCCAGAAACCCGATCGACAACAGGAGAATAGCATGTCGAAATCCACACCGACCATCCCCAAGAGCTGGGAAGACCTGCTCGAATCCGTGCGGGACCGAGAAAGCGAGCTCGCGGGTGTGGCCCCGTTCCGGGACCACTTGGCGAACGCGCACACCCGGGCGGTCACCTTCCAGGCGATGCGAACCGCCCTGGAGGCCTCCACCCGCGAAGCCCGTCAGAATGAGCGCGACGCCCTGGCCGCCGGCAAGGACGCCGCCATCGCCCTCCGCGGCTTCATCAAGAGCGTGTTGGGAAGCCGCAACGAGAAGCTCCTCGACTACCACATGCTCCCCCTGGGCCGTCCTTCCCGTACCCGCAAGAAGCGGAGAGCGAACGGTAGCTTCGTAAACTGAGGCAGCAGCTACGTAGAAGTCCCCGGGGGCGTGGAAGGCCCGCGCCCCCGGGATGTCCGAGGGCGGTGCGTTCTTTGAAAACTGAATCTAAAACCTAGACCCGAAGGGTGGTTCGGGGCTCTCTCCGTGGGTGGGGGAGGGGCCCCGGATTTCATTTCTTCGAGCGTCCGCTCAAAAGCTTCTGCGGCGTCCGTTAAGATCCATGGAAGCTCGTAAGAGACTTTCTGCCATGGTCTCGATCTGCGCGCGCAGGTGGAGCTTGCGCAGCCAGTGCGGAGGGATGCTCCCGACGCCGTAGTGCGCCCCCGCCAGCTGACCCACGATCGCCGCCGTCGTATCGGCATCGTCGCCGAGATTCGCCGCTTCGAGAATCGCGGATTCGAAGGTGTCCGTGTGGTGAAAGCACCAGAGGGCGGCCTCCAGGGAGGCGACGGCATATCCGGTGCCGAAGATCTCGTCGCGCGACTTTTTCAGGAAGGACCCGCGGGCGATCTCCGCGACCTTCGGCTCGTGGAGCGCCAGCTCCCTGGCATCGACCAGGGAAGCCTTGGGCTCGCCGCGCAGGGCTCTCGCGAGCACGTCGCCGAGCAGCTGGCAGCACTCGACCGCCTCCGGGGCGCCATGCGTGGTACGGGAGCTGCGCGCGGAAAACTCCGTCACGCTCTCCAGGCTCGGGAAATAGAAGAGGATCACCGGCGCCAGGCGCATCAGCGAGCCGTTGCCCGCGGAGCGCGGATGCGTGGAGCCCGCGAAAGGATCGCCGGTCTCCTGATATCTGGCGAGCGCCTGCCGCACGGTCGTGCCGATGTCGAAGCATTCGCCGGTCGAGCTCAGGTAGCCCCACCGCCACCAGTTGAGGTATCGCCCCATCTGATCCCCGGCGTCAAAACCCCCCTTTGCGAGGAGGCTCTCGGCGAGGCAGAGAGCCATGGACGTGTCGTCCGTCCACTGGCCCGGCGCCAGACGAAAGGGGCCGCCGCCCGTCATGTCGGTCAGAGGCGCGAAGGAACCCCGAGGCTGGAATTCCACCGTGGTGCCCACGGCATCGCCGGCCGCCAGTCCCAGAAGGCTGCCTCGGTAGCGATCGGAGAGAGTGGGAGCCATGGGCGGGATCGATCCTACCATCGCCCCTTCTCCCAAGAGGAGGGCGACGAGGCCGTCTTCCCCTGCAACCCCCGGCCGGATCGTGCGTAAAATGAGCGGGCTACTCACGTCGCCCGTCCCGTTCACACATTCGTTCGAGGGGAGGTCTCTTGGTGAAGAAAAGACTCATAGGGTGGGCTGCCGCCACCGCGATGCTCGTCGCCGCCGCCGCCGGTGCCCAGGACAAGCCGGCCGGCGCCGCCGACGGCAAGAAGCCGGCCGCCGAGCCGCCGAAGGCCGAGCAGTCGGTCACCCAGCACAGCGTCTCGATCGGCGGCAAGACGATCAGCTACAACGCCACCGCGGGCACTCTGCTGGTGCGCAACGACAAGGACGAGCCGACGGCGGCGATGGGCTACGTCGCCTACACCCAGCGTGACAGCGGCGAGGCCGGCCGGCGGCCGATCACCTTCGCCTACAACGGCGGCCCCGGCTCGTCGTCCCTCTGGCTGCACATGGGAGCGCTCGGACCGCGCCGCATCCTCACCGCCGACGCCGGCCCGACCCTGCCGCCGCCCTACAAGGTGGTCGACAACGCCTACAGCATCATCGACAAGACCGACCTGGTGATGATCGACCCGGTCGGCACCGGCCTCAGCCACGCGGTCGGCGACGCGAAGAACAAGGATTTCTGGGGCGTCGACCCGGACATCGAATCGGTCAGCCGCTTCATCGCGCAGTACGTCAACGACAACAACCGCTGGAACTCGCCCAAGTACCTCCTCGGCGAGAGCTATGGCACCACCCGTTCGGCGGGCGTCGTCGACTATCTGCAGACGAACGTGCACATGGCCTTCAACGGCGTCATTCTCGTCTCCGTGGCGCTCGACCTGGAGGCGATCTTCCCCGTCCCCGGCAATGACAAGTCGTTCCCGCTCTTCCTGCCCACCTACGCCGCGACGGCCTATTATCACCACCTGCTGCCGCAGCAGCCCGCCCAGCTCGAGCCGTTCCTCGACGAGGTGCGCAAGTTCGCGCTCGGCGAGTACGCTTCGGCGCTGATGAAGGGGAACGCGCTGACCGACGCGGAGAGCGACGCGATCGCCGGCAAGATCCATCAGTACACCGGCCTGTCCGTCGACTTCGTGAAGAAGGCGAAGCTGCGGATCCGCGAGAGCCAGTTCACCCAGGAGCTGATGCGGAACAACCACATCACGGTCGGCCGCCTCGACGCCCGTTTCACCGGCACCAGCTTCGACCTGCTGGGGCAGGACTCCGACTACGATCCGCAGTCGGCGGCGATCGCGGCTCCGTTCACCGCGGCGTTCCTGGACTACCTCCATGCCGACTTGAAGTTCGGACAGGGGAAGACCTACAACGTCGAGAACGACGAGATCGGCGGCTCCTGGGACTTCAAGCATCGCGCCCCCGGCGCGCCCTTCCCGCTTCCCTTCCCAAACACCGGCCTCGACCTCGGCCACGCCCTGGGCTTCAACCCGAACCTGCAGATCCTGGTGCTCAACGGCTACTACGACCTGGCGACGCCCTTCATGGGCACCGAGTACATGATGAATCACCTCGATATCGAGAGGGCCCAGCAGTCGCACATCCAGATGAAGTACTTCGAGGCGGGGCACATGATGTATATCCACGAGCCCTCCCTGAAGCAGTTCAAGGGCGCGATCGCCGCCTTCTACGACGCGACCAGCAGCCATCCGTAGGTTCCCCGGCCAGCCAGGTGAATCATTTTCGGTTCACCTGGCGCTCTCTCCTCCCCAGGTCCTTGTTGGTTTCTCTAGCAGATCAACCAGGGACCGACCCCCCGGCTGCAAGAATCGAGGCAGATTTGATAACCGTCGGAGCACTGGGCCGGCGTGCCTTGGCACTCAATGGGGCAGGATTGATAGGAATCCAGGCATTGAGAGGTGCAAGTCGTGGCCTGGGCCCTGGAAGACTGAAGGGCTGCCACGGTGAGAACGGCCATGAACAGGAGCTTCCTTCGCATCGCGTCACCTCGGCTCGTCACCTCCCGGGACCATTCCGAGGAGGGGTCCTGTTATCGTAGCCTATTATGGCAATCTGTTTTAAAGAAAGACGGGGAAATGGCCGAATTGCGCCTGCACCAACGTCTACTGCCCGCCGGCAGACGGCGAGTAGGGGCTGCCCCTCTGTCCCCTTTTAAGGTCTACCAGCACCTCGAAAAGTAGGCGGTTCCACGCCTTCAATCTACAGAGGGAGACTCCATGAAGAAGAACGAACGGAAGAAGCTGACCCTGTCCCGTGAGACCGTCCGGTCCCTCGAGAAGTCCGGGCTCGCGGCCATCCAGGGTGCCCTTCTGCCGGTCAGCCCTGTTTCCAGCGAGAATGTGGTGTGCACTGATACGCGCACCTGTCCTACCTGGTAGCGACCGCCACCTCCTCGCCGGGTGCCAGCCGGCGAGGAGACCCTCCCGCTGCCCTCTGGCGAGCGTTCTGTCTCGCTGTGCCCTCCCGTGCACACCAGACATAGAGGGAGGTCCTGAGACTGTGGCTCTCCATCTACCTGGAAAGGAGCTCGGAATGCGTAAGAAGATGCTGCTTCTGTCGGTCGCCGCGGCAGCCCTGATCGGCGCTTTCGCCACTGCGCCCTCGTCGGCGGTCGGCGGCGTCTGCCAGACGACCTGTACCCACTATGCGGACGGCTCGGAGTGCTGTGTCTCCTGCTTTGGGAAATGGCCGGATTGCGCCTGCACCAACGTCTACTGCCCGCCGGCCGACGGCGAGTAGCATTTCCTCAACCTGGAAAGGCGGTATTCTGTAGGGGCGGCCACATAGAGCCGCCACTACGACCTCCGTCATGAAGGTGCACGTGGGGTAGAATCAACCTGGCTCAGACAATGACATGATAGATCAACAGCTGAGGACTCTGATGATAACATCTCCCGAATCCGCGGTCCGCCACTTGCAGGCGTTTCTGGACAAGGTCAGCTCGGACCTTGAGTTCAGGAGACGGCTCAGGGGTAATCCCGGTGCGGAATTAGAGGATCTCGGATTTATGCCGGGTCTGGTGCCTTCTCCATTGCCAGTCCGGGGCAACGAGCAGGACATTGCGGCGAATGAAAGCGTTTTGCTGGAGTTTCTGACCGCCACCGCAGAGGGCAAGGCGCCTCCGGTGCCGCCCCTGGAGTTTCGCCTGGTTGCCTACGGAGTCAGAGACCTGGCTCTCCTGTATTGCCGGGAGGGAGAGGCCTTGGCGCTCGCCGCGTGGGCTATCGAACGTGGGAAGACGGCGCTTCTTTCTCCGTTTGAATATACGCCGTCAACCGAAAGCAACAAGGGGAGCTTTTCGAATCTCGCGACGAATCGCCGGCCAGCGCAGAAAGGCTCGGGAGCTACTCGTGTCGTGCTGATCGCGAAGGACTGGAACCATGTCGCCCTTGGCTGGCTCGCGTTGAGCTTCGGATGGCAATGGTATCTCGGGCGGCTCCTGGGATATCCAGAATGCTGCGTGAGAGCCTTCCAGGAGAAGTGGCCGGAGGCTCGCGATCGACATCACGGAGATGTGGCGAGGCTTCTGCTCGCCGGGAAAAATCCTGTCGTCGGGCCCGTTCACTGGGGAGTGAACGTCTTCGCGCGCTACTTGAGAATCAGTTTGATCTCACACTTTCCCTGCACGCTCGACTGCCGCGCCACCTGTCTCCTGGCTGAGAATCAAATGGCAGCCCTCGACGCTTTCGAGCCCGACGTTGCTCTGCATCTGAAGGCGATGCTCTCGTCGCCCCTCCTCTTTACCAACGAGGAGGGGGTCTTCGTTTTTCCGGGGGCGGATGTTTGTCGCGAAGAAGACCGCTTTGAAATCAGTTACGATAAAGCGCTGTGTCTCGCGACGACAAGACAGACGGATCTCGCGAAAAAAATACTCGAGGGAGCACAGATTACGGCCGGCCCGGAGCGTCTATGCATAGGAACGCAACCGTTGGAGGATGGACATCTTCTCTCGTTCGACGGTGCCACTCCGTTGCGCACCTCGGAAGAGACACCTGATAAACCGCGTCCCACCTCTTCGGCCTGAGGGGCACAAGGGACTCAAAGGACGCCAGGGATGCGGGCGTCCCGGCTGACATTGAATCGCTCTCTCGCCTGACGAGGCGCCCCATTCGCCTCGTCAGGCGCCCTCCTGGCCTGGAGAGGCCACGCTTTCGCCTTACGGGGGGAACGGCGTGCCTCGTCAGGCGAGCTCATCGCCTCGCCGGAGGCATCGATGGCCTGCCGAGGCGAACCCCTCGCCTCGCGAGGCGAACGGTTCCCCCCGCGAGGCGAATCGTTCCCCCCGTGAGGCGAAGGGCTCCCACCGCGAGGCGAAGGGTTCCCACCGCGAGGCGAATGCGTCGCCTCGAGCTCCGGGCCGGCGATTCTTTCGGGATCTTTAGCAGGAGCTATCCCCACATCCGCCCGATGACCAGCAGCGTCAGGTCGTCCTTCAGCGGCTCGTCTCCGACGTGGGCGTCGAAGCTGGCGAGGACGTTGTCGTGCACCTGCTGCGGGGTGCCGCCGAGCTGGAGGGCGGCCTGGGTGCGCTCGTAGCCGAAGGCCATCTTCCCCTGGGCGTCGAGGGCCTCGGGGAGGCCGTCGGTGTAAAGGAGCAGCTCGTCTCCGGGCGCGATGGTGGTGGTCTGGCGGTGCATCGGCAGGGGATCGCGCAGGCCGAGCGGGAAGCCGCCGTTGCCCAGCTCCTCGATCGCGCCGCCGGCGTGGCGCAGCAGGGGGAAGGGGTGGCCGGCGCAGATGAACTCCATCTCGCCGGTCTCCGGCGTCAGCAGGCCGTAGAAGGCGCTCATGAAGGTGCGCGTGGTGCCGGTGCGGCAGAGGGTGCGGTTGAGCATCGCGATCACCGGCTCCGGGCTGGGATCGAGGTCGAGCGCCGTGCGCCAGGTGGCGTTGGCGATCGCCATCACCAGGCCGGCGGCCATGCCGTGGCCGCTGGCGTCGGCCACCATCAGCGCCAGCCGGCCGTCGGGGAGCCGGACGAGGTCGTAGAAGTCGCCGCCGACCTCGTTGGCCGTGCGGTAGGAGTGGGCGAAGAGATAGCCGGACACCGCCGGCAGGTCGTGCGGCAGCAGCTCCTTCTGAAGCTCGCGGGCGACCTCCAGCTCGTCGCGGACGCGCACGCGGTCGACCAGCTCGAGGGCGAGGAGGAAGATCAGGCAGCCGACGCTGACCGCGAACCAGAAGGGGTTGAACTGGATGTGGACGCTGACCTTCCGGGTGTCGTAGAAGATCCCGGAGTCGCTGAACAGGCCGAAGCAGAACGCCACCAGGGAGGCGGCGAACAGCAGCCGGCGCGCCGGCGACAGCTTGTAGGAGAGGCCGAGGAAGGCGAGCTTGGCGCGAAAGAAGAACCGCCGCAGCCCCTTGGGCTCGGCCTCCTGGCTGTGGTCGCGCGTGAGCACCGCGTAGGCCCGCGCCGCGTCGCGGTCGAACAGCCGCTTGAGGTCGCGGGACTCCAGCCCCTGCGTGTACTCACGGAAGAAGCCGTGAAGGCGGCGGACGGTTCCTGGGTCGCGGCGGCTCATGGTGGATTGATACGCAAAGAGAGGGCTCAAGTTCGAGGTCCCTCTGTTATGATCATCGTTATAACGGAGGACGGCTCGATGTTCAAGCTCAAGGTCACGACGGTGGGAAATTCGACCGGAGTCGTACTGCCCAAGGAGGTGCTCTCCCGCCTCAAGGTCCAGAAGGGAGACGTCCTGTATCTGACCGAGTCGCAGGATGGCTACAAGATTACTCCTTACGACGAAGAGTTCGCTCAGCAGATGGAGGCCGCCGAGCGGATCCTGCGGGAGAACCGGGACGTGCTGCGCGAGTTGGCCAAATGAGGGATCGGCCGAGATGGCTGTTGATCAACGTCGTCCTCGCCGTCCAGGAGGCCACCATCGCCGAGCACGGAGGGGCCGCGGGCGTTCGTGATCGCGGCCTGCTGGAGTCGGCCCTGGCCCGTCCCCGGAACCTGTTGGCCTACTCCGCGGACGTGAGCGAGTTCGACCTCGCGGCTTGTTATGCCTTCGGCCTGGCTCGGAACCACTGCTTCGTGGATGGCAACAAGAGGATCGCGCTGGCTGCGGCGCTGACGTTCCTCGACCTGCATGGATGGCGGCTCGAAGCCTCGCGCGAGGACAGGATTCGTACTTTCCTGGGACTGGCCGCGGGCGAGGTCAGCGAACGTCAGCTGAGCGAGTGGCTGCGCGCAAACTCTCGCGAGGTTCCAGCAGATGAGCGATCGAGCCCGCGTAGTAGCGCAGCAGAGGCATCTCCGCCGGGACCGCGGCGTACAGACCCTCCTTCTCCTCGACCAGATGGCGCAGGGTGAGCATGCGCAGGCCGGCGACGAGGGCGTAGTCCTGGTCCCGGCGGGGGATGTAGACGTGCGCTCCGGCGCGCTCCAGCTCTGACATCAGGCGGAAGGTCCGGCTCTTCAGCTCCAGCTCGGAGAGCGGCTCGCCGGCGGCGGCCACCAGGACGGTCGCCACCAGCGGCACCGGCAGGGCGGGGATCACCCCGCCGATCCCCTGCATCAGCTCGGCTCCCAGGCGTTCGAGATGCATCGTGCGCTCCTCCCGCGTCATGTGGCGCAGGTCGAGGCCGCGGGCGCGGAGATAGCCGCGCATCGAGAGCGGCGTGCCGAAGTTTACACAGGCGTAGCCGAAGCGGTGCCAGCGGCTGCGCAGCATCAGGCTTAAGTTTCGGCCGAGGAAGCGCAGGGCGGTGCGGGCGGCGAACAGGCGGCCGCGCGCCGGCCCTCCCGCGTCCTTGTCGAGCAGGAGCGTGCGGTCCTCCAGCACGCGGTCGTAGTTGATCCCCACCGGGATGAAGACGAGATCGCGGTCGCCGTGCACGGGATCGAACGAGCGCAGCATGTAGTCGAGGATGCCGAGCTTCGGCGGCCGCAGCCGGCCGTCGCGCGACAGCCCCCCTTCCGGATAGACCGCCTGCGGCACCCCGGCCGCCGTCGCCATGTGGATGTAGCGCTCGAGGACGCGGCGGTAGAGCGGATCGCCCGAGTTGCGCCGCACGAAGTAGGCGCCGGTCGAGCGGATCAGCGTCTGCAGCGGCCAGATCCGCGCCCATTCGCCCACGGCGTAGGAGAGCGCCGTGCGGTCGGCGGCAAGGTAGCCCACCAGCACGTAGTCCATGTTGCTCCGGTGGTTCATCAGGAAGACCACGGTCGAGCCGGGCTCCAGCGCCGCCAGACCGGCCTCGTCCGAGAAGCCGAGCCGCACGCGGTAGAGCGACCGCGCCACGCGCTTGGAGAGCCAGTAGCCGACCTGGAAGTAGAAGTAGGCGTTGAAGGCGGGCACGATCTCGCGCGCGTAGCGCTCCACCCGCGAGACCAGGACCTGCCGCGGGATCCCCCGCTCGCGGGCGTGCTGGTCGACCGCCTCGACCACCGCGGGATCGAACACCAGCCGGTCGATCAGCACCCGCCGCCGGGTGCGGTGGAAGGGGGGGATCTTCAGGCGCAGCCGCGTGTTGAGCTCGTCGATGGCGCGGTTCACCCGCCGCCGCAGGTACCAGCGCACCCCCGGCACCAGCAGGCGGTCGAGCGCCGCCCAGGTGGCCAGCAGCAGGAGCACGGCGACCAGCCAGAGCGGGAGGGTGACGAGGCGGGTCATAGGTAAGGGGTACTTTGTCAGATTTGCCGTGGCTGGGGGGGGTGCCCTCATCACCCCGGCCCTCTCTTCTCCCAGCCCTCCCGCCTCCCTTCCGGGGAGAAGAGGGAGAAGTTCGTCAGAAACAGAAGACCGCCGTCCGCCAACTCGTTGTCTTGCTTGAGCCCCTCTCTCCCCGGCAGGGGCGGGCGGCGGGCTGGGAGAGAGGGGTTGGGGAGTGAGGGCCTGCCCCCCGATTGTGATTTCCCCGAAAATTCATCAAATTCGTTGTCACCTGGAAGATGGTTGCGGC
Organism: Thermoanaerobaculia bacterium; assembly: GCA_036271335.1. Taxonomy (GTDB): domain Bacteria; phylum Acidobacteriota; class Thermoanaerobaculia; order Multivoradales; family UBA5704; genus DATARR01. The sequence goes on from DATBAW010000085.1 coordinate 36,022, forward strand.
AACTCTTCTATTAGAGACGTCGATTCTGCGAAACCGGATCCGAGATGAGGATGGCGTCGATGCTGAGGATTCATCCCAAGCCCGAGGCCCTGAGCGGCCTGATCCAGCTCCCGCCGGAGGCGCGGGAGCGTCTGCGCCGGCATGTCCAGTCGTGCCCGACCTGCCGCGAGGTGCTGGGAGGGCGGCCGGCGGGCTCGCTGCTCTCGTGGCGGCCGTCGGCACGGGCGGTCGGCCGGTCGATCGACGGCGTGCTGTCGAGCTTCCGGTCGCGCATCCAGTCGGCGGCGCGCGAGAAGGCGGCGGCGCCGCTGCTGCTGGCGGAGCTGCTGGGCCAGCGGCCGGAGCGGCGGGAGATGCTGGCGCGCAACAGCCGGCGCTTCCGCAGCCTCGCCCTCTGCGGCCTGCTGGTGGAGCGCGGCCACGAGGTCTCCGTCGACGCGCCGGAGCTCGGGGAGCGCTTCGCGGTGCTGGCGCTGGCGCTGGTCGACGGCCTCGACGCCGGCTGGTACACCCCGCGGGTGCTCGCCGACATGCGCGGGCGCTGCTGGACGACCCTCGGCAACGCCCGCCGGGTCGCCGGCGATCTCTCCGGCGCCGAGGAGGCCTTCCGGCAGGCGGCGAGCGAGCTGCGCCAGGGGACCGGAGATCCGATGGAGAAGGCGCAGCTGCTGGTCTTCCGGGCGTTCCTGCGCCAAGCCCAGCAGCGGCCGGACGAGGCGGCGGCGCTCTTCCGGCGGACCGTCTCGATCTTCCTGTCGGCCGGCGATTCCGACCGCGCGGCCGAGTCGATCGGCTGGCTCGCCGAAGTGGAGCATCCGGCGGGCATGGTGAAGGTGCCGGTGCAGCGACTGGGACTGTACCTGGTTTGAGGCGGAGCGGCTCACGCCCTCAGCACGAGCTGGTGGCGGCCGGCCTCCTCGGCCGCCTGCCGCTCGTACGCCTCGTCGGTGACCTGCCCGCGCAGCCGCTCGCTCACCGGATAGGTCATCGGCACGGGCTGCCAGGCGAACGGCTCGCCGGAGAGGGCGTCGACCACGCGGCCGGCGGCGAGGGCGTTGGCTGCGGCGCTCAAGGGAAGCCCCTGGAGCGCCGCCTCCAGGGCGCGGTACACCCCCTCGTCGGCGGGATGCAGGAAGCGCATCGTCTTCCGCCCCTGCACGGCGACGTGGTAGTGCGAGGGGACGAACAGGAGGCCGTCGAGCTGCAGGCGGTCGCAGGCGAGAATGAACAGGGCGATGAGGTCGTGCAGCATGCCGAGGCCGGGATGGGACTGGCCGGGGAGCCGCGGATGCTCGGGCGTGAACTGGCCGCGCGGGTTCTGCAGCAGGAGCCACTCGGCGCGCAGCAGCGCCATGCCGGGAGATTCCCGGCGATCGACGCGCAGGCGGGTCTCGATCAGCAGCTCCTTCCGCCGGGCGTCGCCATAGAGGCGCACGGTGTCGCCCGTCGGATTGTCGAGGTCGAGCTCCAGCGTCGGCTGCTCGAAGCCGAGGTCGCGGACCCGGTCGAGGAGGCCGGCGCGCTCGAGCGTCAGCTCCAGCCCCGGCCGCGAATAGAAGCCGAGCAGGCGTCGCGGCCGCGCCGGGCCGCCGAGGGCGCCCGCGAGATCCTCCGCCGTGAGCCCCCAGTCGTCGGTCGGCGGCTCGCCGGTGAGCTCGTGCTCCTCGAAGCCGCGGGCGAGGCTGCGGTAGCGGGTCAGCAGCAGCTCCTCGGTGCCCGGCGGCTCGATCGCCCGGCCGCGGTTGAGCAGCGCGCCGAGGAAGCGCGCGCTGTAGCGCCAGGCGTTCAGGCCGTAGCCGCCGGCGAGCGCGATGACGAGCGGCAGCTTCCTGGCGCCCGCGCGGACGCAGGCGAGCACGAAGCGGTCGCGCTCCAGCATCGCCGCGGCGCTGATCTTCCAGTCGCCGATCTGGTCGTCGGCCGCCGGATCGCAGCCGGCGAGGTAGATCACCAGCTCGGGGGCGAAGCGCTCGACGACCGGCGGCAGATGGGTCTTCAGGGTCTCCAGATAGAGCTCGTCGCCGACGCCGGCCCCCAGCTCGATCACCGTCGACTCCTCCGCCTCGATGCCGGGCGAGGTGTAGTTGTGGATCGAGAAGGTGTGGACCGAGCGGTCGGCGGCGAAGAGCGAACGGTTGCCGTCGCCGTCGTGGAGGTCGAGGTCGACCACCAGGATGCGGGTGTGGTTGCCGTGGGCGCGCAGGTCGGCGACGGCGGCGGCGACGTCGTTGTAGACGCAGAAGCGCTCGCCCTTGGCCGCGAAGGCGTGGTGGAGGCCGCCGCCCAGGGTGACGGCGATCTGGCGCGAGGCGAGCGCCAGGCGGAGGGCGGTGAGGGTGCCCCCCGCCATGGTGCGCTGCGCCTCCAGCACCCGCTCGACCAGCTCCTCGGAGAGGTGGAAGCCGATGATCGGCAGCAGGGCGTCGGGGCGGGTGAGCGAGTCGAGGTAGTCGTCGGTGTGGACGCGGCGCAGGTAGCGGAAGGGGATCGGCTGGGCGGCGTGGACGGCGGCGCGGTCGAGCAGGCCGGCGGCGTCCAGGAAGGTGAGGATGCGCTCGCCGCGCTGGAAGTCGTAGGCGACGCCCGGCAGGTCGACCTCGTAACGCTTGCCGTAGACGAGCTGGACGTGCCGTCGGCCCGTGAGAGTGGCCAGCCGGCGACGGCCGCGGCGCCAGGTCGTGGCGAGGGAAGCGCGCATGATCTCCTTTGGGTTCTCCGTAGGGACGCCCCTGTGTGGGCGCCCTGTTGCTCGTCGCGATTCCAGAACAGGGCGGCCACACAGGGCCGCCCCTACGAGGAGCGCAGCCTCACCCAGGTGGCGCCCCAGCCGCCGGCTTCGAGCGGCGCGTCGCCAAAGGCCTCCACCCGCGCGTCCCGCGCCAGCAGGGTGCGCACGGTCTGGCGCTGCACGCCGATCCCCTTGCCGTGGATGAAGCGGAGGTCGCGAATCCCCTTCTCCCAGGCCGCATCGAGGTACTCGCGCACGACGTCCGCTACCTCCGCCGGGCGAAAGGTGTGGAGGTCGAGCACGCCGTCGATCTCGAGCACGGTGTCCAGCCCGCTCTCCGCGTCGTCCTCGTCCTCGTCGTCTCTCATCGGCATCGGTCCCTGACTTGACTCCCACGGATATACTACTGTGCACACCGAATCTCTCAGCGAACAGCGAATGACCACCGACGTCCCTGACGGCGAAGAGCGGCCACGGAGCGAAGACCGGCAGGCCGAGCTGCAGCGGCTGATCAGCCGCTCGGCCCTGGAGTGGCGGCTGACCTTCGACGCCATCGCCTCCCCTCTGCTCCTGCTCGAGATGGACGGCTGCATCCTGCGCATGAACGAGGCGGCGCGCGCGCTCGGCGGCTTCCCTTTCGAGGCGGTGATCCACCAGCCCCTGGCGGTGCTGGGCGACGGCCAGCCCTGGCGGACCGTGCGCTCGCTGCTCGCCGAGGTGGCGGCGAGCGATCATCGCGCCAGCGCCCAGGCGGAACGCGAGGAGGGGCCGACCTGGGATATCTCGATCAGCCCGGTGGTCGGCCCCGACCGCGACCGCTGGGCGGTGGTGGTGATCCTCGACATCACCGACACCGTCCGCCTCCAGGAACGGCTGCGGCGCAGCGAGACGATGTCTGTGATGGGCGCGCTGGTCGCCGGCGTCGCCCACGAGGTGCGCAATCCGCTGTTCGGCATCTCGGCGACCCTCGACGCGTTCGAATCGAAGTTCAAGCGGCGGACCGAGTACCGGCGCTATTTCGAGGTCCTGCGCGAGCGGGTCGGGCGGCTGAACGGGCTGATGCATCAGCTCCTCGACTACGGCAAGCCGCCGCGCCTCGACCTCGCCGAGGCCTGCCCGCAGGAGGTGATGACGCAGGCCGTCGTCGCCTGTTCGCCGCTCGCCGACCAGAAGGGCATCGAGATCGCCCAGTCGGCCACGCTCGGCCTCCCCTGTCTGGTGGTCGACCGCCACCGCGTCGCGCAGATCTTCCAGAACCTCCTGGAGAACGCCATCCAGCACTCGCCGGCGGAGGGGCGCGTGCGGTTCGGCGCGCAGCCGGCGGGGGAGGGAAGGGTGCGCTTCGTGGTGGAGGACTCAGGGCCCGGCTTCCGCGCCGGCGACCTCGAACGCCTCTTCGAGCCCTTCTTCACCCGCCGCCGCGGTGGCACCGGCCTGGGGCTGTCGATCGTGCAGCGGATCGCCGAGCAGCACGGCGGCCAGGTGGTCGCCGCCAACCGGCCGGAGGGGGGCGCGGTGATGACGGTGACGCTGCCGGTGCGCTATGGCGACGGCGAGGGGGGGCGGCTCACGAGCCGGAGCCGGCTGGTGCTGTAGGCGCGCCAGAGGCGGCGGCCGCCACGGTGGCGACCAGGCTGTCGCGGGTGGGCAGCTCGCTGAACACGTGCGGCTCGCGCCCCGGGCGGTAGAGCAGATAGAAGGGGATGCCGTAGCGGCCGTGCTCGGCGAGGAACTTGCCGATGGTGTCGTCGCGGTTCGTCCAGTCGGCCCGCATCGGCACCACGTTGTGCTCCTCGAACACCTTGGCGACCTCCGGCGTATCCAGCACCAGCCGCTCGTTCACCTTGCAGGTGAAGCACCAGTCGGCGGTGACGTCGACGAAGACGAGCTGGCCGCCGCGGGCGAGCGACTCGGCGCGGCCGCGGTCGAACACCACCCAGGGGATCAGCCCGGCGGGCTTCGACGCCGTCAGGCTCGTCCGCGCCTCGCCGCGCGCGCCGACGGCCACGAAGAGGGTGACGGCGACGGCGGCGACGATCCCCGCGCCGGCCAGGCCGCGCGGCACCCCGCCGCTGGCCACGCGGTGGCGGAGCCAGGTGAAGAGGGCGATCCCGAGCAGGCCGAGCTCGATCGCCGCCAGCTTCTCCGGCGCCACCTGCGACGACAGCACGTAGAGCAGCCAGACCGCCGAGGCCGCCAGCAGGAAGCCCATCACGCCGCGCACCGTCTCCATCCAGGCCCCGGGGCGTGGCAGGAAGCGGGCGACGCCGGGCGCCGCCGCGATCAGCAGGTAGGGGAGCGCCATGCCGAGCCCCAGCGCGGCGAACACCGCCAGCACCGTCGGCGCCTTCTGGGCGAGGGCGTAGCCGATCGCCGGTCCGAGGAAGGGCGCCGAGCAGGGGGTGGCCATCAGCGTCGCGAACAGCCCCGAGAAGAAGTGGCCGGCGACGCCCTCGCGCGGGCCGGTGCCGCCGAGGCGTGCCAGGCTTTGCGGCAGGGGGACCTCGAACAGCCCCCAGAGGTTGAGGCAGAAGAGGATCACCACCACGGCCAGGAAGGCGACGAAGCCGGGGTGCTGGAACTGCACCCCCCAGCCCACCGCCGAGCCGGCCGCTTGCGCCACCACCGCCACCAGGGCCAGCGCCAGGAACGAGACGAGGATGCCCGCCGCCGTGGCCAGCGCTCCCCGCACCACCTCGGCGCGGCCGTGGCCGGCGCTGCGCACCAGGCCGAACACCTTCAGCGAGAGCACCGGCAGCACGCAGGGCATGGCGTTGAGGATCAGGCCGCCGAGCACGGCGATCAGCAGCGTCAGGGCGAGGCTCCCGCCCGGACCTCCTGGCTTGGCGGTGGCGGTCTCGATCGCCGGCCCCGCGGGCGCCTGCGAGCCCGCCCCGCCGCCGCCAGCCGCCTGGGTGGCTGCCTGAGTGAAGACCGAGCCGTTCTGCGTCTGGCCGCCCGGGCTCACCTTGAGCTCGATCTTCGCCTCGGCGGTCACCGGCGGCAGGCACTGCGAGTCGTTGCAGGCCTGGTAGCGCAGCGAGGCGCTGACGGGATAGGCGCCGGGCTTCACCCCCTTCGGCAGCTGGAACGAGGCCACCATCACCACGTCGCCGTCGTAGACCGCGAGCGGATGGGGCTCGAACGAGAACGTCTTCATCTTGGCCGCCGGGTACTG